>NZ_JBMVFX010000017.1:0-100447 GCF_049538415.1 Cellulosimicrobium sp. AB352 | reverse complement strand
GACCCGACGGGTCGACGACACCTCGCGGGAGCTCCCGCGACACCGAGCCGCCCGTCGGCGCGCGGTCCACGCCCCTGGACCGTGCGTCGGCGGGCTTCGTCGTCTCCCGTCCCCACGGCACGCGGCACGCGGTCCGCGCGGCGCGTGCCGCACGGCGCGCGGACCGGCGCGTCGACGGCCGCCCGACGTGTGGGCGTCGCGACGTAGACTTCACTCCATGATCGAACTCCGCGCGAGCACGCCACCCGGGGGTCCCGAGGACCCGTTCCGGACTCCTGCGACCGAGCCGACGACCGGCACGTCGACCGGGGTGCTCGAGCGCGAGGAGACGCGCGAGCAGACCGAGCCCGGCGACCACGAACGCTTCGCGCACTACGTGCGCAAGGAGAAGATCATGCAGTCGGCGCTCTCCGGCAAGCCGGTGATCGCGCTGTGCGGCAAGGTCTGGGTGCCCGGCCGCGACCCGAACAAGTTCCCCGTGTGCCCCACGTGCAAGGAGATCTACGAGGGACTGCGAGACCCGCAGGACGGCGAGGGTGACTCCGGCAAGTGAGCGCGGAGCACCACACGACGTCCACCGGTCACTCCGCCCCCGACTCCCGTAGCAGGACCTCGCCGCCGGCACCCCAGAGCCCGTCCTCCGCGGCGGCGTCGCACCTCTCGCCCGCGTTCCCGCGGCGCGCCCCGTGGGGCTCGGCGTCCAAGCTGCGCGCCTGGCAGGCCGAGGCGCTCGAGCTGTACCGCACGCGCGCGCCGCGCGACTTCCTCGCCGTCGCGACGCCCGGCGCGGGCAAGACGACGTTCGCGCTGCGTGTCGCGACCGAGCTCCTGGAGCAGGGCGTGGTGCGGCGCGTGACGGTCGTCGCCCCGACCGAGCACCTCAAGCACCAGTGGGCCGACGCGGCGGCGCGCGTCGGCATCCGGATCGACCCGAACTTCCGCAACAGCCAGGGCCGGCACGGCGCGCACTACGACGGCGTCGCGCTCACGTACGCGCAGATCGCCGCGAAGCCGGCGCTGCACGCGGCGCGCACGACGGCCGACCGCACGCTCGTCATCCTCGACGAGGTGCACCACGGCGGCGACGCGCTGTCGTGGGGCGACGCGGTGCGCGAGGCGTTCGAGGACGCGACCCGGCGCCTCGCGCTCACGGGCACGCCCTTCCGCTCGGACACCGCGGCCATCCCGTTCGTCGAGTACGAGCGCGGTCCCGACGGCATCCGACGATCACGCGCCGACTACACCTACGGGTACGGCGACGCGCTGCGCGACCACGTCGTGCGTCCGGTGCTGTTCCTGTCCTACTCGGGCAACATGCGCTGGCGCACGAAGGCCGGCGACGAGGTGAGCGCGCGTCTCGGCGAGGCGCTCACCAAGGACATGACGGGCCAGGCGTGGCGCACCGCGCTGGACCCGAACGGCGAGTGGATCCCGTCGGTCCTCGCGGCCGCGGACAAGCGGCTGACCGAGGTCCGGCGGGCGATCCCCGACGCGGGCGGCCTCGTCATCGCGACCGACCAGACGGACGCGCGCGCGTACGCAGGCCACCTCGCGCGCATCACCGGGAAGTCGCCGACGGTCGTCCTCTCCGACGACGACGGCGCGAGCAGCCGCATCGAGGAGTTCTCCGACGGCGACGCGCGCTGGATGGTCGCCGTCCGCATGGTGTCGGAGGGCGTCGACGTCCCGCGGCTCGCGGTCGGCGTGTACGCGACCTCGACCGCGACGCCGCTGTTCTTCGCGCAGGCCGTCGGACGGTTCGTGCGTGCCCGCAAGCGCGGCGAGACGGCGTCGGTGTTCCTGCCCAGCGTGCCGCACCTGCTCGAGCTCGCGAACGGGCTCGAGATCGAGCGCGACCACGCGCTGGACCGGCCGCTCACGGCGGAGGAGCAGGGGGAGGGGTTCAACCCCGAGGACGCGCTGCTCGCCGAGGCGAACCGCGAGGACAAGGCGTCGGGCGAGCTCGTCCAGGGCTCGTTCGAGGCGCTCGAGGCCCAGGCGTCGTTCGACCGCGTGCTGTTCGACGGCGGCGAGTTCGGCACGGGCGCGGACGTCGGCTCGGACGAGGAGCTCGACTTCCTCGGGCTGCCCGGGCTGCTCGACGCGGACCAGGTCACGACCCTCCTGCGCCAGCGGCAGGCCGACCAGATGAGCGCGCGTTCGCGCACCACCCAGTCCGCGGAGCGCGAGCGCGCCGAGATGGACCACCGGCGCGCCGCGGAGCTCCGCAAGGAGCTCCAGCAGCTCGTCTCCGCGTGGGCGCGCCGCAGCGGGCAGCCGCACGGGTCGGTGCATACCGAGCTCCGGCGCCGCTGCGGCGGGCCCGAGGTCCCGCTCGCGACGGTCGAGCAGCTCGACGCCCGGGTCGCGACGGTGCGCGGCTGGTTCGTCGGGAAGCGGTAGCCCCGGCGGCCGGACGCGCCCGCCCGGCCGCGACCGGGTCGCGGCCCGGGGAGAGTCAGGACAGCGTGTGCACGACCGTCGGGATCGCCGGGTCGCCGGCGGAGAGGCGGCGCGCGCCGCGGGGCAGCTCGGCGCGGGCCTCGCGGTGGCGGTGCGCGGCGTTCTCCACGCCGTACGACCCGACCCAGCGCGAGTCGACGGCGCCGTCGACGACGAGGGGCACCTGGAGCCGGCGCAGGTCGACGTCGTCGGGCTCCCACTCCTGCACGGCGAGGTCGGCACCCGTGACGACGACCTCCTCGACCGCGCGCCCGTCGGCGTCGTAGCGGCGGGCGGCGCACTTGCGTCCGCCCGTGCTCGTCTTGGCGGTCGACGCCTTGGCGACGGGCTGGAGCACGCCGCTGGAGTCGGCGCGGGCGACGAGCTTGTAGACCATGCCGCACGTGGGGGCGCCGGAGCCGGTGACCAGGGACGTGCCGACGCCGTAGGAGTCGACGGGCGCGGCGGCGAGCGACGCGATGGCGTACTCGTCGAGGTCGGAGGTCACGGTGATCTTCGTGTCGTGCGCGCCGAGGGCGTCGAGCTGGCGGCGCACCTCGACGGCGAGGACGCCGAGGTCGCCGGAGTCGAGGCGCACGGCACCGAGGTGGCCGCCGGCCGCCTCGACGGCGTTCTCGACGCCGCGGCGCACGTCGTAGGTGTCGACGAGCAGCGTGGTGCCGGGGCCGAGGGACGCGACCTGCGACGCGAAGGCGGACCTCTCGTCGTCGTGCAGGAGCGTGAACGCGTGCGCGGCGGTGCCGATGGTCTCGAGGCCGTACCGGCGGCCCGCCTCGAGGTTCGACGTCCCGGCGAAGCCGCCGACGACGGCGGCCCGCGCCGCGGCGACGGCCGCCTGCTCGTGCGCGCGCCGCGCGCCCATCTCGAGGCACGGGCGCTCGACGGCGGCGCTCGTCATGCGGGACGCGGCGGACGCGACGGCCGAGTCGTAGTTGAGGATCGACAGGACGAGGGTCTCGAGCAGCACCGCCTCGGCGAACGTGCCCTCGACCGTCATCACCGGCGACTGGGGGAAGAAGACCTCGCCCTCGGGGTACCCGGTGATCGTGCCGGTGAAGCGGTAGCCGGCGAGGAACTCGAGGGTGCGGTCGTCGACGACGGACTGCGCGTGCAGCCAGTCGAGCTCGGCCGCGGAGAAGCGGAACGACGACAGCGCCTCCAGGACCCGCCCGGTCCCGGCGAGGACTCCGTACCGCCGACCCGGCGGGAGGCGGCGCGTGAAGACCTCGAACAGGCAGTGCCGGCCCGCGGTGCCGTCGGCGAGCGCCGCCTGGAGCATCGTCAGCTCGTAGCGGTCGGTGAGGAGCGCGGTCGACGCGCCGGGCTGGTACGTCGGCTGGTACGACACCCGCTGCGTCGGCGAGGCGGAGGGGGCAGCGCTGTCGGTCGCGGGGAGGGCGACGCTGCCCGGGTCGGCGAGGCTCATGCGGAATACCGTAGGGCAGCGACCGCCGCGGTGGGCGCCGACAGGCCCGCGAATAGAGTGGTGACGTGAGACCCCACCCGATCTTCACCCGCCCCGCTGCCGCGCAGGCGTCCCTGACCGTGCCCGAGGAGGCGGTCCGCACCGAGGAGGGGACCCGGCTCGACAGCCCGTGGGTCACCGTCGTGTGGAACGACCCGGTCAACCTCATGAGCTACGTCGCGTACGTGTTCGAGTCGTACTTCGGGTACTCCACCGCGCGCGCCCACGAGCTGATGATGCAGGTGCACCAGGAGGGCCGGGCCGTCGTGTCGACGGGCGACCGCGAGCGGATGGAGGTCGACGTGCAGGCGATGCACTCGTTCGGGCTGTGGGCGACGCTCCAGAAGGACGGCGAGCAGTGAGGCCGTTCCGCGCGGAGGCGCACGGGTACGTCGCCGAGCTCGAGCCGTCGGAGCGGATCGTGCTGGCGCAGCTCGCGGGCGACGTCGCGCAGATGCTCCAGGAGGGCGTCCCCGGGCGGGCGTCGGACGCGCCGGGCCGGTCCGGGCCCGACGACGCGTGGTCGCCCCCGGGCTGGACGGGCCCGACGCCCGGTGGGGGCGGTTCGGACGCGACGCCGCCCCCGGACCCGGCCGTGCGCCGTCTGCTCCCGGACGCGTCGGACGACGTCGAGGTGGCGCGCGAGTTCCGGCGCTTCACGCAGGACGACCTCGCGGCGCGCAAGGTCGGTCGGCTGGTGCTGCTCGCCCGGATGCTCGTGGACTCCGAGCCGGCCGAGGCGGCGCCGTTCGTCGTCGGACGCGAGGAGGCGCAGGACGTCGCGGGCGCCCTGACCGACGTGCGCCTCGTCCTGGCCGAGCGCCTGGACCTGCGCACCGACGAGCAGGTCGAGGGCCTGTACGACGAGCTCGACCGGGAGGGCGACGACGGCCCGGACGACGGCGAGGTGGGGGGTGCGCCGCGCCGCTTCCTCGTGAGCGTGTTCCTCCTCACGGGGCTGCTCCAGGAGTCGCTCGTCGACGGCATGCTCGCGGACCTGCGGGCGGGGCGGGGCGGTCCGCGCCCCGAGCCGCGGGGCTGAGCGTGCCGCGGACCTGTGGGCGCTGCCACAGCGGCGTGCGCGTGGTTCGAGGCGCCTCGCGCGGGGCGGCGACAGTAGGCTCGGCCGGGTGAACGACGCTCCCATCGGGATCTTCGACTCGGGCGTGGGTGGCCTGACCGTGGCACGCTCGATCCTCGACCAGCTCCCGAACGAGGCCCTCCTCTACATCGGGGACACCGCGAACAGCCCGTACGGGCCGAAGCCGCTCGCGGCGGTCCGGGCGATGGCGCTGGCGATCATGGACCAGCTCGTCGACGACGGCGTGAAGATGCTCGTCATCGCGTGCAACTCCGCGTCGTCCGCGGTGCTGCGCGACGCGCGCGAGCGGTACACGCAGCGCCACGGGCTCCCGGTCGTCGAGGTGATCCTCCCGGCGGCACGTCGGGCCGTGGCCGCGACGCGGTCGGGCCGCATCGGCGTCATCGGGACGCGGGCCACGATCACGTCGCGCTCGTACGAGGACGCGTTCGCCGTGACCCCGGGCCTGACCCTGACGACGCAGGCGTGCCCCGAGTTCGTGCCGCTGGTCGAGCAGGGCGTGACGTCGGGCCCCGAGGTGCTGGAGGTCGCGCACCGCTACCTGGACCCGGTGAAGGCCGCGGGCGTGGACACGCTCGTGCTCGGGTGCACGCACTACCCGCTGCTGACGGGCGCGATCTCGTACGTGATGGGCGACGAGGTCACGCTCGTGTCGAGCGCGGAGGAGACCGCGAAGGACGTGTACCGCACGCTCGTCGCGCACGACCTCGAGCGCTCGCGCGACGCCGGGCCGCCGCGGCACCGGTTCCTCGCGACGGGGAGCGCGGAGCCGTTCGAGCACCTCGCGCGCCGGTTCCTCGGTCCCGAGGTGCTGAGCGTGGAGGCGGCCTGATGCGTCTCGTCACGGTCGGGTGCTCGGGGTCGTTCGCCGGCCCGGCGTCGCCCGCGTCGTCGTACCTCGTCCAGGTGCCGGCCGCGGAGGCCGCGGCCGCGGGGCTCGAGGCGCGCGACTGGAACGTCGTGCTGGACCTGGGCAACGGGTCGCTGGGCGCGCTGCAGCGGTTCGTCGACCCGCTCGACGTCGACGCCGTCGGCCTGTCCCACCTGCACCCCGACCACTTCGTCGACGTGTGCGGCCTGTACGTGTACCTGCGCTACCACCCGGTCCGCGGCTCGACCCGCACGGGCGTGCCGAGCCGGCTCACCGTGCTGGGCCCGGCGGGCACGGCCGCCCGCATCGAGGCGGCGTACGGCGCGGAGCCGGGCGACGGCGTGACGGAGGAGCTCGACGTGCGCGCGTGGGAGCCGGGCGCGCCGGTCCGGGTCGGCCCGCTCGTCCTCGAGCCGTACCGCGTGTTCCACCCCGTCGAGGCGTACGGGGTGCGCGTCACCGGGCCGTCGACGCTGCGCCCGGGGGAGAGCGCCGTCCTCGCGTACACGGGGGACACGGACGCGTGCGACGGCGTGGTCGAGCTCGCGCGCGACGCCGACCTGCTCCTTTCGGAGGCGGCGTTCCACGAGGGCCGCGACGACGGCGTCGAGCGGGGCATCCACCTCACGGGGCGACGCGCGGGCGAGGTTGCCACCGCGGCCCGCGCGCGCCGGCTCGTGCTCACGCACCTGCCCGCGTGGAACGACCCCGAGCGCTCGCGCGCCGAGGCGCGCGAGACGTACACCGGCCCGGTCGACGTCGCCACGACGGGCGCGGTCTTCGACCTCTGACCGCTGAGCGCGGGGACGAGCCGCCGTCGGCTCCGGAAGACGTGACCATCCACCGCGCTCAGCGGTGGGCCGGGGGTCGGTAGGGTGGCGGCATGACCATCCCCTCCTCGTCTCCGGGCACGGCCGCGCCCCTCCGCGCCGACGGCCGCACGCCCGACCAGCTCCGCCCCGTGACCATCACCCGCCACTGGCTCGACCAGGCCGAGGGCAGCGTGCTCGTCGAGTTCGACCGCACGCGCGTGCTGTGCGCGGCGTCGTTCACCGAGGGCGTGCCGCGCTGGCGCAAGGGGTCGGGCGAGGGCTGGGTCACCGCCGAGTACGCGATGCTGCCGCGCGCGACGAACGAGCGCAGCCAGCGCGAGTCGGTCAAGGGCAAGATCGGGGGGCGCACGCACGAGATCTCGCGCCTCATCGGCCGGTCCCTGCGCGCGATCATCGACGTCTCCGCGCTCGGCGAGAACACGATCGTGCTCGACTGCGACGTCCTCCAGGCCGACGGCGGCACGCGCACCGCCGCGATCACGGGCGCCTACGTCGCGCTCGCCGACGCCGTCGCGTGGGGCCAGCGGCACGGCCACATCAAGGGCGGCAAGCCCGTGCTGACCGACTCCGTCGCGGCCGTGAGCGTCGGGATCATCGACGGCACGCCCATGCTCGACCTCCCGTACGTCGAGGACGTCCGCGCCGAGACGGACATGAACGTCGTCGTCACGGGCTCCGGGACGTTCGTCGAGGTGCAGGGCACCGCGGAGCACGCCCCGTTCGACCGCGCCGAGCTCGACGCGCTGCTCGACCTCGCGGTGGCCGGCACCGCCGACCTCACCGCGATCCAGCGCGCGGCGCTCGCGGCGGACCCTCGATGAGCGGCACGTCCGAGACGGCAGGCGTCGTCGTGCCCGACGGCGCACGCCTCGTCCTCGCGACGCACAACCCGGGCAAGATCGCCGAGCTGCGCGCGATCCTCGCGGCCGAGCTCGACGCGCACCCGGGGCTCGAGCTCGCGCCGGAGGCGATCGTCGGCGCGGGCGACGTCGGCGCGCCCGAGCCGGTCGAGGACGGCGTGACGTTCGCCGAGAACGCGCTCATCAAGGCGCGCGCCCTCGTCGCGGCCACCGGGCTGCCGGCCGTCGCGGACGACTCCGGCCTCGCCGTCGACGTGCTGGGCGGCGCGCCGGGCATCTTCTCGGCGCGCTGGGCGGGGCGGCACGGCGACGACGTCGCGAACCTCGAGCTCCTGCTCGCGCAGCTCGGCGACGTGCGTGCCGAGCACCGCGCGGCCGGTTTCGTGTGCGCGGCGGCGCTCGTCACGCCCGACGGCACCGAGGTCGTGCGGACGGGGGAGATGCGCGGGACCCTGCTCACCGCGCCGCGCGGCGCGAACGGGTTCGGCTACGACCCGATCCTCCTGCCGGAAGAGCAGCCCGGTGCGGGGACGGCCCGCTCGGCGGCCGAGCTGAGCCCGGCGGAGAAGAACGCGATCAGCCACCGCGGCAAGGCGTTCCGCGCTCTGGCGCCGGACGTCGTCGCGGCGCTCTCAGCGCGGTAGGGGGCGGCCGGCGAGCTCGCGCTCGCGGCGTCGGCGGTCGCCCGGCCGCAGCACGCCGACGAGCGCGACCACGCCGCGCCAGCCGAGCATCGTCACCGCGAGGAACCCGAACGACACGAGCTGGAACGCCGGGGCCACGCCTTGGTCGGTGAGCACGCGCAGCAGGACGCCCAGCGCCCAGGTGCAGCCCCAGACCACGACGCCCGTCGGCCACAGGGCCCACGGGCGGCGCCACGCGCGCGTGACGAGCCAGCCCAGCGCGGCGCCCGCGGCGAACGGCCACGCCACGACGAGCAGCCGGGTCAGACCCTCGTCGGCGGAGTGCGTCGCGAGGCCGCCGGTCGCGAGCGCAAGGACGCACGCGACGTCGGCCAGCGCGGCGAGCACGACGAGCCCGGGGCGACGAGGACGCGGTCCGGTGGGCGCGAGGTCGGTCATGCTCCCGACGGTACCCCGCCCGCGGGACCGTCCCCGCACGGCCCGGACCGGCCCCGGCGGGTCGATCCCGGGACGCGGAGGGTCGATCCCCTGGAACATAGGGTGGTCCCCGTGCACCTCGCCGCCGACGACCTCGCCTTCGCCTACCCAGGACGCCCCGTCCTCGACGGGGTCGGGCTGCGCGTCGCCGCGGGGACGCGGCTCGGGGTCGTGGGGGAGAACGGCACGGGCAAGTCGACGCTCCTGCACGTGCTCTCCGGCGACCTCGCACCCGCCCGCGGGGAGGTGCGCCGCGCGGGCTCGCTCGCGCTCGTCGAGCAGGAGCTCGCCATCACGCCGGGCCAGACGGTCGGCACGCTCGTCGCCGCGACGCTGAGCGGGCTGCGGGCGGTCGCCGCCGAGCTCGAGGCGGCGGCCCGGGACTTCGACCACGAGGCGGGCGACCTCGCCGAGCTCACGGAGATCCTCGCCCGCGCCGAGCACCTCGCCGTGTGGGACGCGGACCGCCGGGTCGACGTCGCGCTCTCGCGCCTCGGTGCGTGCCGCGACCGGGACCGCGAGCTCGCGACCCTGTCCGTCGGCGAGCGCTACCGCGTGCGGCTCGCGTGCCGGCTCGCCGAGCGCGCCGACCTGCTCCTCCTCGACGAGCCGACGAACCACCTCGACACCGGCGGGATCGACTTCCTCACCGGCGAGCTCGTCGCGTGGCGGGGCGGCGTGGTGATGGTCACGCACGACCGGCAGCTGCTCGACGACGTCGCGACCGAGATCCTCGACCTCGACCCGGCGATGGACGGGAAGCCGGTGCTCTACGGGCAGCCGGGGTACCTCTCCTACCGGTTCGCGAAGAACCAGGCGCTGCACCGGTGGCGGCAGCGGTTCCGGGCGGAGCAGAAGCGCGCGGAGAAGCTCGCCGCGGTGCTCGACGCGTCGTACGAAGGGCTGTCCGACGAGTGGCGCCCGCCCAAGGGCAGCCAGAAGCACCGCCGCGCGACGCGCGCCCGGATCCACGTCAAGGCCGCGGACCGGCGCCTCCAGCAGCTCGAGGCCGAGGCCGTCGAGGTGCCCGTGCCGCCGCTCCAGCTCGTGTTCCCCGAGCTCCCCGCGATGTCGCCCGGTTGGGAGCCGGGCGACCCGGTGCTCGAGCTGCGCAGCCCGCGCGTCGGGCCCGACGGCGGCGCGCGCCTCGACCTGCCCGGAACCCGGGTCGCGCTCCCGCCCTCGGGGCGCCTGCTCGTGACCGGGCCGAACGGCAGCGGCAAGTCGACGTTCCTCGCCGCGCTCGCGGGCCTGGTGCCGCTCGACCGCGGCACGCGGTCCGTGGTCGACGGCGCGCGCCTGGGCGTCGTCGCGCAGGAGGGCCCGGCGCTGCCCCCGGAGGCGGAGGACCGTACCGGGTTCGACGAGTACGCGCGCGAGGCGCTCGACCTGCTCGACGCGGGCCGCCTCGACCCGGAGCACCTCGTCCCCGTCGCGTTCCTGGGCCTGCTCACGGAGGAGGACCTGGACCGGCCGCTGCGCGAGCTGTCCGCGGGGCAGCGCCGGCGGTTCGACCTCGCCCGCGCGCTCCTCGCGGCGCCGCACGTGCTGGTCCTCGACGAGCCGACCAACCACCTGTCGATCGACCTCGTCGACGAGCTCACCCAGGCGCTGCGCGTCACGCCCGCGGCGGTCGTCGTGGCGACGCACGACCGCCGCATGCGCGAGGACCTCGACGACTGGCCCCGGCTCGAGCTCGGCTGACCCGCAGCGCCCTCAGCGCCGGACCGGCCGGAGCGTCGTGGCCAGGGTGCGGGCGGGACCGGCTGGTCAGCGGCCCTCGGCCGGGCTCTCCGCCGGGACGAGCACCTTGCCCAGCGCGCGGCCCCACGCGCGCGCCCGGTCGAGCTCGCCGTCGTCCAGGGGTCCCTCGACGTCGCCGACGTAGAACGACGCGGACGGGACGACGAGCCGGAACCCCGCGCGGCGCATCGCCCTGGCGGCACCGCGGGCCGCCGAGCCCGGGAGCGAGCGGACCTTCGTCGCGCGCGTGTCGAACGTCGCGGCGAGCCGCTCCTCGTCCTGCGGCGGGAGGGACTCCACCCACTCGCGCAGCCCGGTCGCCCGGTCGGAGACCGGGCCCGTCGCACGCTGCACTGCTTCGGCGCGGGTCGCGGGGCGCGTCATGCCCAGGGCGTGGGTCGGGCCGCCGGCGACCACCAGCTGCACGTGGCGCAGGGCGTCCGGGTGGGCGGCCGGGTCGGTCACGTCGACGACCTCGACGCGCACCGTCTCGCACAGGCCCTCCGCGATGGCCTGCGCGACGCGCTCGCTGTTGCCGTACATCGACTCGTAGACCACTGCGGCGTCCATCGCGCTCACCCCTTCGTCGACCGCCCGTCCGGACCGGACGGGTCCCCTCCCTCCAGCGTCCGGCTCCGAGGGCGCGACGCCCAGGGCCGACGGGAACGAGCGTGCGGGCCCTTGGTCCCGGGGTTCCCGGCCGGGGCGAGAGGGTCAGGGCGCGGGGCGCAGGCGGGAGTCGACGACGCGCACGAGCCACGCGAGGGCGAGGAAGACGACCGCCACGACGCCCGTGTTGACGAGCGCCCGGCCGAGGCCGAGCTCGCCCACGTCGAGGAACGGGTAGGGGTACCAGCCCACGACGGCGCCCCGGACGAACGTGTACGCGATCCACGCGAGCGGGTACGCGACGGACCACCAGACCGTCGCGGTGTCGACCCGCGGGCGCGGGCCCACGAGTCCCCACGCGGCCACCGCGAGCAGCGGCGCGACGAGGTGCAGCAGGAGGTTCGAGACCTGGCCGGCGCTCGTCAGGTCCTGCAGGCCGCGCAGCACCGTGTTGTAGACGATCCCGGTCACCGCGATGCACAGCAGCGCGTCGAGGCGCGCGACGCGGAAGACGGTCCCGTCGCGCGCGGGTCGCGCCGCGAGCAGGACGGAGACGACCCCGACGAGCAGGTTCGACTGGATCGTGAAGTAGGAGAACAGGCGCACGAGGCGCTCGGCCTGGCTCGGGGCCGTGCCGGGACCGTCGACGAGCGCGATCGCGACCTCCAGGACGACGCCCGTGAGCGCCGCGACGGCGACGAGCGCGTGCAGGGTGCGGGCCACGACGTGCCGGCCCGCGTCGGCCCGGACGCGCGGCGCGTCGGTCACGGCAGGCGGCCGACGTACGCCATCGCCTGGCGCAGCAGCACCCCCTGGCCGCCGCGCATCTCGAGCTGGACCTCGTCGCTGCACGCCTGCTCGGGCGTGAGCCACGCGAGCTCGAGGGCGTTCTGCTGCGGCCGGCAGTCGCCCGTCACCGGCACGACGTACGCGAGCGAGACCGCGTGCTGGCGGGGGTCGTGGTAGGACGTGATGCCCGGCGTCGGGAAGTACTCGGCGACCGTGAAGGGCTGCGGGGACGCGGGCACCTGCGGCAGCGCGACCGGGCCGAGGTCCTTCTCGATGTGGCGCAGCAGCGCGTCGCGGATGCGCTCGTGGAACATGACCCGCCCGGAGACGAGGGCCCGCGTCATCATGCCCTCGGGCGTCACGCGCAGCAGGAGGCCGACCGCGACGACGTCGCCCGAGTCGTCGACCCGGACGGGGACGGCGTCGACGTAGACGAGCGGGAGCTGGGCGCGTGCGACCGCGATCTCCTCGGCGCTGAGCCAGCCCGCGGGGCGCGGGTTGTCGTGGGAGAAGTCGTCGGGCGGGAAGTCGGCGGTGTCGGTCACGCGACTGTTCTACCCCGAGCGGTGCGGCGGGGCGAGTCCGCCCCGGGCGCCGGGGCCCGGGCGTACGGCCGTCACGCCGTGCCGGGCGCCTCGGCGTGCGGCTCGGAGACGCGCGCCACGATCTCGACGAGCGCCTGCTCCGCGACCGGTGCGGGCAGCACTTCCATGAGGGCCATGAGCGGGGCGAGGCGGTCCGGCAGGACCGACGTGCGCGGGCTCGGGTCGTCGTCGCCCTCGGGCCCGCCGTCGTCCGCGGCGAGCACCCCGACGAGCGCGCCCCACATCTCGTCGGCGGTGGGGGCGCCGGCCCCCGGTGCGAACGCCCCGGCGAGCGCGGCGAGCACCCCGCTCACGTCGGGGCGCCCGGCGCCGCGGACGGCGTCGGCGCCCGCGCCGAGCGCGGCGACGAGGCCGTCGATACCGGCCTCGGTGACGGGCGTGACCGTGAGGTGGGTCGTGTGCGGGAGGCGCGTGCCCTCGTCCTGCACGAGCCCCGGCTGCGGCTGGAGCACCCACCCGAGGGACCGGACGGCGTCGGCCCAGAGGTGCGGGTCGACGCGCCGCTCGGGCGGCACGGACCCGTCGGTCGCCACGGCGACGAGCGGTCCGGTGGGGCGACCGACGACGCGGAGCCCGTCGATCGCGTCCACCGCCGCGCGCAGGGCGTGGGTCGCGCGCACGCACCGCGCGGTGAGGGCCGTGTACCCCGCGGTGCCGAGGGCCTGGCTCACGGCCCACGCGGCGGCGAGCGGCGCGGCGGAGCGCGACCCGGACAAGGTGGGGTTGACGACCGGGTAGCCCGGCCAGCCCGTCGTCGCGAAGAACTGCCGGCGCTGGCGGTCGCGCCCGCGCACGAGCAGGACGGACGCGCCCTTGGGCGCGTAGCCGTACTTGTGCACGTCCGCGGAGATGCTCGTCACCCCCGGTACGGAGAAGTCGAACGGCGGCACCTCCTCGCCCCCCGCCGCGGCCCAGAACGGCAGCACCCAGCCGCCGACGCACGCGTCCACGTGCACGGGCACGCCGCGCGCCGCGGCGGCCTCGGCGACCTCGGCGACCGGGTCGACGACGCCGTGCGGGTACGACGGCGCGGACACGACGACGAGCGCGACGTCGTCGGCGTCGAGCGTCGCGACGAGGTCGGCGGCGGCGGGTGTCCCCGTCGCCGGGTCGACGGGGACGAGCGTGAGGTCCACGTCGAGGTGCTGCGCGGCCTTGCGGAACGCCGCGTGCACGCTCACGGGGGCCACGACGCGGGGCCGCACGTCCGGGTGCTCGGCGCGGAACCCCTCGCGCGCGATCTTCACCGCGAGCAGGCAGCTCTCCGTCCCGCCGGACGTCACCGAGCCCACGACGGCGTCGGGCCCGTCGGCCGGGCCGTGCAGCATCGTGCGCGCGAACCCGAGGAGCTCGCCCTCCATGACGGCGACCGACGTGAACGTCGTGGGGTCGAGCCCGTTGACCGGCTGGACGGCCCGCGCGGCGGCGGCGGCGAGCTCGTCGAGCTCGGCGAGACCGGGGTCGTAGACGTAGGACAGGACGCGTCCGCCGTGCGTCGGGGCGTCGGCCGCGCGGAGCGCGGCGAGCCGGTCGAGGATCCCGTCGGTGCGCAGCGGCACCTCGTCGGCGGGCCGCGGCAGGGCGCCGGGGGCGGTCGATCGCGCGTCAGTCACGGGCTCGGTCGGTCGGGGCGTGGTCACGCGGCAGCTCCGGTGCTGTGTCGTCGATGTCCCCCCTGCGCAGACCGTATCGCACGAGCGGGACGAGGCTCAGCAGGACGAGCGCGGCGGGCACGACCGAGAAGGAGAGCGCGATCCCGTCCACCGCGGCGGCCGGCTGGGCGACCGTCTCGCCCGCCCGCGTGGACACGTACCCGGTGATCCCGAGGACGAGCGAGAGCACCGCGGCGCCGAGCGCCATGCCCGTCGTCTCGCCCGCCGTCCACACGCCGCCGAAGGCGCCGCCGCGGCCCTCGCCGTGCGCCCGCGCGTCGTGCGCGATGGCGTCGGGGAGCATCGCGAGCGGCAGCGCCTGCATGCCCGCGTACGCGACGCCGGCGAGCGCGGTGGGGACGTAGACCCACGCGCCCGGCGCCCACACGAGCGGGACCATCCCGAGCGCGGCGACCGCGAAGAGCACGGTCGCGACGACGAACCCGCGCTCCTTGCCGTCGCGGCGCGCGAGCCGGGTCCACAGCGGCATGCAGAGCAGCGCGGGCGCGACGAGCGCCGCGAAGAGGTAGCTGACGGCCGCCTCGTCGCGCAGCACGTACCGCGCGACGTACGCCGCTCCGGCGAGCATGAGCCCCGTCGCGACGGCCTGGAGCACGAACGCGGCGAGCAGGGTGCGGAACGGGCGCGAGCGGCGCAGGGCGTCGACCGCCTCGCGCACCGCGAGGGTCCAGGCGCGCGACGCCGAGGCCGGCGCCGTCGAGCCCGTGGTGGTGTCGGGTGAGGCAGTGGTCGCTCCGGTCGAGGCGGTGGTCGCGCCGGCCGGGGGAGCGGGCGTGCCGGCACCGCGCGGTGCGCGCGGGGCGACCCGCGCGGCGACGAGCATCCCGGTGCCGATGACGACGCCCGACACGATGCCCATGACGAGGTACCCCGACGTCGAGTCCCCGCCCCCGCGCAGCGCCGGTCCGCCCGCCCCGAAGAGGAGGATCGCGAACGCGAGCGTCGCGACGCGCCACGCGAGCAGGCGGGTGCGGCCGTCGTACGTGGGATCGAGCTCCGCGGGCAGCGCGATGTACGGCACCTGGAAGAGCGAGAACGCCGTCGCGGCGAGCAGGAACGCGACGAGCACCCAGATCGCGGCGGCGGTCGGCCCCGCGGCCGCCGGGACGGCGAACGTGAGCGCGAAGAGCACGGGCAGGGTGAGGGCGCCCACGGTCATGAAGCGACGGCGCGACCCGGTGCGGGCCAGGTCGCGGTCCGACCCGTAGCCGATGAACGGGTCGACGACGACGTCCCACACCTTGGCGCCCGTGACGATGAGCCCGGCGGCCGCCGCCGGCACCGCGAGCGCGTCGGTGAGGTACACGAGCAGGACCAGGCCGGGGAGGGTGCCGAACCCGCCGGTGCCGACGGACCCGGCGGCGTAGCCCGCGATCGTGGTGCGCGAGAGCCGGTGCGCGGAGGTGTCGTGCGTCACAGGGGCAGCGTAGAGGGTGCGCGGGTCGGGCCTGCGCGGTCGTGCGCGGGGAATACTCCGGGCAGGGTGTGTGCTCTACCTAGCAGACCCCCAAGCCCCCAGGAGGAACATCCATGGCCACGCAGACGCTCACCGAGTCCACGTTCGAGCAGACGATCAAGGAGAACGACATCGTCCTGGTCGACTTCTGGGCCGACTGGTGCGGACCGTGCAAGATGTTCGCGCCCGTCTTCGAGGCGTCCTCGGAGGAGAACCCGGACGTCGTGCACGGCAAGATCGACACCGAGGCCGAGCGCGGCCTGGCCGCCGCCGCTAACATCACGTCGATCCCGACGCTCATGGCGTTCCGCGAGGGCATCCTCGTGTTCTCCCAGCCCGGCGCGCTCCCGGCCCCGGCGCTCAAGCAGGTCGTCGACGCCGTGAAGGGCCTCGACATGGAGGACGTGCGTCGTCAGATCGCCGAGGCGAGCGACGGCTCCCCGGCGCAGGACGCCTGAGTCGGCACGACACCACGACGGCCCGGCACCCTCGGAGGGTGCCGGGCCGTCGTCGCTGTCGCAGGCCGTCACGCGCGCTGCGTGGCGGGTGTGGAGCCGGTGCCCGTACCGGCAGGGGGCAAGTGGTGCGGGCACCGGCTCTGCCACCACGGTAGACACCGAACTGGACGGTCGTCCAGATGGGGTGCGGGTGAATCCGGGGCGCGCTGCCGCGCCGTCACGACGGGGGGACTCCGGCAGGGCCGGGGAGGGTGCGCGAGGCGGGACTCGAACCCGCACGTCCGAGGACACCAGGACCTAAACCTGGCGCGGCTGCCAGTTACGCCACTCGCGCGCGGTGGTCAGTCTACGGCGCGGGCGGCGCGGCCCCGGCGGCCGGTGCGCGTCGCTCGACGCGCACCGGGCCAGGACCGAGCCGCCCGGGTGCGCTACTTCGGGTCGATGCCGAGGTCGCGACGGAGCTTCGCGACGTGTCCCGTGGCCTTGACGTTGTACTGCGCGAGCTCGACCTTGCCCTCCGGGTCGACGACGACCGTCGAGCGGATGACGCCCACGACCGTCTTGCCGTAGAGCTTCTTCTCGCCCCACGCGCCGTACGCCTCGAGGACGGACCTGTCCTCGTCCGACACGAGCGGGAAGGTCAGGTGCTCCGCCTCGACGAACGCGGCGATCTTGTCGACCGGGTCGGGGGAGACGCCGACGACCGAGTACCCCGCGCCCTGGAGCGAGGCGAGGTTGTCGCGGAAGTCGCAGGCCTCCGTCGTGCAGCCGGGCGTGCCGGCGGCGGGGTAGAAGTAGACGACGACGTGCTTGCCGCGCAGGTCGGAGAGCGTGACGGCGCTGCCGTCGGCGGCGGGCAGGGAGAAGTCGGGAGCGGTGTCGCCGACGGTGAGGCGCGTGGACATGGATCTCCTTCGGTCCGGCCAAGGTGTGGTTCGAGCGTAGGTGAGGGTGGGCGGCACCGGTAGCGTTGTCGCTGTGAGCAAGACGACGTCCGCCCCCGCCACCGCCTCGTCCCGCCCGTCGCCGTCCCGGCCGGCCGCCCGCGACCTCCCGATCCGGATGCTGCACGACCGCCTGCTCGTGGACCCGGAGGTCGACGCGAGCGAGCGGCAGAGCTCGGCGGGGCTCGTCATCCCCGCGACGGCCGTGGGCCCGAAGCGGCTCGCGTGGGCCGTCGTCGTCGCGGCCGGTGAGCACGTGCGACAGGTCGCGGTGGGGGACCGCGTGCTGTTCGACCCGGACGAGCGCGCCGAGGTCGAGCTCGGCGGCAAGGACCTCGTGCTGCTGCGCGAGCGTGACGTGCACGCCGTCTCGCAGGAGGTCGAGAAGGACGGCCCGACGGGGCTGTACCTCTAGCCGAGGCCGCCGCGCGGGCTCGCCGGGCCGTGTCGCCGACGTCACACGAGGGCGGGCGGAACGGATTTTCCCGGCGCGCCCGCGGCTGCTAGTGTTTTCTCTCGCGCGCCATTAGCTCAATTGGCAGAGCAGCTGACTCTTAATCAGCGGGTTCGGGGTTCGAGTCCCTGATGGCGCACCACCACCGATCGGGCCGTCCGCATGCGGGCGGCCCGAGCCGTGCCGGTCGAGAGCCGGCGCGGCGGGCGGGCCCGGTCTCCTCGCGGAGATCGACGGTCCTGGCCGCTGGTAGTGTTCCCTCTCGCGCGCCATTAGCTCAATTGGCAGAGCAGCTGACTCTTAATCAGCGGGTTCGGGGTTCGAGTCCCTGATGGCGCACCCTTCCTGACCAGGCCGTCCACCTCCGGGTGGGCGGCCTTCGTCGTCCGCCGCCCGGGCGATCCGCCCTTCCGCTCCACCCGTGCCGGTCGCCCGCCGCAACCGTCGCCGTCCGTTTCGCCGGAGTTCGCTCGGCACCGACCTCGCGTTCACCCCCGCCGGGAAGGGTCCGGTGCGGGCGTCGTCGCCGCTCGGCAGCGTCGCCCGTCGACCCGTTCGCCACGGAAGGGAACCACGATGGACACGTCCGTGCCCACGCACAGGACTTCGCGACGCACCGAGAGACGCACCCAGAGACGGACCGACGGCGGGGCGCGGCGCCGCGCCGCGGTCGCCGGGGCGCTCGGAGCGGTGCTGGTCGCCGGCCTGCTCGCGCCCGCCGCCGCCGCCGCGACCGCCCCGGGAGCCTCCCCGACCCTCGACCGGACGGCCGCCCGGTCCGCCGGGGCCGCCCCGGAGACGCGGCCGGTGCTGAGCCCGACGACCGGCACGTTCCTCGACGGCACGGTGCGCGTCGCGGCCGACCCCGTCCGCGCGGGCGACGCCGTCACGGCGCTCGCGGTCGACGGCACCGCCCTCGACGCCTCCGCGACGCCCGCGACGGCGCGCCTGCTGTTCGACGTCGGCAGCAACTCGATCGAGAAGCGGTACGGCAGCCACGTGCTCGTCAACGGCGAGCGCCTCGAGCTCGACCGGGACATGGTGTCCGAGCGCGTCGCGCTCGACGTGCCCGCGCAGTGGCTCGTGCCGGGCGAGAACCGGGTGCGGTTCGTCGTCGGCGCGGTCACGACGTCGTGCGGGACGAACTACGACGACTACGACCTCACGGACGTGTCGCTCGAGCTCCTGGGCGAGACGGCCGACGGCTCCGCCAACGGCTTCTCCTACGCGTTCGGCGACGGCTCGTGCGGCACGAACACGTCGCGCGTCCTCTCGGCGGACCTCACGTTCGACCTCGACCAGGACCCGGCCGCCACGACCGGCCTCGCCGCGGAGCTCGACACCACGACGCTCGAGAACGGCGCCCACACGCTCACCGCGACGACCGCGTCGGGCGCGACCGCGACGAGCGCGGTCACCGTGAACAACGGCGCCCCGGGGGCGCCCGTGATCCTCCCTGCGGACGGCGCGCTGCTGCACGGCCCGCAGACCGTGCTCGCCACGCCGCCCGCCGGGGGCGACGCTCCCGCCGGCATCGAGCTGGACGGCGCCCCGCTGACCACCGTCGCGACGCTCGGCACCGGCTCCTCCCGGTTCGTCTTCACCGTGGGCTCGAACTCGATCGAGGCCCGCTACACCAACCACCTGCTCGTCAACGGGCAGCGCATCGACCTCGTGGACCGCGACTACGTGAGCGAGACGGTGCGGATCGACGTCCCGAACGCCTTCCTGTCCCCGGGCCGCAACGTCGTGCGGTTCGTCACGGGCACGTACCCGACGGCGTGCGGCGACAACCGCGACGACTTCGCGATCTCCGGGATCGCGCTCGACGTGACGGACGGCACGGCGACCGGCGTGGGCATCGCGCCGTCGTACTCGATGGGCGACGGCGACTGCGGCACGAGCACGACGAAGCCGCGCGAGGTCGACCTCGCGTTCGACGTGACGCGCGACGCCGACGCGCCCGCGACCGGCCTGCGGGCCGACGTCGACACGACGACGCTCGCCGACGGCGAGCACACGATCACGTCGGCGACCGCCGCCGGTGCGGCCGCGCGCCGGACGGTGACCACCGACAACACCGGTCCGGCGATCGTGTCCAGCACGCCGGCGGCGGGGGCGGAGCTCGCGAGCGCGACGAGCCTCGCGGTCGAGCTCGCGGACGCGTCCGGCGTCCTGTCCGGCCCCGACGTCACGCTCGACGGCGAGCCGCTCGAGCTCGGCGCGCCCGTCGGCCCGGGTCTCGCCCCGGGTGCGCACACGCTCGTCGTCACTGCGACGGACGTGCTCGGGAACGCGAGCACGCACGAGATCGCGTTCACGAGCCTCGGCGTGCCGGACGTCCCGACCGACCTCGCGCCCGCGCACGGCACGCGCGACGTCGCGGGGAGCGTCGACCTGTCCGCGCGCGTCGCAGCGCCCGGCGGCGGCGACGTCACCGCGACGTTCTCCCGCGCCGACGTCACCGCCCCCGCGCTCGTCGCGCAGGGCGAGTCGGCCGAGGTCCCGACGACGCTCCCGGTCGAGGGCGAGCAGCCCGCCGCGGCGGACGCGCTCGCACCGGGCGACGACCTGACGCTCGACTCGCCCCAGAGCCGCGACGTCACCTACCAGCGCTTCGAGCTGCCCGCCGAGGGCTCGACCGCCGGCCAGGTCGTGCGCTGGGAGGGCGTCGTCGACCCGCAGCGGCTCGCGACGCTGCACGTGTGGGACGGGGAGCGGTGGGAGCCGCTCGCGTCCGCGCGCGGCGCGGTCGAGGGCACGACGTCCCTGAGCACCGTGCTCCGCGACGGCGCCGCCACCGGCGGGACCGTGCACGTCCTCGTGACGGGCACCGACCCCTTCGCCGACGACATCGCCGCGGGCGGGTCGCGCGACGAGACCGACTTCGCGCCCCGCGAGGACTACGACTTCTCCCTCGTCCACCTCACCGACACGCAGTACCTCACCGAGGGCGCGGTCGAGCAGGAGACTGCCGAGGAGCGCGCGGTGTGGGCGCAGGCCTACACGGACCTCACGCAGTGGGTCGTGGACAACGCCGAGGAGCGCGGGATCGCGTACGTCGGCCACACGGGCGACGTGAACGAGAACTACACGCGCCTGCCCGCCGACGACGCGATGGCCGCCCAGATCCGGGGCGAGTACGCGTTCTCCTCGTCCGCGCAGCAGATCCTCGACGACGCGAACATCCCGAACGGAGTCCTCGCCGGCAACCACGACAACCTCACGGGCCAGGACAACGGGCCCGGGGCGCTGTTCAACGAGTTCTACGGCCCCGAGCGCTACGAGGCGCTTTCCGCGGGGTGGGAGAACGCGTCCTACGGCGGCCCGTGGCGCGAGGGCGACAACCAGAACCACTACGACCTGTTCAGCGCGGGCGGGCTCGACTTCGTCGCTGTCTACCTGTCGTACGGGGTGACGGACGAGGAGGCCGCGTGGGCGGACGGCGTCCTCAAGCAGTTCCCCGACCGCAACGCGGTCGTGCTCACGCACGACTACCTCGTGCCGAGCTCGAACCCCGACGGTCGGGACTCCGAGATCTCGACGCCCGACGGCCGCCTCGTCCACGCCAAGGTCGTCGAGCCCAACCCGAACGTCTTCCTCGTCCTCGCGGGGCACCGGCACGGCGTGGGCATCAACGTGCGCCAGGACGTCGGCACGCCGGGCAGCGGCGTCGTCGAGCTGCTGGCCGACTACCAGTTCTACGAGGTCACGGCCGAGGAGGCGGGCCTCACCGAGATCGGCGGCTACGCGCCCGACGAGGGCCTGCGGCTCGGCGCGAGCTTCCTGCGCCTGCTCCAGTTCGACGTCGACCGCTCCGAGATGATCGTCGACACCTACTCACCGTGGCTCGAGAACTTCGGCGCCACCGAGTACGACGACGAGCAGCGCTACGACGGCCGCGAGGACGACTTCACCGTCCCCGTCGACCTCACCTCGCGCGTCACGAGCCTGGCGACCGACGCCGTGTCGCTCTACGCGCCGGGCGAGGAGGTCGGCAGCGTCACGGTGCCGTCGGGCGAGGTCGCGACCGTCACGTGGGACGGGCTCGAGCCGGGCGCCGCGCACGCGTGGACCGTCACGGTCACCAGCGCGGGCGGCGGCACCGCCGTCTCGCCGGTGAGCACGTTCACCACCGCGCCCGCCGAGGACGGCCTCGTCGTCGAGACGACGGCGCGCACGCAGTGCCTCGGCGGCACGGCCTACGTCGCCGTCCGGGCCCGCAACGCGGACACCGTCCCGGTCGACGTCACGCTCAGCACGCCGTTCGGCGAGCGCACCGTCACGGGCGTGCGCCCTGGCGCGTCGGCGTACCAGGCGTTCTCCGTCCGGGCGGCCGACGTCGCGGCGGGCACCGCGCACGTCGCCGCGAGCGGGGACGGCCGGTCGTTCGCCGCCGACGTCGCGTACGACGCGCTGGCGTGCGGCTGACGTGCGCTGACCGGCCGGCGTCGCGCCCCTGACGCGGTGCCGACGGCACGACGGCGGCCCCCGGACCGGACGGTCCGGGGGCCGCTGCGTCGCCCGCCCGGTCGGGGAGCGGGACGGTCAGACGGCGGCCCACCCGCCGTCGCTGTGCAGGACGGCGCCCGAGACGTTGGCCGAGTCGTCCGACAGGAGCCACGTGATCGCCGCGGCCAGCTCCTCGGCGCTCGCGGCCGGCGGGACGGTCGTCGCCATGACCGGGCCGAGCCGCTCGCCCGCGTACTGCGAGCGGAAGGGCGCCTCGATGCTCGTCGCGACGGCCCCGGGGGCGACGACGTTCGCCCGCACGCCCCGGGGCGTGTAGAAGAACGCCGTGCTCTTCGTGAAGCCGACGATCGCGTGCTTCGACGTCGCGTACGCGGTGCCCGACGCCGACGCGCGCGAGCCCGCCTCCGACCCGACGTTGACGATCGAGCCCTTCCCCGCCTCGAGCATGAGGGGCAGGACCGCGCGCGTGAGGCGCATGACCGCGGTGACATTGACGGTCATGACGAGGTCCCACGTCGCGTCGTCGAGCTCGGCGGTCGGCAGGAAGCCGTCCATGATCCCGGCGACGTTGGCGAGGGCGTCCACCCGGCCGCCCGCGGCGGCGACCACCGCGTCGACCGTGGTCTGCGCGCTCACGTCGCCCGCCACGGTGACGAGAGCGTCCGTGCCGACGTCGGCGACGAGCTTGTCGAGGCGGTCCTCCCGGACGTCGGTGGCGACGACGCGTGCGCCCTCCGCGAGCAGCCGCTCGACCGTCGCGCGGCCGATGCCGGCGCCCGCGCCGGTGACGATCGCCGTGCGGCCCTCGAACCTGCCCGGGACGTGGTTGCTGACCATGACGGCTCCTTCCGTCCGCGCCGGCACTGCCGTCGACCGGCGTCTGCTCCCATCCCAGCGCCCGCGCGCCCGCGCGCGCGAGAGCCGATCGTCCTCACCTGGGCGCCGGTGGTCCCGAGCGTGCGGACGGGGGTAGGGTCGGCGTCGTGACGCACCCGTCCGTGACCCCCTGGTGGCCGGCCGCCTGACGGCCGGTGACCTCATCCGGCCGTGCCCCGACGACGTGGGCGGCCTCGGTGAACCCGGTGCACGCGTCGTCGGCCCAGCGGCCGTCCCCCTGAGCTGGAGCCGAGCATGACGACACCGCAGACCCCGCCGACGGCCCTGCCCGTCCGGTCCCTCGAGCCGACGGGCGCCGAGGTGCCCTCGACCGTCCCGACGCACTGGTACAACCTCGCGGCCGACCTCCCCGAGCCCGTGCCCCCGCACCTGCACCCGGGCACGCGCGAGCCCCTCACGCCCGACGACCTCGCGCCGTTGTTCCCGCTCGCGCTCGTCCAGCAGGAGGTGACGACGGAGCGCTACGTCGAGATCCCGCAGACGATCCGCGAGATCTACGCGCTGTGGCGGCCGTCGCCGCTCGTGCGCGCGCGACGCCTCGAGCGGGCCCTGGGCACGCCGGCCCGCATCTACTACAAGTACGAGGGCGTGAGCCCGGTCGGCTCGCACAAGCCGAACACCGCCGTCGCGCAGGCGTACTACAACGCGCTCGAGGGCACCACAAGGCTGACGACCGAGACCGGCGCGGGCCAGTGGGGCGCCTCGCTGTCGTTCGCGGGCGCGCTGCTCGGGCTCGACGTCGAGGTGTGGCAGGTGCGCGCGTCGTACGACGCCAAGCCGTACCGGCGCGCGCAGATGGAGGTCTACGGCGGGATCTGCCACCCGTCGCCGTCGGACCTCACGGAGGCGGGGCGCGCGATGCTCGCCGCGGACCCCGAGACGACCGGCTCGCTGGGCATGGCGATCAGCGAGGCGGTCGAGACGGCCGCGAAGGACCCCGCGGCGCACTACGCGCTGGGCAGCGTGCTCAACCACGTGATGCTGCACCAGAGCGTCATCGGCCAGGAGGCGCTCGTCCAGCTCGACGAGGCGGGCGAGGGCGCGCCGGACGTCGTGTTCGGCTGCGCGGGCGGCGGGTCGAACCTCGCGGGCCTGACGTTCCCGTTCCTCGGCCGCAACCTGCGCGAGGGCACGACGACGCGGCTCGTCGCGTGCGAGCCGGCCGCGTGCCCGTCGCTCACGCAGGGCGAGTACCGCTACGACTTCGGCGACGTCGCGGGCCTCACGCCGCTGCTCAAGATGCACACCCTCGGCAAGGACTTCGTCCCGCCGGCGATCCACGCGGGCGGCCTGCGGTACCACGGCATGTCGCCGATGGTGTCGCACGCGGTGCACCTCGGGCTCATGGACGCCGTCGCCGTCGACCAGGACGAGGCGTTCACGGCCGGGACGCTGTTCGCGCGCAGCGAGGGCATCATCCCCGCGCCGGAGTCGACGCACGCCGTGGCGGCGGCGGTCGCGCACGCGCGCGCGGCGACGGAGCCCGAGGTGATCGTCCTCGGGCTGTCGGGCAACGGGGTGCTCGACCTGCCCGCGTACGCGGCGTACGTCTGACGGGCCGGGCGCCTCGCGCGGCACGACCCCCGCGCGAGGCGCCCGTACCCTGGTGCGGTGCCCGAACCGACCCCCGAGACCCTCGACGAGCCCGTGACCGGCGCCCCCTCCGCGACCCCGGGGACCGGCGACGCCCGACCGCGCTACCGCACCCAGCCCGTGTCGTTCGTGCGGCGCAGCGGTCGCCTCGCGCCGCGCCAGCAGCGTGCGTGGGACGCGTACCGGGACCGCTACGTCGTCGACGTGCCGCGCGACGTCGCGCGGACGTCCGTGGACCCGGACCACGTGCTCGACGTCGCCGCCACCTTCGGACGCGACGCGCGCCTCGTCGTCGAGATCGGCTCGGGCCAGGGCGAGGCCGTCGTCGCCGCCGCCGAGCGCGAGCCGGGCACGGACTTCCTCGCCGTCGAGGTCTACGCGCCCGGGCTGGCCCAGACCGTGCTGCGCGCGTCGCAGCGCGACCTGACGAACGTGCGGCTCGTCCAGGCGAACGCGGCCGAGGTCCTCGCCACCACGCTGCCCGCGGGGAGCGTCGACGAGCTCTGGGTCTTCTTCCCCGACCCCTGGCACAAGTCCCGCCACCACAAGCGCCGCCTCGTGACGCCGTCGTTCGCGGTGCTCGCCGAGCGCGTCCTGCGCGCGCCGGGGGAGGGCGACGACGGCCGCACCGGCGGGACGCTGCGGCTCGCGACCGACTGGGCCGAGTACGCGGAGCAGATGCTCGAGGTGCTGGACGCCGCGCCGGGGCTGCGCAACGTGCACGGGCCGGGGAACGCCGCGCCGCGCTTCGAGGGCCGGGTGCTCACCGGGTTCGAGCGCAAGGGCGAGGTCGCGGGGCGCGTCATCACCGACCTGGAGTACGTGCGCGTCTGACGCGCGGCACGGCGTCGCGACGGGCCGCGCGCGGTCCTTGCGGACAACAGTGATCTACGGCACATTGTGCCGGGGGTGGAAGGTCGCCCCGGGCACGCAGCGTCGCGTGCGGTCGCGTCGACAGGCGACCGTCCGCGGGGTGCGGGCTCTCTGTCTGTCCACGGAATGAGCCAACGGAGGCGTCATGACCGACGTGACGGCCGCCCCCGGACCGGGGCCCGCCGAAGAGACCGACTACCAGCGGGTGCAACGCTCGCCCGAGTTCCAGGACCTGCGCCGACGCTTCCGGAGCTTCGTGTTCCCGATGACCGCGCTGTTCCTCGTGTGGTACTTCGTCTACGTGCTGCTGGCGAACTACGCGCACGACCTCATGAGCGTCCGGGTGTGGGGGAACGTCACCGTCGGGCTGCTCCTCGGGCTCGGCCAGTTCGTGTCCACGTTCGCGATCACCATGATCTACGCGCACTGGGCCAACAAGCGCTTCGACGCCCAGGCGGACGAGCTCCGCCGGGAGATCGAGGAGGACGAGCTGTGAGCGCGCACCTCCTGGCCGCCGAGGCCACGGACGTCGGGAACCCCGTCGTCAACGTCGCGATCTTCGCCGTGTTCGTCGCGGTGACCCTCGTCATCGTGCTGCGCGCGTCCCGGCAGAACAAGTCCGCCGCGGACTACTACGCGGGCGGACGGTCGTTCACCGGGCCGCAGAACGGGACCGCCATCGCGGGCGACTACCTGTCCGCCGCGAGCTTCCTCGGGATCTGCGGCGCCATCGCGATCAACGGCTACGACGGGTTCCTCTACTCGATCGGCTTCCTCGTCGCGTGGCTGGTCGCGCTGCTGCTCGTCGCCGAGCTCCTGCGCAACACCGGCAAGTTCACGATGGCCGACGTGCTGTCCTTCCGGCTCAAGCAGCGGCCCGTGCGCATGGCGGCCGCGCTCGCGACCCTCGCCGTCGTGTTCTTCTACCTGCTCGCGCAGATGGCCGGGGCCGGCGGGCTCGTGGCGCTGCTGCTCGGCGTGGACTCCACGGCGGGCCAGAGCGTCGTCGTCGCGGTCGTCGGCGCGCTGATGATCCTCTACGTGCTGGTCGGTGGGATGAAGGGCACCACCTGGGTCCAGATCATCAAGGCCGTGCTGCTCATCGCGGGCGCCGCCGTCATGACCGTGTGGGTCCTCGCGAAGTTCGGCTTCAACCTGTCCGACCTGCTCCAGGGCGCGATCGACAAGGCGGGCCCGGGCGGCGAGGCGCTCATCGAGCCCGGCAAGCAGTACGGCGCCACCGGCACCACGAAGCTCGACTTCCTGTCGCTCGCCCTCGCGCTCGTGCTCGGCACCGCCGGCCTGCCACACGTCCTCATGCGCTTCTACACCGTGCCCTCCGCCAAGGAGGCCCGCCGGTCGGTCGTGTGGGCGATCTGGCTCATCGGCATCTTCTACCTGTTCACCCTCGTGCTCGGGTACGGGGCGGGCGCGCTCGTGGGGCCGGAGACGATCAGCTCCGCTCCAGGGGGCGTGAACTCCGCGGCACCCCTGCTCGCGTTCGCGCTCGGCGGCGAGATCCTCCTCGGCTTCATCTCCGCCGTCGCGTTCGCGACCATCCTCGCCGTCGTCGCCGGTCTCACCATCACCGCGGCGGCGAGCTTCGCGCACGACATCTACGCCAACGTCATCAAGCGCGGCGAGGTCAAGCCCGACGGCGAGGTCAAGGTCGCGCGCATCACCGTCGTCGTCATCGGGATCCTCGCGATCCTCGGCGGCATCTTCGCGCAGGGCCAGAACGTCGCGTTCCTCGTGGCGCTCGCGTTCGCCGTCGCGGCGAGCGCGAATCTCCCGACGATCCTCTACTCGCTGTTCTGGAAGCGGTTCAACACCGCGGGCGCGCTGTGGAGCATGTACGGCGGCCTGATCTCGTGCGTCGTGCTCATCGCGTTCTCTCCCGTCGTGTCCGGGAAGGTCGACCCGGTGACGGGCGCGAGCCTGTCGATGATCAAGAACACGGACATCGACTTCGCGATCTTCCCCCTGAGCAACCCCGGGATCGTGTCGATCCCGCTCGCGTTCCTCCTCGGGATCGTCGGGACGCTCCTCAGCAGGGAGAAGCCGCACCCCGAGAAGTTCGCCGAGATGGAGGTGCGCTCGCTCACGGGGGCGGGCGCCGAGAAGGCGACGGTGCACTAGCCCGACGGCGACCCCCGCGGCCCGTGCAGGACGCCCCCGGTCCCGACCGGGGGCGTCCGCGCGCGCGGCAATTCCGTCGCGCGGCACGCCGACGACGCCGTACGGTCGCGCCGTGACCTCCGCTACCCCGGCCCCCGTCGTCCCGGGCGAGGAGACGCCGGTCCTCGTCGTCACCGGGGCGATGGCCTCGGGGAAGTCCACGGTCGCCGACGCGCTCGCCCGCACGTTCCCGCTCGCCGCGCACGTGCGCGGGGACCAGTTCCGGCGGTTCGTGGTCAGCGGCCAGGCGTCGACGGCGCCGCCCCTGTCCGCCGCGGCCCGGGCCCAGCTCGACCTGCGGCAGGCGCTCGCGGCGCAGGCGGCCGACACGTACGCGGCCGCAGGCGTCACGGCCGTGGTCCAGGACATCCTGCTCGGCCCCGACCTCGCGCGGTTCACGGCGCGCGTGCGCACCCGGCCCTGCTACGCCGTCGTGCTGACGCCGGACGCCGCCACGCTCGCCGCGCGCGACGCCGGCCGCCACAAGCAGGCGTACGGCGCCTGGACCCCGGAGGAGTTCGCCGCCGCGGCCCGCGCGACGCCCGGCGGCCTGCACGTCGACACGACCGGGTGGACGGTCGCGCAGACCGTCCGGCGCGTGCTCGACCGGCTCGACGAGGCCCGCGTCGCCTGACCCGCCGCCGCACCGCCGGGCGGCGACCGGGCCGTCGCGCGAGGATGGGCCCATGACGTCCGACGCGCAGCCCGAGACCACCCCTGACGAGACGTACGACGTGATCGTGATCGGCGGCGGGCCCGTCGGCGAGAACGCCGCCGACCGCGCGTCGCGCACCGGCCTGAGCGTGGCGCTCGTCGAGGCCGAGCTCGTGGGCGGCGAGTGCTCGTACTGGGCGTGCATGCCGTCCAAGACGCTCCTCCGACCGGGGGCCGTGCGGGCGGAAGCCCGAGGTGTCCCGGGCGTCGCCGTCGGGGACGACCTCGACGTCGCCGCCGTCCTCGCGCGCCGCGACCAGATGGTCTCCGACTGGGACGACTCCGGCCAGGTCTCCTGGGTCGAGGGCGCGGGCCTCACGCTCGTGCGCGGGCTCGGGCGGATCGTCGGCCCGCGGCTCGTGGAGGTCGTCGCCGAGGAGCCCGACGCCGACCCGGACGACCTGCCGCGCACCCGCCGGCTCGCGGCCCGCCACGCGGTGATCGTGGCGACGGGCAGCGTGCCCGTCCTGCCCGACGTCCCCGGGCTGGCTGACGCGAACCCGTGGACGAGCCGCGAGGCGACCGCGGTCGAGGACGTGCCCGAGTCGCTCGCGATCGTCGGCGGGGGCGTGGTCGCCACCGAGATGGCGGTCGCGTTCGCCGACCTCGGGGCGCACGTGACCGTGCTCTCGCGCGGCGGCCTGCTCGGGCGCACCGAGCCCTGGGCGGGCCAGGCGGTCGCCGCGTCGCTGCGGGAGCTGGGGGTCGACGTGCGGCTCGGCGTGTCGACGGAGGCCGTCGAGCCCCTGCCCGACGGCGGCGTGCGGCTCGTCCTCGCGGCCGCCGGTCCCGCGGACGGCGGGGACGCGCCCGAGCTGGCGCCCGTCACGGCCGAGCGCGTGCTCGTCGCGACGGGCCGCGTGCCGCGCACCCAGGACCTCGGGGTCGACTCCGTCGGGCTCGCGCCCGGCCGCGCGCTGGAGGTCGACGACACGATGCTCGTCCAGGGGCTCGGGTCGGAGGCCGGCACCGGGTGGCTGTACGCGGCGGGCGACGTCACCGGTCGCGTCGCGACGACCCACCAGGGCAAGTACCAGGGCCGCGTCGCGGGCGACGTCGTCGCCGCGCGCTTCGGCGACCCCGACGCCGAGGACGCCCCGACCGCGGGCGAGCGGCCGCCCGCCGTCGGCGCCGACCCCGAGCCGTGGTCGCGGTTCGCCGCGACCGCCGACGCCGTCGCCTCGCCCCAGGTCGTGTTCACGCGGCCCGAGGTGGCGGCCGTCGGGCACACCGAGTCGTCCGCGCGCGACGCGGGCCTCGACGTGCGCGTCGTGCGCTACGACCTCGCGAACATCGCGGGCTCCTCGGTGCGCTCCGCCGACTACGCGGGCAGCGCGCAGCTCGTGGTCGACGCCGCGCGCGAGGTCGTCGTCGGCGCCACGTTCGTGGGCCCCGACGCGGCGGAGATGCTGCACGCCGCGACGATCGCCGTCGTGGGGGAGGTCCCGATGCGCAGGCTGTGGCACGCCGTGCCGTCGTACCCGACGGTGAGCGAGGTGTGGCTGCGGCTGCTCGAGGAGTACGGGCTGTAGGGACCACCCGGCGCAGGCCCGGCGCCCGCGCCGCGGCCCGGTCGCCTAGGCTCGGGGGCGTGACGACCGAGAACACCGCCCCGCGCGTCGCCCTCGCGACGTGCTCCGTCCTCCCGCAGCTCGACCCCGACGACGCGCCGCTCGTGCGGGCGCTCGACGCCCGGGGCGTCGCGGCGCAGCCCGCCGTCTGGGACGACCCCGACGTGGACTGGGCCGCGTTCGACGCCGTCGTCGTGCGCTCGACCTGGGACTACTCGGCCCGGCGCGACGAGTTCGTCGCGTGGGCGAGCCGGGTCCCCCGCATCCTCAACGCGGAGCAGGTGCTGCGCTGGAACACCGACAAGGGCTACCTGCGCGAGCTCGAGGGCGCGGGCATCCCCGTCATCCCGACGCTGTGGCTCGACCCGGCGCGCAACCTCTCCTCGCGCGCGATCCACACGCGCCTGCCCGCCCAGGGCGACTTCGTCATCAAGCCCGTGGTCAGCGCGGGCGCGAAGGACACGGGCCGGTACCAGGCGGGCGAGGCGCACTCGCGCGGGCTCGCGATCCAGCACGCCAAGAACCTGCTCGTCTCCGGGCGCGAGGTCATGGTGCAGCCCTACGTGACGAGCGTCGACACCGCGGGGGAGACGGGCCTCGTCTTCGTCGACGGCGAGTTCTCGCACGCCGTGCGCAAGAACGCCCTGCTCACCGGCCCGCACCGCCCGACGCGCGGCCTCTACCAGCAGGAGGAGATGAGCCCGTTCACCGCGTCGGACGAGCAGCTCGACGTCGCACGCCGCGCCCTGGCCGTGGCGGCCGACGCCGTCGGCGGCGGGGACCCGGCGAGCTTCCTCTACGCGCGCGTGGACGTCGTGACGGGCAACGACGACGGCGGCGTCGTCGTCATCGAGCTCGAGCTCACCGAGCCGTCGCTGTTCCTCGCGCTCGCCCCGGGGTCGCTCGACCGGTTCGCGGACGCGATCGCGGCGCGCGTCGCGCGCTGACCCGAGCGGGCTCGCCCACGACGACGGCGGCCCGTCCCGATCCCGGGACGGGCCGCCGTCGTCGTGCGGTCAGGCGAGGCCGTTCTCCGACAGCCAGTCCGCGGCGATGTCCTCGGGCGAACGCTGGTCGACCGTGGACTCCACGTTGAGGGCGACGAGGCCCTCGGGCGTGAGTGCCTCGCTCACCGGGTTGATGACGTCCGCGATCTCGTCGGCGATGTCCGCGTTGACGAGCGGCACGACGTTCGAGGCGAGGAACAGGCCCTCCGGGTCCTCGAGCGTGACGAGCTTCTCCGTCTGGATGCGCGGGTCGGCGCTGAACACGTTCGCGATGTTCACCGTGCCGGCGACGAGGTCCTGGACGGTCGTGTCGCCCGTCGCGACGAACGACACGTCGACGCCGTACACGTCCTTGAGCCCCTGCGGGCCGTACGGGCGCTGCTCGAGTTCGGCGGGGCCGCCGAGCGTGAGCGGCACGTCGAGACCGGCGAGGTCGGACAGGCTGGTGAGGTCGTGCTCCGTCGCGAACGCCTCGGTGACGTTGTAGGAGTCCTGGTCGGTCGCGGTCGACTGGTCGAGGACCGTGAGGCCGTCGGGCAGCGCCTCCTGGAGCGCCGCGTACACGTCGTCGGGCGACGTCGCCGTGGTCTCCGGGTCGAAGAACTGCAGCAGGTTGCCCGTGTACTCCGGGAAGACCTGCACCTCGCCGCTCTCGAGCGCGGGCATGTACGCGTCGCGCTGACCGATCGAGAAGTTGCGCTCGACCGTGAAGCCCTCGGCCTCGAGCGCCTGCGCGTAGATCTCCGCGATGATCTCGTTCGAGTAGTAGGCCTGCGAGCCGACGACGATCGTGTCGGACGAGGCGCTGCCGCCGCCGTCGGCGCTCGTGGTGTCCTCGGCGAGCGGGTCGGACCCGCCGCCGCAGGCGGTGAGGGCGAGGACGGCGGTCGCCGCGGTGGCGACGAGGGCGGCGGTGCGTCGGGTGGTGCGCATGTGTCTGCCTTTCTGAGGGCCGTCCCGGAGACCGGGAGGGATCGGTTCGGCGCGTGCGGCGGGGGAGCGGCCGTCCGCGTCAGGCGGTGGTGGGTTCGGGGGCGCGGCGGCGCCGCCGGGACGGGGAGTCCTCCACGGACCGTCCCGCCGTGACGCCGCGCGGCACGACGACCCGTTGGAGTATCGCGAACAGCGCGTCGAGCACGACGGCCAGCACCACGATGACGAGGGCCGCACCGAGGATCTGGGAGAAGTCGCGGATCTGGATGCCCTGCACGATGTAGAAGCCGAGGCCCCAGTTGCCGACGTAGCCGGCGAGCGTGACGGTCGCGACGACCTGGAGCGTCGCGGACCGCAGCCCGCCGATGAGCAGCGGGAGGCCGAGCGGGACCTCGGCCTGGAACAGCACCTGGCGACCGGTCATGCCGACGGACCGGGCGCCGTCGACCACGCGGCGTTCGACGGACTCGATTCCGGCGTACGCCCCCGCGAGGATCGGCGGGATCGCGAGGAGCACGAACGCTGTGATCGAGGCCGCGATCTTGTGCGTCACCCCGAGCACGAGCACGAGCAGCAGGACGAGCCCGAACGAGGGCACGGCGCGCGCCGCGCCCGAGAGGGCGACCGCGACCTCCCGCCCGCGCCCGGTGTGGCCGATCGCCCAGCCCGCGGGGATCGCGATCGCCGCGGCGATCAGGACCGCCACGAACGTGAACGCGAGGTGGGTCCAGATCGCCTCGGGCAGCGGGAGCGCGCCCGTGAGCCGGTCGGGGGAGAAGATCCAGGCGACCGCGTCGGAGAAGACGTTCATGCGCGCACCTTCCGGGACCAGGGCATGACCGCTCGTCCGGCGAGCACGAGCAGCAGGTCGACGAGCAGGGCGATGACGACGACCGCGACGACGCCGGCAAGGATCTCGGGGACGATCTGTCGCTGGTAGCCGTTGGTGAAGAGATAGCCGAGGTTGTCGATCCCGATGAGGATGCCGACCGTCGCGAGCGAGATGGTCGAGACGGCCGTGACGCGCAGCCCGGCGAGCACGACCGGGCCGGCGAGCGGGAGGTCCACCTGCCAGAAGCGCCGCCACGGCCCGTACCCGACGGCGAGGGCCGCCTGCCGGACCGTCGGGTCGACCGACGCCAGGGCGTCGGCGACGAACCGCGTCATGATCGCCACCGCGTAGATCGTCAGCGCGACGACCAGGTTGACCTCGGACAGGAAGCTGATGCCGAGGAGCGGCGGGAGCAGCGCGAAGAGCGCGAGCGACGGGATCGTGTAGAGCAGGCCGACGAGCGTGAGCACGAGGCCCCGCGTGAGGCGGAACCGGAACGCGAGCCAGCCCAGCGGGATCGAGACGACGAACCCCAGCACGATCGGCACGACGCACTGGCGCAGGTGCTCGACGGTCAGTCGGCCGATGAGGTCGAGGTTGTCCAGGACCCAGGTCATGCGCCGTCCTCGGGGGCGTCGCCGACGAGCACGCCCTGGGTCCGTCCCGCGCCGTCGACGAGGACCGTGCCGTGGTCCGTCCGCTTCGTGCGCAGCGCACGACGGCCGCGCTCGGCACCGATGAAGCTCGCGACGAACTCGCTCGCGGGGTTCTCGAGGATCTCGCTCGGGGACCCGATCTGCGCGATCTGCGCCCCCTTCTCGAGGATCACGACCTGGTCGCCGAGCAGGAAGGCCTCGTCGACGTCGTGCGTGACGAAGACGACCGTCTTCTCCAGCTCCCGCTGCAGCCGGATGGTCTCGGTCTGGAGCTCGGCCCGCACGATCGGGTCCACCGCGCCGAACGGCTCGTCCATGAGCAGGATGTTCGGGTCCGCGGCGAGCGCGCGGGCGACGCCCACGCGCTGCTGCTGGCCCCCCGAGAGCTGGCTCGGGTAGCGGTCCGCGAGCGCGCGGTCGAGGCCGACGGTGTCGAGGAGCTCGAGGGCGCGCTCGCGCGCCTGTCGCCGGGGCGTGCCCTCGAGGCGCAGGACCGTCGTCACGTTGTCGACGACCTTGTAGTGGGGGAGCAGCCCGCCGTTCTGCAGGACGTACCCGATGCTGCGCCGCAGCTTCACCGGGTCGCGGTCGAGGACGGAGCTGCCGTCGATCTCGATCGTGCCCGACGTGGGCTCGACCATCCGGTTGATCATGCGCAGGAGCGTCGTCTTGCCGCTCCCGGAGGAGCCGACGAGCACCGTGGTGCGGTGGGGTGGGATGACGAGGTCGAAGTCGGCGACCGCGGCCGTGCCGTCGGGGTACGTCTTCGTGACCGATCGGAACTCGATCATGGGGCGCTGCCTCCCGACAGTCGGTGAACGGCCTCCACCCAACCACGACCGCGGTTCGGCTCGTCGAGCGCAGTGCCGCGCGTCTCCCAGACCGTACGACGAACCACCGACACGCCGCACCCGGACTACGGGGGACGCCCGCCCGTCACGGCCACTCCGCGTCCGGCACCGTGGCCTGCTCGACCCGGCGTCGGAGCGGCGGGCTCGGATTCGCCCGTGACGCGCGTCACGCCGCGTCCTATCGTGGCGCTGTGCCGCACCTCGACGCCCTCCTCGCCTTCGCGCTCGCCTCCCTCGTGCTCGTCGCGATCCCCGGCCCGAGCGTGCTCTTCGTCGTCGGCCGCTCGCTCACGCTGGGCCACCGCGGCGGCGTGCTCAGCGTGCTCGGCAACGAGCTGGGCGCGCTCACGCTCGTGGTCGCGGTGGCGCTCGGGGTCGGGACGGTCGTCGCGACGTCGGTCGCGATCTTCACGGTCGTCAAGCTCGTCGGTGCCGCGTACCTCGTGTGGCTCGGCGTCCAGGCGATCCGCCACCGGCGCGACGGGACCGTCGCCGTCGACGACGCCCCCGTCCGCGAGCCCTGGTGGCGCGTGGTGCGGCAGGGCTACGTCGTGGGGGTGACCAACCCCAAGACGATCGTGTTCTTCGTCGCGGTGCTGCCGCAGTTCACCGACTTCCACGCGGGCCGCGTGCCCGGGCAGATGATGGTGCTCGGGCTCGTCTTCACCGTCATCGCGTTCGTGTGCGACAGCGTCTGGGCGCTGGCCGCGGGCGCGGCCCGCTCGTGGTTCGCGTCCTCGCCCCGGCGCCTCGGCACGGTGCGGGCCGCGGGCGGCGGGATGATGATCGGCCTCGGCGGCGTCCTCGCCGTCGCGTCGCACCGGGCGCCCTGAGCAAGCCCCGGAGCGCGCCGCCGTCGAGCGCGTCGGGCTCGGACGCGACGAGGGCCGGTCTCCGTCAGGAGACCGGCCCTCGCCGTCTGGGGTGAGTAACGGGACTTGAACCCGCGACCCCCTGGACCACAACCAGGTGCTCTACCAGCTGAGCTATACCCACCATGTGAGCCGTGCTCACGGACCGGCGCCTGGAGCACCGGCCGTCGAAAAGTGTACCCGGTCTGCGGGGTGCTCCCGGACGCCTTTCTCGCGTCAGGCCTCCGTGGCCCCTGTGACGGTCGCCACGGCGGCGTCGTCGGCGGTCGTGGCGGCGCTCTCGCCGGGCTCGTGCGGCCGCGTGCGTCCCCGGGTCACGCTCGTCGCGACGACCTGCTCCGCGATCTTGCGGGCGGTCGCCGAGTCCGGGCCCGGCGCAGGGACGAAGACGGCGGCGCGGTAGTAGCGCAGCTCGTCGATGCTCTCGAGGATGTCGGCGAGCGCGCGGTGCCCGCCGTGCTTCTCGGGCGAGGAGAAGTACGCGCGCGGGTACCAGCGGCGGGAGAGCTCCTTGACGGAGGAGACGTCGACGATCCGGTAGTGCAGGTGGCTCATGAGGGCCGGCATGTCGCGGTCGAGGAACGCCTTGTCGGTCCCGACGGAGTTCCCGGCGAGGGGCGCCTTCCCGGGCTCCGGCACCCAGGTGCGGACGTAGTCCAGGACGCGCTGCTCGGCCTCGGCCAGCGTCAGGCCCTCGTCGAGCTCGTCGAGGAGACCGGAGGTCGTGTGCATCTGGCGCACGAAGTCGCCCATCTGCTCGAGCGCCTCGGCCGGCGGGCGGACCAGGACGTCGACGCCGTCACCGAGCACGTTGAGCTCGGAGTCGGTGACGACCGCGGCGACCTCGACGAGGGCGTCGGCGCCCAGGTCGAGCCCGGTCATCTCGCAGTCGATCCAGACGATGCGTTCGTTCGCGTTCACAGGGCTCACGCCCACAGCCTAGTCGCGCACGACGAAGGCCCCGGCGGTCCGGTCCACGGAGGGTCCGGACGGCCGAGGCCTTCGACGGGTCGCGCTCTCGCCCGGCGGGGTGTGCCCCCGGCGTGACGAGCGCTCGGTGCGCGTCATGCGGTGCGGCGCGACAGGCGGGCCTGCCGGGTGTGCGCCGGGACGCGGGTCGTGGTGCGGCGCAGCTGCGACCGGCGCAGGGTCTGCTCCTGCAGCTGCTCGCGACGGCTGAGGGCCGCCACGTCGTACGTGATCAAGGGATGCATCGTGCTGTTCTCGTGACGCTGGGTTCGTGGGTCTGGCCGGACCCTCCACCGCCCGGTACGGACCGGACGGACGCCACCGCGGTGTGTGCTCATACGACCACGACGGGCGTCGGGGACGCACGGGTTTTTCGCCGGGGACCGTCCTGCTCCTCGCCGGGGTCTCGTCCGGGGGCCGTCCGCGACCGCGCCGCCCTGCGTCGTCGGCCCGCGTTCCGTAGCCTCCGGGGATGGGAGCGACGACGAGCGGGTCGAAGGAGGGCACGTCGCCGCGGGCGGTGCTCGCGAGCGTGTGGCCGGGGCTGCTCCTGGTCCTGGTCGGCGTCCTGGGCTTCGCCGGCCTGCTGGACTCGGTCCGGGAGCGGGACGACCTCTGGCGGTTCGACGAGCCGCTGCTGGCCTGGATGGTCGCGCACCGGACCCCCGGCGCGACGGGGGTGCTGACGGTCGTGACGACCGTGTTCGGCCCGTTCGTGCTGCCCCTCCTCGTGGCGGTCGGGTGCGTCGTGTGGGCACGACGCTCGGGGACCTGGTGGGAACCGGGCCTGCTGGCGGGGGCGATGGTGCTCGCGACCCTCGTCTCGAGCGTGCTCAAGGCCGTGATCGCCCGTCCGCGCCCGCCGGACGCCTCGATGGTCGTGGCCGGGGTCGAGCGGTCGTTCTCGTTCCCCTCGGGGCACACGATCGGCGCGGCGACCCTGGTGCTCGTCGGCGGCTACCTCGTGTGGCACCGCCACCGCGACGCTCGCGTGCTGACGGTCTGGGTCGTGGCGTCGGTGCTCGTCGTCGGGACCGTGGCGCTGAGCCGCCTCTACCTCGGCTACCACTTCCTCACCGACGTCCTCGCGGGCCTCGCGCTCGCCGTGGCGGTGCTCGGCGTCGTCGTCGTCGTGAGCCGGGTGCACGACCTCCGGGCGCGGGCGCGACCGGTCGAGGCGGGGCCTGAGGGCTCTTAGGAAAGAAGTCTTGCGCAAGATATCTTTCGTGAAGTAGCGTCGTCCCCATGACGACCGCCGCCGATCACCCTGGGCAGGGCGCCTCCGCAAGCACGTCCCCGCGCGGACCGGTGGTCGCGAGCGACCCCGCGAGCATCCGCGCCCTCGCGCACCCCCTGCGTCTGCGGATCCTCACGCTGCTCGACGACGAGGGCGAGGTCACGGCCACGCGCTGTGCCGAGGCGACGGGCGAGTCCGTCGCGAGCTGCTCGTTCCACCTGCGCATGCTCGCGAAGTACGGCTACGTCGAGCCCGCCGAGCGGCGGGGCAAGGAGCGCCCCTGGCGGACGGTCGGGCGCGGGCGCCAGACCCGCTTCGACCCCGACGTGCCCGAGTCGCTGCCCGCGGCGAGCGCCGTGGCCGACCTCGTGCTCGGCCAGGAGGCGGCGCGCGTGCGGGCGTGGCTCGCCGGCGCCGCGGCGGAGGACCCGCGGTGGCTGCTCGCCTCCACGCTCAGCTCGTCGTCGTTCTACGCGACGCGCGAGGAGCTCGACGCGCTCGCGCGCGAGGTCGAGGCGCTCACCGACCGGTTCGCCGGGCGCTGGGACGACCCGTCGCTGCGCCCCGAGGGGGCCCGGCCGGCGCGGCTGTTCGCCGTCGTCAACGCCGACCCGCCCGCGGACCACCGGTGACCACCCCGCCCGAGCCGGCGGCCGCGGCACCGACTGCGGACACCGCACCGACCGCACCGACCGCAACGGTCGCGCCGCGGAGCGGGGCCACGACGCCGGGAGCGGACGCGCGGGCCGCGCTCCGCGGGCGACCCTTCCGCCTGCTCTCGGTCGCGTGGGGGTTCACCAACTTCGCCGACTCGGTGCTCGCGATCATCCTCGCCGTGTGGGTCAAGGACCTCACGGGCTCGAACGGCGCAGCCGGGCTCGTGTTCGCCGCGCTGGGCCTGCCCGCCCTCGCGTCGCCGTTCCTCGGCCAGCTCGCCGACCGGGTGTCCCGCCGCCGGATGCTCGTCGCGACGTACCTCGTCGGCGCGGCCGTGCTGCTCGCGCTCCTCCTCGTCCGCGGCCCGGGACAGGTGTGGCTCGTGCTCCTCGTGACGGTCGTGTACTCGGGGGTCGGGTTCGCGACGTCCGCGGCGCAGTCCGGGCTCGTGCGCGACATGCTGCCCGACGACGCGCTCGCCGCCGCGAACGGCCGTCTCACGACGATCGACCAGGTGTTCCGCCTGCTCATGCCCGTCGTCGGCGCGGGCGCCTACGCGATGGCGGGCGTGTGGCCGCTCGTCCTGGCCGCGTCGGGCGCGTTCGTCGTCGCGGCCGCGGTGGTGGCGCGCGTGCGGGTGCGCGAGACACCGCCGGCCGACGAGCGCGAGCCGTACCTCGCCGAGGTGACGGCGGGCTTCCGGCACCTCGCGCGGACGGCCCCGCTCGGCGTGCTCACCGTCGCCCTCGTCATCGCGTTCGGGGCGGTGGGCCTGCTCAACGCCGTGAGCCTCGCGATCGTCGAGGACGGCCTCGGCCTGCCCGCCGCGCTGCTCGGCCCGGTCTCGTCCGTCCAGGCCGTGACCGCGATCGTGGCCGGCCTCACCGCCGCCCGGCTCGCGGCCCGGTGGGGCGCGCAGCGCCTCGTCGCGCTGGGGCTGGTCGTGCTCGCGCTCGGCATCATCCCGGCGACCGGCACCAGCGTGGTGGCGGTCGTCGTCGGGCTCGGCGGCGTCGGCCTCGGCGTCACGTGGGCGATCGTCGGGTTCGTCACCGAGCGCCAGCTCCGCACGCCGCCCGCGCTCCAGGGCCGGGTGGCCGCGGCGAGCACCATGCTGCTCAACGTGCCCCAGCTCCTGCTCACCGTGGTGGGGGCCGCGCTCGTCGGGGTCGTGGACTACCGGGCGCTGCTCGTCGTGACCGTGGCGGGCATCGCCGTCGCCGCGGCGCTCGCCCTGCGCGGCCGTCGCGCCGTCGTCGGCGCACGCTAGCGCTGCGGACCGGCGGGCACAGCGGCGGGGCGCAGCGGCGGGGCACGTCGGCAGGGCACGGCACCGGTCCTCCCGGCGAGACGACGCGCGGGCGGCCTCAGTCGTCGAGGCCGCGGGCGCGCAGCGCGTCGCCGAGCGCGTCCGCCTGGCGCAGGGCGCCCACGACGAGCGGGACGGCGAAGGCCCGGACGTCGTGCTCCCGGCCGCGCGCGCGGCACGCGTCCCGCACGCGCTGCGCGAGCGCCGCGACCACCGGGACGGAGCGCACGGCGAGCGAGAGGACGAGCGCGACCCGGCCGACGTCGACCCCCACCCGGCCGAGCGGGCGCAGGCCGCGCTCGATCGCCGCGAGCACTGCCGCCGTGCGGGTCGTGAGCAGCACGAGACCCGCGAGCGCGACGAGCGCCACGAGGCGGGTCGTGAGGACCACCGCGGCGGCGGGACCGAGCGCGAACCACTGCACCGCGAGGAGCACCGGCACGACCAGCCGCAGCGGTCGGACCTGCTCCCACGCCGCGCGGGCCCCCACCCCCGCGAGCGCGTAGAGCGCCGCGACCACGACGACCACGACCCCCACCGCGACCGGTGACGACACGAGCAGCACCGCGCCCGACGCCGTCGCGAGGCCGACGAGCTTCGCCCCGGCCGGGAGGCGGTGCAGCACCGAGGTGCCCGGCCGGTAGCCGCCCGGCGTCATCCCGGCCCCGCGTCGACCAGGCGCCGGTAGTGCGCGACGGCCGGGCCCGGCGCGTCGTCCGCGACGACCCGCCCGCCGTCGACCACGAGCACGCGGTCCATGGCGTCCATGAGCGCGAGGTCGTGCGAGACGAGCACGACCTGCTGGGGGAGGGACGCGAGCTCCGCGGCGACGCGGCGCGTGTTGCGCAGGTCGAGGAGCGTGGTCGGCTCGTCGGCCACGACGAGGCGCGGACCCGCCGCGAGCACGGAGGTGAGCGCGAGGAGCTGTTTCTGGCCGCCCGAGAGCAGGTGCGCGGGATGGTCCGCGTGCTCGGCGAGGCCGCGCGCGGCGAGGGCGCGCCGCACGACCGCGGCGCGCTCGTCCGCGGGGACGCCGCGGAGCGAGTACGCGACGTCCTCCGCCACGGTCGGCATGACGATCTGCGCGTCCGGGTCGGTGAAGACGAAGCCCACGCGCCGCCGCACCGCCGCGCCCTGGCGCCGCGTGTCCAGACCGTCGACGAGCACCCGGCCCGCGGTGGGCACGACGAGCCCGTTGAGCAGGCGGGCCAGGGTGCTCTTGCCCGAGCCGTTCGCCCCGACCACGCCGACCCGGCGCTCGCGCAGCTCGAGGCTCACGCCGCGCAGGACGTCGCGCTCCCCGAGCCGCACGTGCACGTCCTCGAGCCGCACCACGCAGCCCGCCGCGCCGTCCTGCGGCGGGAGATCCGGCACGGGTGCCGCGACCTCGGCCGGGCGGTCCCGACGTCGCCCCCGCACGGCGCGCGCCGCCCGCGCGATCACCGCGCCACCTCCACGAGCACCGCGACGCCCTGGCCGCCGCCGACGGCCGCCGTCGCGAGCCCGAGCGTCCCGGCCCGCGCGCCCCCGCGCACGAGCCGGGAGAACAGCCGGACCACGGACACCGCGCCGCTCGCGCCCCAGGGGTGGCCCAGCGCGAGCGCGCCGCCGTCGGCGCACACGCGCGCGTCGTCCGCCGGGTCGCCCAGCGGGTCGAGGCCGAGCGCGTCGGTGACCGCGAGCACCTGGGCCGCGAACGCCTCGACGACCTCGACCGCCGCGACGTCGTCGAGCCGCGCGCCGGCGCGGTCGAGCACCGTGCGCACCGCGGGCACCGGGCCCCACCCGGGCAGCGCCGGGTCGCAGCCCACGGTGGCCGACGCGACGACCCGCAGCCCCGCGAGCCCCCGGTCGCGGCGCACCGCCTCGGGGACGACCGCCACGACGGCGGCGCCGTCGCTCACCGGGCTCGACGTCGCCACCGTGACCGTCCCGCCGGGGGTGAACGCGGGGGAGAGGCGCGCGACGACGGCCGGGTCGAGGCGGCGCGCGCGCTCGTCGCGCTCCAGGCCACGGCCCGGCCGGCCGACGCGCACGGTCTCCGCGGCGAACCGCCCGGCGTCGTGCGCCGCGAGGGCGCGCGCGTGGCTGCGCACCGCGTACGCCTCCTGGCGCTCGCGGGTCACGCCGCGGCGCCGCGCGAGCTCGTCGGCGGCGGCGCCCATCCCCGGGTCCGCCCACGGCACGGGCGCGAACGCCGCGCGCGCGTACGGGACGTCGCCCCAGGGCGTGCGGTGGGCCCGCGCGGGCGAGCGCGTCGCGCTCTCGGTGCCGCCCGCGAGGACGAGCGCCGCCTCGCCCGCGCGGACCTGTTGCGCCGCGACGAGCACGGCCGCGAGGCCCGACGCGCACTGCCGGTCGACGGTGAGCCCCGGCACGCCGACGCCCGCTCCGGCGGCGAGCGCCGCGACGCGCGCGACGTCCCCGCCGGGGCCCGTGCAGCACCCGAGCACGACGTCCGCGACGTCGGCAGCGACGCCGTGCGCCCGTGCGTCGTCGAGGGTCGCGCGCAGCACAGCGGCCGCGAGGTCCACCTCGGTGAGCGCCCGGTGCCCGTGGCCCGCGGTGCCGATCCACGTGCGGCGCGCGGCGACCACCACGGGCGTCGCGTCCGTCGTGCCGCGCGTCGACGTGCTCGGGTGCCGGGTCACCGCAGCGGCTCCAGGCCCGACCGCGCGAGGTCCGTCCCGCCGAGGGCCTCGCTCACCGCGCCGCGCGCGGGCTTGCCCGACGGCGTCCGCGGCAGCGCGCGCGTGCCGTACCAGCGCCGCGGTCGCTGGGCCGGCGCGAGCGCCGCACGGGCGACCCGCTCGAGGTGCGCACGCAGCCCCGACCGGTCGTCGCACTCCACGACGGCGGTCACGACCGCCCCGAGGCGCCGGTGCGCCGTGCCGAGCACGACGACGTCGCGCACCCCGGGCACGGCCCGCAGCACGACCTCGACGTCCTCGGGCACGACCGTCGAGCCGCCCGAGAGGATCGCGCCGTCGCCCCGGCCGCGCAGCACGAGCGGCTCCGGCCCCGGGTCGGCGAGGTCCCCGACGGTGTGCCACGCGCCGTCGCGCCGCAGCGGCCCCGTGGCGCGCGCGAGGTAGCCGCGCGACACCCACGGCGAGCGCACCCACACCTCGCCGACGCTCGCCGACGGCAGCGGACGGACCGCCAGGTCCACGCCGGGGAACGCGCGCAGCCCCGACCCGTCGGGGTCGTAGGCGACGAACGACAGCTCGACGGCGCCGTAGTACGCGAGCAGGTCGACGCCGAGGCCCCGCGCCCGCTCCCGCGCCCCGGGCGCGAGCGACGCCCCGCCGACGACCGCGTGCCGCAGCCGCGAGGGCGCGCCCGCGGCGACGGCGTCGAGCACGTCGTCGAGGACCTGCGGCACGAGGTGCACGACGTCGCTCGTCGCGAGCGCCGCCGTCGTCGCGGCCGGCGTGCGGGTGAGGACGGCGCACGCCCCGACGGCGAGCGTGTGCACGGCGGCGAAGCAGTACAGCGACGACGCGAGCGGGCCGGGGACGAGGACCGCGTCGGTGGGTCGCAGCCCGAGGAGACGGGTGACCGCGTCGAACGACCCCGCCCACGACGCGCGCGTGCGCACGACTGCGCGCGGGCGGCCGGTGCTCCCCGACGAGAACCCGGCCCACGCGAGGTCTTCGGGGCCGGGGACGTGCGGCGGCGCGGGCTCTGCGCCGTCGGCGGTGCCGGTCCCGCGCGGCAGCGGCACCTCGACGAACGTGCGCGGTGCGAGCGTGCGCAGCACCTCGGCACGGTGGGCGCGCGGCCAGGCGGCGTCGCACACGAGCGGCGTCGCGCCCAGGTGGTCGACGGCCAGCATCGCCGTGAGCAGGTCGAGCGGCTCCGGCAGCGACACGGCGACGAGGTCACCCGGTCGCGTGCCCGACGCGCGCAGGTGCGTCGCGCCCGCGCGCACGTCCGCGGCGAGCGCGGCGTAGGTGCGCGACCGCTCGGGCGTGCGCAGGGCGGGACGGTCGCGCACCGCCGGGTCGGCGGCGTGCGTCAGGACCTGGTGGGCGACGGGCACGCGGACACTCTCGCAGGTGTTCAGGAGGCGGGGCGGCGGTCGGCCGCGGCACGGTCGACGCGGCCGGTGCGCCCGATCGGACGGGCCGCGGGGTAGGCCCGCACGACGCCCACCGTGATCGCGGCGGCAGCGAGCGCCTTGAGCAGGTCGCCGGGAAGGAACGCGAGCGAGAGCTGCGCGGTCGTGGGCAGCGGCACGCCCGTGACGAGCGCCTGCACGGGGATGCCGACGGCGTAGACGACCGCGATCCCGCCGACGAGGCACGCGACGAGCACGGGCGCGAACGTGACGCGCCGGAGCCGGTCGACGAGCAGGCCGACGACGGCCGCGCCGGCGAGGAACCCGACGAGGTAGCCCGCGGACGGCCCGACGAACGCCCCGAGCCCGCCGCGCCCGCCCGCGAGGACGGGGAGCCCGGCCGCGGCGAGCGCGAGGAACGTCGCGACGGCGAGCGAGCCGCGCCACGCGCCGAGGATCGCCCCCGCGAGCATGACGCCGAGCGTCTGGAGCGTCACGGGCACCGCGTTGCCGAACAGCGCGATCGATCCGGGCAGGCCGAGCGCGGCCAGGAGCGCGGCGAACGTCGCGACCCGCGCGGCGTCGCCGGCGTCGAGCGCGAACCGGCCGCGGCGACGGTCGGGCACGTCCCGCGGTGCGCCGCGCGGCGCGTCCGGGGCGGTGGGCGCCGTGGCGGACGGGGTGGCGGCGGGCGTCTCCGTGCGGGCGTCGGTCATCGCGGGCTCCCTGGTGTCGGTGGTCGGGCGTGTCCACTCTGGCCGGGACGGCGGCCCTCGGGCGACGGCGCTCGCGACCACCTCCGCGGCCCGCCGTGCACGGATCGCACAAGGCGTTGGAGGGATCCTCCAACCGCGCCGGGGCGCGGGTGCGGGGTCGGTGTGGGAGCCGCACAACGCGGCCCGCCCGGCCGGTCGACACGGCTCGTCGCACCTCTTGGCACTCTCGGGGGGAGAGTGCTAAAACAGGAGCTGTAGCCGCCCGCGGGGTGCCTGCCTCGCGGGAGCACCGACCGGTCCCGGACCGTCCGGGACCGTGCGACGAGGAGGTGAGAGGTGTGGCTGCGATGACCGACCCCTTCACGAGCACCTTCGACGCGATGGACCGTCTCGTCGGCCAGCTCGCGTCCGGCGCCCGCGCGACCGCTGCCTCGGCGGCCTCGGGCGGCATGCCGCTCGACCTGTTCCGCGCCGGGGACCACTACGTGCTGACGATGGACCTCCCGGGCGTCGACCCGGGCACGATCGACGTGTCCGTCGAGGACCGCACGCTGACCATCCGCGCCGAGCGCAGCCCCCGGACCGACCCGGACGTCCAGTGGCTCGCCCGCGAGCGGCCGTCCGGCACGTACGCGCGCCAGCTCACGGTGGGGCGCGGCCTGGCGCTCGACAAGATCACGGCGTCGTACGAGGACGGCGTGCTGACGCTGACGATCCCGGTGGCCGAGGAGGCCCGGCCCCGCCGGATCGAGGTCGCGCACCGCGCGGGCGGCGCGGCGACCCAGATCACGGCCGAGGCCGAGCCTCAGACGTCCGAGGGCTGAGCCGGGCTCACGCCTCGCCCGGGAGCGCCTTGCGGACGACGAGGCGCGTCCACGCCCCGAGGTACACGCGGTCCCCGTCGGCCAGCTCGCGTCGCTGGCCGGCGGGGATCGGGTCCGTCGGGAGCGGTTCGCCCGCGGGGCTCACGTAGGTGCCGTTCGAGGACTGCAGGTCCTCGACCCACCAGCGCTGCCCGTCCGTGCTGAGCTGGCAGTGCCGTCGCGAGACGCCGGTGTCCGCGCCGCAGTCGACCTGCGGGTGGATGCCGCGCGAGACCGACGGGCGCCCCACGAGCACGCTGCGCTCGCGCAGCACGACGAGCCCCGGCAGGCCCGCCGACGGCATGGGGTCCTCGGGCTGCTGGGCCGCGTACCAGTCCGGGTCGATCCAGATCTCGACGACCCACTGGTCCGGCCCGGGCACGGGCGGCGTCGGCAGGTGCGCGCCCGACGGCGCGGCCGGGTCCGCGGGCGCACCGGTGGGCTGCTCGACCGCGCCCGTCCCGGTGGCCGGCGTCGACGCCGGAGCCTCGAGCGGTGCGGAGGCGCCCGGCGGCGGGGACGCCGCGGACGCGGGGGACGCGGCCGGGAGCGGCGGCGGCGTCGCGCCCGACGCGACGCCTGCCTCCGGTGCGACGGGTGCGGCCGGGGAAGCCGCGGGTGCGGCCGGGGTGGCCGGCGTGGGACGCGACGGCGGGTCGAGCGAGAGCGCCGACGCAGGCTCCACCGGGTCGGGCAGGGCGCCGGTGGTGAAGTCGTAGCCGCAGTTCTCGCAGAACAGCGCGCCGGCAGGAGCGGGCGAGCCGCAGTTCGGGCACTCGAGGGCCTGCGCCGGTGCGGAGGCCCCGCCCGGAGCAGGAGACGCCGCGCCCGCCGCGGGCGCCGCGGGTGCCGACGCCGCGGCGATGGGCTCGCCGCACACGTCGCAGTAGTCGGTCGACTCCGAGGGGTGCCCGTTGGGGCAGACGACGGCGCTCACCGACGCACCCGCGTCGTCTTCGTCGAGGCGGTGTCGAGCGCCATCTCGTCGAGCGTCGAGGTGTTGCGCTTGAGCCGCACGGTGCCGTGCTCCTCGTCGTCGATCTCGACGACCTTGCGCAGGCGCGACGTCGCCTCCTCGTTCCCCGTCTGCTGCGCGAGCTGGACGGCGCGGCCGAGCTTGACGGTCGCCGTCGCCTCGTCGCCCGACGCCTTGGCCGCGAGGCCCTCCTGGATCGCCGCGGCGAGCTCGGTCTGGCCGGTGTAGTGCGCGACCTCGGGGTTGATGCGCGTGGTGAGCGACTCGTCGTCGGACCACTTCGCCTTGACCAGGCCCGAGGACACGACCTCGCCGTTCACGGCGAGCTGGACGCGCGCCGCGAGCTGCTCGGAGCCGACGGGCTTCGAGGCCACGCGCACCGCGACGTGGTAGTCGCGCGACTCGTCGCCCCACGACCCGGTCGGGTATGCGCCCGTGAGCGGGTTGACCTCGGCCCGGCGGTGCGTGAGGTCCTCGACGGTCGGGGCGACCTGGCGCACGAACAGCACCTGCGAGCCCTGCGGGGCCCACACGCGCAGGTCGGCCGAGGCGACGCCGCGCGCCATGGACGCCTGCATGAGCTTCTCGAAGTCTGCGGCGATCTCGTTCGGGTCCGCGATGAGGTCCACCGTGCCGAGCAGCGCGGTGGAGATCTCGCGCAGCTCGTCGACCTGCCAGCGCGAGCCGACGCCGCGCGCGTCGCACTGGAAGTGGCCCGTGACGTCCCGCACCGCGGCCGAGAGGTTGGCGCGGGGCTCGGACTCGTTCTTGCCGTCGGTGAGCAGGATCGCGTGCCGCTGCGTCGCCTGCGGCACCGTCGCGAAGAGCTGGTCCGCGAGGCGCAGCCACGTGCTCATCGCCGTGCCGCCGCCGGGCGTGAGCATCGAGATCGCGCGCTTCGCCTCGGCGCGCGCGCCCGGCTCCATCTGCACCATGGCCATGCGGGCGTTCGGGTAGGGGAACGCACGGTTCGCGACGTGGCTGCCGCCGACGATCGCGAACCACGTGCCGTCGAGGATCTGGTCGACCGCGACCTGGGCGGCGTGCTTCGCGGCCTCGATGTTGCGCCCCGACATCGACCCCGACGTGTCGACCATGATGATCTCGGCCACCCCGCCCGCGCCGCCGGCGCTCCCCGCGCTCCCGGCGCCGCGGCACGTCACGGTGACGATCGCGTGGACGTCCGTCGCGCCCTCGGACAGGAACTCGTTCTGGTAGACCTCGGCGGCGAACTCGGCCATGGGGGCTCCTTCGGTGGTGCGGGTGTTCGTGCAGGCTATCGGGTCGTCGGGGCCCGACGCGCGGTGCGCGTCAGGCGGTGGCGGGGTCCGCCGGGGGCGGCGGCGGGGTCGCGGACGACGCCCGGGAGAGCCGGGCGAGCGTCGCCGTGATGTTGTCGCGGCCGCCCTGGGCGTTCGCCCAGTCGACGAGCGCGCCCGCGAGCACCTGCGGGTCGTCGCCGACGCGGTCCTGCGTGCTGCGCACGAGGGCCGCCAGGTCGGCCGCGGGGGAGCAGTAGTTCCACAGGCCGTCCGAGCACACGAGCAGCCAGCCGTCGCGGTCGGGCAGGGTCGCGGCCGTGCGGGCCACCGGGTCGGGGGCGTCGGGGCCGAGCCAGCGCGTGATGGCGTGCGCCTGCGGCGACGTCTCCGCCTGGGCGCGCGGCACGCCCTGCGCGATCATCTCCTGCGCCCACGAGTCGTCCACGCTGAGCTGGTGCGCGTCGCCCTCGTCCGGGATCCAGTAGGCGCGCGAGTCGCCCACCCAGCCCGCCACGACGAGCGGCCCGTCGACGACGGCCGCGACGAACGTGCACGACGGCGGGTTCTCGCGGTCGGCCATCGTGCCGACGGTCGCGAGGATCGCGTCCTGCGCGGCGCGCGACGCGTCGCCGAGGAGCGCGGACCACGCGCCCATGCGCGCCGAAGCCTCGCCGGTCACGGGGTCGGGACCGTCGGGGCCGCGCGCCGCGAGCACGTCGCGCGCGGCGCGCGCCGCGGCGAGGCTCGCGACGTCGGAGTCGGGCGCGGAGGACACGCCGTCGCACACGACGAGCGCCGCGAACGCCCGCTCGGCGGTCGCGGACGGGCTCGCCGCCAGGGCCATCGCGTCCTCGTTGCGCGAGTGCCGCACGCCCCGGTCGCACACGCCGGCGACCCAGCTCGCGGGCCGCTCGGCCCAGTGGTCGCGCTCCGACGCCGCGGGTTCGCCGCACTCGGTGCAGTACCCGTCCTCGGCGACCAGGCCGCCGCAGCGCACGCACGGGCGCACGCCGCCCTCGGCCGCGTCGCCGCCGGTCTCGGTGGAGGCCTCGCCCGACGGCGCGGCGATCCTGTCGTCGGTCGCGCTGTCGGACCCGGGCCCGCCGTCACCGGTCCCGGCTGCTGCGGGGTCCGTCGCGGCGTCGGTCGTGAGGTCCGCGGCAGCTCCGGTCCCGGCGTCCGAGCCCGTCGCGGTCGGGAGCGGGGCGAGCGGGGTGCCGCACGCCTCGCAGAACCGGGCGCCCTCGGGCGACGGTTCCCCGCACGCCGGGCAGGCGAGCACGCCGCTCGGCTCCGCGACCGTGCCGCCGGGCACCGGTGCGGGCGCGGGCGCGGGAGAGTCGCTCATCGGATCGTCCACCGGCGCACCTCGTTCGCGCGGTCCACGAGCGTGATGCGCTCGTCCCGCGAGTCGGTGAGCGACGCGAGCTCGCGGTACGCGCCCTCGAGCGCGTCGCGCAGCGCGGGCTCGTCGGCGGGCACGCCCGCGATGCGTGTGGTCGGCTCCGGGCCGGAGGTCGTCACGGTGTCGAGCGCGGAGCGCAGGACGCCCACCGCGAGCTCGGCCCGCTCGCGCGGTGCGATCGCGACGGTCGAGACGCTCGCCATGGCGTCGGCGAGCGCGGGCAGCCCACGGCCCGACGCCGCGAGCAGGTGCGCGCGGAGCGTGCGGGACTCGACGTACGACCCGCGCGTCGGGCCGACGAGGTCGAGCGCGTGCAGCGCGCCGTCGAGGTCGCCGCGCGCCTCGCGCACGCGCATGAGCCCGAACGCGGCCGGCGCGGTGTAGTTCGCGTCGGTGCGCGCGCAGATCACGTAGAGCGACTCGGCGATGTCGGGCTCGCCGCTCAGCTCGCAGGCCGCGGCGAGCGCGAGCTTGGGCGCGAGCTCGCCCGGCACCTGCCCGTACACGGCGTTGAACGACGCGCGCGCCGCGACCGGGTCGCCCTGCGCGAGCTCGCCGAGGCCCCCGATCCACGCGGCGCGCCACTCCCACGGGTCGTCCGCGAGGATGGTCGCGATCGTGTCGCGCAGCACGTCGAACCGCTCCGCCTCGATCGCGGCGCGCGCCCGGGCGAGGCGCACCTCGACCGTGTCCTCGGGCGCGTCGGCGAGCGCGGCGAGGCGCGCGTCCGGGTCCACGACGTTGACCCCGGCGAGCCAGCTCGCCATGGGGTCGTGGTCGTCGCGCCGCAACGTCGGCAGCTCGTCCCAGGCGAGCGGGCGGGACGCGACGTCCGCGACCGGCGCCTCGAACAGGACCGAGGCCGCGGAGTGCAGCGCCGGGTTGCCCGGGCCGGCGTCCGCCGCCACGACCTCGCGCAGGACGCCGAGGAGCTGGGTGCGCATCTCGTCCGCGGTCGCGAACCGGTCGGCCGGGTCGAGCGCGCACGCCTTGGCGAGCAGGCGGTAGAACGAGTCGTACTGCTGGAACACCGGGGTGTCCGCGACGGGCGGGAGCGACGCGACGTACGTCGTCGTGTTCCCGCGGAAGTCGAGGACGAGCGTCGCGAGGGTGCGGCCGATCGTGTAGATGTCGGACGCGACCGACGGCCCGACCTCCGCGACCTCGGGCGCCTGGTAGCCGACGGTGCCGAAGATCGCGGACGTGAGGTCGTCGGTGCGGCGCACGCCGCCGAGGTCGATGAGCTTGACGCCGTCGCCCTGCTGGATGACGTTCTCCGGCTTGAAGTCGCAGAACAGCAGGTTGTGGTCGTGCAGGTACGCGAACGCGGGCAGGATCGCGAGCACGTAGGCGAGGGCCTGGTCCACGGGCATCGGGTCGATGACCCCGTTGTTGTCCTCCCGGCGCTGCTGGAGGATCTCCTTGAGCGACTCGCCGCCGACGTACTCCATGACGGTGTAGCCGGCGCCGTCGTGCATCGCGAAGTTGTAGATCTCGACGATGAGCGGGTGCTCGACCTCCGCGAGGAACTGGCGCTCCGAGATCGCCGCCGCGTACGCGTCGGGGTCGCCGGAGTTGAGCAGGCCCTTGAGCACGACCCACCGGCCGGACACGTTCTGGTCGCGCGCGAGGTAGATCCAGCCGAGGCCGCCGTGCGCGAGGCAGCCCACGACCTCGTACTGCCCGCCGACGAGGTCGCCCGGCTTGAGCTGCGGCGTGAAGTCGAACCGGTTGCCGCAGTGGGGGCAGAACCCGGAGGTGCGGCCGGGCTGGCCGTCGCGCCCGCGGCCGACCTTCTCGCCGCACGCGGGGCAGAAGCGCTTGCGCTCGGCGACCTCGGGCACGGCCATGACGGACTGCAGCGGGTCCCGGACGGGCACCGACGGGACCGTCGTGAGGCCCGCGCCGAGGCCACGCCCGCGCAGGCGCGTCGAGGACGTTCCGACGCGGCGGGTCGCCTTGGAGCCGGTCGCGGCGGTGCGCGCGGAGCCGAGGGCGGTCGACGCGAGGCGGCTCGAGCTCGTGCGGCCGGTGCGCGTGGAGCGCTCGGCGTCGGGGTCGCCCGCCCCGGCGGTGCCCGGGCGGCCCTGCACGAACCCGGTGCCGAGCATGGCGGACGGCGAGGCGGCGGCCGCGCTCCCGGGCGCGGGCACGCCGGTGGTGCCGCTCGCGGCGGGCGTCGGCGTGGTGCCGGAGCCGCCCGCGGGCGCGCCGCAGACGTTGCAGTAGCCGTCCTCGATGGTGCCCGGGCAGCCGGGCTCCGAGCACGGGACGGTCGCGGTGGTCGTCACGACGACGCTCCTTCCGGGGTGGGCAGGTCGCGGGTGAGGAACTGGTACTGCTCGACGAGGAACCGCGCGAGCGTCACGTCGCACGGCGTCGTCTCGACGGCCTCGCGCGCCTCAGCGAGGCCCGAGCGCACCGTGGGGGACGCCGAGCGGCCGTTGGCGTCGGCCCGCGCGGCGAGCCGCTCCAGGCTGTACCGCAGCTCGGCGCGGGCGCGCAGGGGACGGGTGTAGGCGTCCTCGACGGTCTCGACGGCGCGGGCCACGGTCGCGAGCCGGGCCGCGTAGGCGTCGAGCTCGAACCGCGAGTCGGGCACGGGGCCGAGGCGCGAGACGTCGGGGACGGCGAGCCGCGGCGGGTGCGCGATCTCGCGGCGGCAGCGCGCGACGAGCTCGCGCAGGGCGGGCTCGCGCGCCTCGAGCGCGGCGCGCTGCTCCTCGGTGCGGGAGCGGTCCCGGCGCAGCTCACGACGCTGCGCGGACGCGACGATGAGGTCGCGCTCGGCGCGCGCGACCTCCGTCTCGAGCTCCGCGAGCGGGCCCGACACGTCGGCGCCGCGCGCAGCCTGCGCGACGAGGTGGTCGAGGCGCCCGCGGAGGGTCTCGACGCGCCCGCGCGCATCGGCGTCCGAGCCCGCGAGGTCCTCGCAGCGCACGAGCTCGGCGCGCACGCCGCGCAGCCGCGCCACCTGGTCGGCCGTGTGCGGGTCGAAGGACAGGCGCGTGCGCAGCTGCACGACGAGCGCGTCGCACAGCTTGACCGCCTCGACGAGCGAGACGAGCGCGGCCCCCGAGCCCGAGTCGAGCCGGCCCCACAGGAGCTGGGAGATCTTCTCGCGCGCGACGGCGTCGGCCCGGCCCGAGTCCCACACGGGCCGGATCTCGTCGGCGCGCGAGCGGATCGCCTGCCACAGCGACAGCGCGAGCACGAGGTCGGCGGTGTAGGCGTCGGGCGTCGCGGCGGCCTGCGCGGCGGCGTCGAGCCGGTCGAGCTCGGTGCGGCGCTCGTCGAGCCAGGTCTCGAGCGCGCCGAGGTACGCCAGGAGGTCGGCGGCGGGGATCGCCTCGCCGAGCCGTCCCGGCGCCTCGGGTGCGGGGGAGCGCGTCACGGCGTGCGGCCGTACACCGCGGCCGGCGGGGTCGGGGCCGGGCCGAGGCCGCCGAGCCACTCGCCGTAGATCGCGGCCCAGCGCCCGTCGGCCTTCATCTGCTCCAGGACGCCGTTGACGAACCGCACCATGTCGACGTTCTGCGCCGGGACGCCGATGCCGTAGGGCTCGTCGCTGATCGCCTCGCCGACGACCTTCGCGTACGGGTCCTGGGCCGCGAAGCCCGCGAGGATCGTGTCGTCGCCGGTGATCGCGTCGACCTTGCCCTGCTGGAACAGCACGAGGCACTGCGTGTGCGTGGTCGCCGGGACGGGCTCGATGCCGGAGAACTGCTCGAGGCGCGTGAGCGTCGTCGTGCCCTCGGGCGCGCACACGCGCTGGCCCTCGAGGTCCGCGATCCCGTTCGCGGTCGAGTCGCGCGTGACGAGCACCTTCTGCCCCGCGTGGTAGTACTCCGCGGAGAACGCGATGGACTCCCAGCGCTCGCAGTTGATGGTGAACGCGCGCGCGACGAGGTCGACCTCGCCGTTCTCGAGCACCTCGAGCCGCTGCCCCGACGTGATGACGCGGAACTGCAGCCGGTCGGGGTCGCCGAAGATCGCGCGCGAGACCTCGTGCAGCACGTCGATGTCGAAGCCCTCGATCTGGCCGGACAGCGGGTTCCGCGCGCCCATGAGCAGCGTGTCCGCCGAGACGCCGACGACGAGCGCGCCGCGGTCGCGGATCGCGGCCATGGTGCTGCCGCCGGGCAGGGCGTCCGGGCCGGGCAGCGCGCCCTCGGGCGCGTACGAGGCGAGCGGGTCGGCACACTCGGCGGGTGCGGCGGGTGCCGCGGGGGACTCCGTGGCCGACTCGTCCTGCGGGGTGGTCGTCAGGCGCAGGTCCTCCGCGCCGGACGGCCCGGAGCAGGCGCCGAGCGTCAGCAGCGCGACGAGCGCCGAGGCCAGCCCGGTCGTGACGACGCCGGCGCGGCGCGCGCGCGTGCCGGTGCGGCGGGTCCCGGCGGGCCGGGCGTGGGGGGCGGGCGTCGTGGTCACCGGTACTCCTCCAGTCGTGCCGTCACGCCGCGCCACGCGAGCAGCGCCGCGACGAGCCCTGCCGCGAGCAGCAGCCAGCCCGCGACGGTGGCCGTCGTCGCCGCGCCGTCGAGGCGGTCGCTCGTCGCGGCGGCGTGGGTCTCGATGTCGTCGCGCGCCGCGGCCGAGAACGCGTCGAACGCGGCGTTGGGGCTCTCGGGGTCGGTCGCGGTCGCGAGGGCGACCGCGTCGTCCCACTGGCCGGCGTCGTCGAGCGCGCGGATCTCGGCGTGCCGCGCGACCCAGGCGTCGAGCGCCTGCGCCGTCGTCCCGTCGAGGTTGCCCTCGGCCGCCGCGGTGTCGAGGCGTGCCGCCGCGTCGTCCGTCGCGGCGACGAACGACTCCTCGTACGTCTGCCCCGAGCCGCGCTTGATGAGCGTGAACGCCTCCATGGACTTCGCGTCGTTCGCGAGCGAGTACGCCTGCGACGCGGCGAGCGTCGCGGCGTACGGGCCGGTCCGCACGTCGTGCGCGCGGGCGCTCGCCTGGGAGAGCAGGACCGTCGAGACGACGCCCACGACGAGCAGCACGGCCGTGGCGACGGTGAGCCCCACGTTGAGCACGCGGTGCGTGCGCCGCGCGAGCCAGACCTGGCTCGCGAGGAGCACGGCGAGGGCCAGCAGGCCGGCCGCGAGCACCCACAGCGCGTTGCGCACGCCCGAGAAGTCCGCGGCGACGCGGTCGGCGTCGTCGAGCACGACCTCGTCGAGCGCGGGGAGCATCTGCTCGCGCAGGATCGTCGAGGCCTGGTCGAGGTACGCGGACCCGACGGGGAAGCCCTGCCGGTTGGTGGCGCGCGCCTGCTCGACGAGGCCCGTGTAGACCGTGAGGTCGGCGGCCACCTGGCCCAGCAGCGCGGCGTCCGCCTCGTTGCTGCCCGAGAGCGTGGCGAGGCGGTTCGCGGCCTGGTCGACGAGCTCGTCGTACCGCGCGCGCTGGTCGGCGGGCTCGAGGCCCCCGACGAGGAACGCCCCGGTCGCGGTCGCGTCCGCGGCGACGAGCGCGTTGCGGACCTCCTGGACCCCGACGAGCTGGGCCGCGTCCTCGCTCGCCGCGGCGAGGGCGCGCGACTGGAGGCTGCCGGCCTGGAACCCGAGGACGCCGAGCGCGAGCGCGGCGAGCACGCACAGCGCCATGACGAGGCGCAGCTTGCCGGGCGTCCGTCGCAGCGCGCCGCGCGCGCGGGACACGGCGGCGCCCTGCGACCCCTGCGGGACGACGGCGCCCCCGCCCGGGGCGGTCAGGGCACCGCCCGGCGCGGGTCCGCCGGCCGGGACGATCTGCTGGCCCGCCGGGCGGACCGGGGTGGTCGTCATGCGTTCTCCTCGGCGCTGGAGGGTGCGGTGTCTGGTGCGTCGTCGGTGCCGTCGGTGCCGTCGGTGCCGTCGGTGGTCTTGGTGGCAGAGGGCTCGGCCGGCGCGTCCTCGGGTGCGGGCGGCTCGAGCGTCGCGAGGAGCGCGGGAGCGCCCTCGCCGTCCACGAGGTCGACGGGCAGGAGCAGGCGCAGCTCGTCGATCGTCGGGGCGTCGACGTCCTTGAGCCGCCACGCGTGGCGCGCGATCGCGGCGTCGAGCACGTTGCGGGCCCAGCGCGCGTTGCCGAACCCCTCGGTGCGCGGCTGCGCCGCGGCGAGCCGGGCGAAGACGTCGAGCGCCTCGGGGGTCGGCTCGAAGTCCGCCCGGGAGGCCATGCTCGCGAAGATGTCGCGCAGCTCGGCGTCGGCGTAGTCCTCGAACGTGATGGTCGTGGAGAACCGCGACTCGAGGCCGGGGTTCGTCGCGAGGAAGTCGGCCATCGGGCCGGGGTAGCCCGCGACGATGACCACGAGCTCGTCGCGGTGGTCCTCCATGTCCTTGACGAGGGTGTTGATCGCCTCGGCGCCGTACTGGTCCTCCGCGAGCCCGTACGCCTCGTCGACGAACAGGACGCCGCCGAGCGCGGTCGCGACGACCTCCGACGTCTTCACGGCCGTCTGCCCGAGATAGCCCGCGACGAGCTCCGAGCGGTCGACCTCGACGAGGTGGCCCTTCTCGAGCAGCCCGAGCGCGCGGTAGATGCCCGCGACGAGCCGCGCGACCGTCGTCTTGCCCGTGCCCGGGTTGCCGAGGAACACGAGATGGCGCGTGAGCGTCGGGCGGGTCAGGCCCGCCTCGGTGCGCAGCTTCTCGACGCGCAGCAGCTCGGTCTGGCGGTGGATCTCGTCCTTGACGCGCGTGAGACCCGTGAGCGCGTCGAGCTCGGCGAGCAGCTCCTCGATCGAGCGCGCGGGCTCCTCCGCGACCGCCGCCTCGCCGGCGGTCTCGGTGGCCGTCTCCGCGCTCCCGGCGGTCGCGTCCGCCGTCGTGCCCGACGCCGGGGCGTGCGTCGTGCCGGACGGCGCGCTCCCGGGCCCGCTCCCGCGCGCCCCGAGCGCGTCGAGGATCGACGCGACGGACGGCACTTCGGGGGCCGGGCGGCGCAGCGCGTCGAGCGAGCCCTGCGCGGCGAGCAGGTCGCCGAGGTCGAACGGGTCTGCACCGCCCGTCGTGCGGGGCGCGGCGAGCGGGCCGCCCGCGGCGGGCGTCGGGCCTGATGGCGCGTGGGTCGCAGCGGGGGCGGCCACCGGGCCGGCTCCGGCCTGTTGGACGGCGGCCGTCGCGGCGGCGGCCCCGGCGACGTGCGGGCCGGGGGAGCCGAGGCGCGCGGCCGCGCGGGCGACGTCGGCGAGCGCCTGCCCGTACGCGGTCGCGTGCTTCGAGCGCGCCGCCCCGAGGGCGGCGAGGACGTCGGTCGGGGACGTGCGCCAGCGCCGGGCGCTCGACGCCGCGGTGAAGAACGCGCCCGTGGCCGCCGGGTCGTGGCCCAGCGCGGCGAGCCACGCCGCCGGGGCGCCGGGGGAGGACTCGGCGACGGCCGCGGCGAGGCGCGCGCCCTCGTCGCGGGCGGCCTCCTCGTCGACGCCCGCGGCGCGCGCGGCGGCGTCCAGCGCGTCGAGCGCCGCCGCGAGGGTCGGGGTGTCCGGGGTGGTCACGGTGCCTCCAGTCGTCCGGGCTCCGACGGCGGACCAGGCTGCGGCGTGCCCCGGCCCGCGCCGGGGTCCAGCGCGATCGACGAGTCGCGGAACTTCTCCGCGAGGAACGCGCCGTGCGCGACGAGGGCCGCGGCGTCGGCCCGCGAGACGGCGTCGGAGATCTTGTCGAGCGTCACGCCGAGCAGGTCGAGCTGGTCGCACAGCAGCATGAGCGACGTCTTGCCCTGCGCGACGACCCGCCGGTCGGCGAAGTCGCGCGGCAGGCGCAGGTAGGCGCCGACGGCCTCGGGCAGGTAGCTCGTCGCCGTCGCGACGACCGTGTGCGCCTGCTGCGACCCGCCGCCGAGGCGGTCGAGGCGCGGGACCATCTCCTCGACCGTGCCGGTGATGCGGTGCACGCGCGCCGTCACGGCGGGCGGCACGCGCCCCTCGATCTGCTGCTCGACCCGCTCGACCGACGCGAGGATGTCGGTCGACGTCGGCGGGGCCGGGAGCTCGTGCTCGGGCTCGGGCGCGGAGGACCGGCCGCCGAGGCGGCCGATCACGTCGGAGAACCAGCCCATCTAGCTCGGGGTCCGATCTGTGGTGCGGGGAGGGGTGGTCGGGGGACGGCGCGTCACAGCCGACCGATGTCGAGCGAGCCGCTGCCCGCCTGCGACTGGTCGGAGCGGCGCGCGCGGTCCAGGTACTCGTTCGCCTTCGTCGTCTCGGTCTCCAGGACGCCGATCGTCTGCGCCATGGAGTCGAGGGCCTGCGTCTTGAACGTCGAGATCGAGTCGAGCGTCGCGTAGATGTTGGCGAACGCCTGCTGGAGCTGCGGGAGGCCGACGGTCGCGCTCGCGGCCTGCTGCTGGATGCTCGCCGACTGGTCCGCCAGCATCTTCGAGGTCGACGCGATCATGTTCGACGTCGTCGTGTTGAGCGCCGTGATCTGGTCGAGCACGAGCTTCTGGTTCGCGAGCGCCTGCGCCACGATGACGGCGGTGCGCAGCGCCGAGATCGTCGTGGTCGTCGCGCGGTCGACGCCCTTGATGAGCTCGAGGTTGTTCTTCATGATGATGTCCATCGCGAGGTAGCCCTGGATGGACACCGCGAGCTGCGTGAGCAGGTCCTGGTGCTTCTGGCGCACGTAGAACAGCACGTCCTCGCGCAGCGCCTGGGCCCGCTCCGGGTCGCTCGCCTCGATCTCCGCGATCTTCGTGGACAGCTCGGTGTCGAGGCGCTCGGCGATGAAGATGTACTGGTTGAGCCGCGCCATCGTGTCCCAGAGGTTCTGCTTCTCCAGGTTGAGCGCCGCGTTGTCCTTGCGGAGCTCGTCCTGGCCGTTGTACAGCGACTGGACGATCGCGTTGAGCTGCTTCTGCGAGCTCTCGTAGCGGCGGAAGTAGTCCTGGATCTTCCCGCCGAACGGGATGAGGCCCAGGAACTTCTTGCCGACGCTCGCCTCGCTCGGGTCGAGGTCCTCCACGGTGCGGCGCAGCTCGAGCAGCGACTTGCTCACCTTCGAGCTGTCGGACACGCCGCCCTCGCGCAGCTCCTTGACCGGCATCTCCAGCATGCGGTTGGAGACGTCGGCCGCGGCGCGGATGTCCTTGTCGCCCATCTTGCGGACGTCGTCCGCCTTCGCGCCGAACTCGGGGGAGCGGGTGTCCGTGGTCAGGAGCTGGTCGAGGTAGGACGACACCTTCGACTCGAGACCCGGGATGGCTGCCTCGTCGATGCGCGGCGCGAGCGCCGGTGCCTGGGTCGCCGCGACGGGCTTGACGGGCTCCGGGGCGCTGAGCGTGAGCGTCTCCGTCGGGGCGGGGGGCTGGAGCGGTGCTGCCTCGGTCATGTCGGTCCTTCGCTCGTGCGTGCCGTCGGACGCCGTCGGTGGCGGGTGGAGGACGCCCTCGCGGGCTCCCCCTCGACCCGGGCGAACCGGGTGGAACCGGCCTGCGCCGGTCGGGCGAGTATATCTACGACCGGTGGCCGGATCTTTACCCTTTCCGGGGATCGGGAGGGTGAGAACTCCCCATGTCAGACCAACGTTCGGGCCGTCCGCGAGTTCCGCCCCTCGGCTCGTGCGTCGGTGCGTCGGGGTGCTCGGCGAGAGCGTGCGCACGTCCTCAGCCGGGCGGCCGAAGGAAGTCCGCGGCGAGCTCTGCGGGGGTGGCGCCGGTGAACCCGGTGCCGTCCAGCGGTCGCGTGAGCTCCTGGGCGCGGGCGCCGTCGGTGATCGTCACGTGGAGCGTGTCCTCGTGCCAGCGGATCCGCGCGTAGGCCAGCGGCTGCCCGCGAAGTCGCGGAGCAGGTCCTCCCAGGTCCCCAGATCGACCAGGTAGGCGGCCCATCCGAGGCGCCGCGACCAGGGCGTGAAACCGCTCGCCCCCACTCCCGGGGCGGTCGGGCGTAGCCCGGGGACGCCGGCCGCGAGCGCGGCCCGGACGGCCCGCGAGTCCTGCGCCACGAGCAGGTCCACGCTCCCGCCCTGCACGGTCCGGACGCGCACGCCGCCCGGGAACGGCTCGAGCGCGAGCGTGACCGGGTCGGGGCCAGGCTGGCCCGCCTCGATCCGGCCGACCGCGGCGATCAGATCCCCGAGCGTGCTCACGTCCCTCTCCGTCCTGCGCCTCGCGCCGTCGCCGACCATGACCGGGTCCCGTGTCCCGTGTCCCGTCGTCCGTTCGGCGTCGGTGACCGCATTCTCCGCCTCGCCGGCCGAGGGTGAGTCCTGTCGCTGCGGGCTCGTGAAGGCCCCGATCACGAGCTCCGCCGCGCGCACGTTCTCCTGGGGCACGTGCCCGTCGTAGAACCAGGTGCGGCCTTCCCCGTCGAGCACGTGGCCGAGCTAGTGCCGCACCGTGGTGCGAACGTGCTGCTCGAGCATCTCTCCGTCGACGGTGTCGCCGTCGTCCGTAGGCGGCGACGTCCTCGACGATCCAGACCCGCAGCGCCTCCCCGGGCCGCACGGTCGCGTCGGAGAGCCCCACCACCCGACGCCGTGCGGGACGAACCGCCACCGCGTGTCGCACACCGGCAGCCCGCGTGTCCAGAGCCGCTCGATCTCCTCCCACGCGATCGCGTTGACGACTCCCGCGACGTCGTCGGGCACGCACGACGTCCCGGGCGTCACGGGGGAGTAGGCGGCGAAGCGGGGGACGGGACGGTCGCGGGCAGATCGGCGCTCGCGGTCGAGCCGACGGTCGTGGCCGGGACAGCCAGGACGAGCTGGCGCAGGCTCTGGGAGTGTCCCGGGTGCGGGGCGACCGCCGCGGCGGGGTGCGCCGACATCGGCCGATAGCAGTCCCACACGACCCCGATCGGCGGCCCCTTCGCGGCATTGGTCCGTCCGTCCAAGGGCGGCTAGATGAGTGCGATGAGTGCCGCACACACCGCACCGCATGTGCCGGCCCCGAGAACGGCCCATCGCTCGAAGGCCTCTCCGGTCGCCGACGCCACGTTTCGCCGACCCGATCTGCTCCTTTTCTCGAGGAGCTCAGTGACGAGCACAAGCACGGCGAACGCGCCGCAAGAGGCCCAGGCGAAGCCGCGCCCGAGTGGGGATCCCAGCAGGACGGCGAAGCCGACGAGCCATCCTCCAAGGCCTACGAGGATGAAGAGCGCCCCGACCACGTACATGGCAGCGACGGAACGTGGCCCGCGAAGCGACTTGACCCAGTAGCTTCCCACCCCGAAGAAGCCGAGTCCGCAGAGCGTCAGCCCTGTCACGGCAACGGCCTGGACGACGACCACCGACGACCTCCTCACCACATCAAACTCGCACGTTGCAGAAGGTCCTAGCGCGTCTGCCGAACACGATCGTGGTCCGTCCGTCCGTCCGCACGAGCACGGCTAGACCTCGGTGCACTCCTCGCCGTTCGACGTAGCAGATCGCCAGCAGCGGGCACTCCTGCGTGCCTCAGTGGTTCGGTGCTCGAGCCCTCGAACTGCTGGGATTCCGACGGTTCCGCGTGGTGCCCCGAGCAGGACTCGAACCTGCAACCTACGGATTAGAAGGCCGTTGCTCTATCCATTGAGCTATCGAGGCGCGCGCCCATCGTAGTGGGAGCCGGGCGTGCTCGGGAGGTGGGGCCGCGGTGGTGGAGCCGCAGGTCGGGTGGTCGTGCGTCGTCCGGCGCGTGCGTTTGGCGGGGCCCTCGACAGCGGTCACTATGAACCAGTGAGAACCCCAGACGCCGCCACGAGCGACGCGAGCGCCACCTCGGCCGGCCGGTCGCCGGGCTCGTGGCGTCCCGCTCAGGCGACCGAGGAGCTCGGTGTCACGGTCTTCGACGTCGCGCGCGACCTGCGCCGCGACGTGGCGGACGTGCGCCTCCCGCTCGCGATCGACGGCGCGACCGAGGCCGACGCCTCGCGCCGCCGTCTCCTCACCCAGCTCGACGAGCACCTGCTGCCGCGGCTGCGGGAGCTGTCGTCGCCCGCGATCGTGGTCATCGCGGGGTCGACGGGGGCGGGCAAGTCGACGCTGTACAACTCGCTGCTCGGCGAGGAGGTGTCGCAGGCCGGCGTGCTGCGGCCCACCACGCGCGAGCCGGTGCTCGCGTTCAACCCGCTCGACGCGGACGTCATCGTCGAGGGTCCGGTAACCCGCGTGGCGCGCGTGATCGACCACGACGGCGTGCCGCGCGGCACGGGCCTGCTCGACGCCCCGGACCTCGACTCGCTGCTGTCGGAGAACCGCGACACGGCCAGCCTGCTCCTCGAGGCGGCGGACCTGTGGCTGTTCGTCACGACGGCGTCGCGCTACGGCGACGCGCTGCCGTGGCAGGCGCTGTCGCGCGCGAAGGAGCGCGGGGCGAGCGTCGCGATGGTCCTCAACCGCGTCCCGCGCGAGACGCTCACGACGATCCGCGGCGACCTGCTCCAGCGGCTTCGCGACCACGGCATGGACGGCGTGCCGCTGTTCGTCGTGCCCGACGTCGGCCCGCACGAGGGCCTGCTCGACCGCTCGGTCGTCGCGCCGGTCGCGCGCTGGCTGACGATGCTCGCGGGCCCGGACCGCTCCCGCGCGGTGATCGTGCGCACGCTCAAGGGGTCGCTCGCGGCCCTGCCCGACTGGGTCACCGGCGTCTCGGACGCGGTGGAGGAGCAGGTCGAGGCCGCGGCGGACCTGCGCTCCGCCGTCGAGCGGGCGCTGCCGCCGGTGCAGGACGCCGTGCGCCGCACCGCGCTGGACGGCGCCGTCGCGCACGGGTCGCTCGAGGCGCGCTGGGCCCAGGTGACGGGCGCCGGGCGCGTCGACCGCGTCAAGGTGCGGGGCGGTGTCGTGCGGTCGTCCCGTCGCCGGGGCCGCGCGCGCGACCTGGTGCTCGCCCCGCTGCTCGACGAGACGCGCGACGCGGCGCGCCGCACGCTCGCCGCGGACGGGGTGCTCGCGTACGAGGCGCTGCGGGCGGCGATCGACGGCGACCGCCCGCTGCCCGGCGGGGCCGACGTCCTGCCCGCCGAGGACGCCGCCGCCGCGCGCCGTGAGGCGTCCGCGACGACCCAGGTGCAGCAGTGGGCGACGCGCGCCGAGCACGTGGTGGCCGCGCTCGGGGCGCCGTCGGCGTCGGAGGCGGGCCGTGCCGCGGTGAAGGCGTTCGGGGAGACGGGCGTCGCGGCGCTGCTCCTCGCCGGCGCGGCAGGGAACGACGACGCCGCCCGGCTCGTGCGGACCGTGCTCGCCGACGAGGGCGACGAGGCGGTCACCGCGCTGCGCGACGACCTCGCCGACCGGGCCGCGACCATGGTCGAGCGGGAGGCGGAGCCCGTCCTCACGACGCTCGCCGACCCCGCGCTCGCCGCGGACGCCGCCGTCGGCCTGCGCCTACGACTCGCCGAGCTGAGGAGGCTCATGTGACGTCCCACGACGCCCAGCTGCGCGCCCGGGTCGACGACCTCGCGCGCGCGGTGGACCTCGCGGGCGACCGCCTCGACCCCGCCGTCGCGGCCCAGGTGCGCGACGCGATCGGCGGCGTGCGCGAACGCCTCGCGCTCGGCGTCGACCACACCGTCGTCGCGCTCGCGGGCGGCACCGGGTCGGGCAAGTCGAGCCTCTTCAACCGGGTGTCGCGCCTCGACTTCGCGGACGTCGGCGTCAAGCGGCCCACGACGGCCCGGGTCACGGCGTGCTCGTGGAGCGACGCCGCGACAGCGCTGCTCGACTGGCTCGACGTCGACCCCGAGCGTCGCATCACGCGCGACGGCGAGCTCGACGCCGAGGACGAGTCGGCGCTCGGTGGCCTCGTCCTGCTCGACCTCCCGGACCACGACTCGATCGAGCCCGCCCACCGCGCGGTCGTCGACCGGGTGCTGCCGCTCGTCGACCTGCTCGTGTGGGTCGTCGACCCGCAGAAGTACGCCGACGACGCGCTGCACTCGGGCTACCTGCAGAAGTCGACCGGGCTCGAGGGCTCCATGGTCGTCGCGCTCAACCAGATCGACACCGTCCCCGAGGCACGCCGCGCGTCGCTCGTCGAGGACATGGACCGCCTCCTGCAGGAGGACGGGCTCGACGGCGTCTACGTCACCACCGTCTCCGCGCGCACCGGCGAGGGCCTGGACGAGCTGCGGTCGCTGCTCGAGCAGGCGGTCGCGCGACGCAGCGTCGCCGCGAGCCGCGTCGCGGGCGAGCTCGACCGCGCCGGGGCGCTCCTGCTGGAGCAGCTCCCGGGCGACGTCCCGTGGACGATGAGCACGGCCGTCGAGGAGGAGGTCGACGCGCTCGCCGACGCGACGGGCCTCGCCGCGGTCGCGGGCCAGGTCGGCGCGGCCGTGCGCAACGGGTACGGGCGGCCCGAGTTCTCGCCGCCGCAGCCCGACGCCGTCGCCCTGTCGCGCTCGCGCTGGCTCGCGCGCGCCGGGCGCTCGCTGCGGTCCGGCTGGCAGAAGGCCCTCGACGAGGCCGTCGCGCCGTCTCCGCGCGTCGCCGAGGCGACGCGGTCCGCGCTCGCGAAGATCCCCCTCGACACGCGCGGGCCGTCGTCCTCGCGCCCCACGCGGCGCGCGGCCTGGTCGGCGCTCGCGGTCGGGGTCGTGGCGGGGGTCCTGGCGGTGCTCGGGTCGCTGCGCGTGCTCGACCTCGGGCGCACGCTCGTCACGGTGTGCGCGGTCGTGGCGGCGGTCGCCGTCCTGGGCGCCGTGGTCGCGTTCCTCGTCGCGCTCCAGGTGCGGCGCACGCTCGCCCGACGCCGGGAGCAGCAGGTCCTCGCCTCGGGGCGCGGTGCGATCGAGCGCGTCGTGCAGGACGCGATGGGCCGGCCCACCCAGGAGCTCCTCGACCTGCACCGGCAGGTGCGCGAGCTGGCGCAGTCCGCGCGGGACAAGACGCCCGCCGCGCCGCTCACCGGGGCGCTACGGCTACCCCCAGGCATGGACGGCGCAGGCTCGTCCACAGGCGAGGGCCCGACGCCGGACGGCACCGCCGCTCCCACCGCACCCTGAGGCGGTGGCCGGGACCAGCCCGGCCGTCGACCTCAGGAGGAACCATGCCCGGTGACGTCACGGTCACGCTGTCCGGCTTCGTCGCGACCACGCCCACGCTGTTCCGCTCGCAGTCGGGCAACGACTTCACGAGCTTCCGGATCGCCCAGACCCGGCGCTACCTCGACCGCGAGCGCGGCGAGTGGGTCGACGGCCGCACGCTGTGGTTCACGGTCAAGGTGTGGAAGAACACCGCGCGCAACGTCGCGCTCTCGCTCCACAAGGGCGACCCGGTCGTCGTCACGGGCCGGCTCTCGCTCGACGAGTGGGACGGCCCGGACGGCCCGCGCACGAGCCTCGTCGTCGAGGCGACGGCGCTCGGCCCCGACCTCACGCTCGGCGAGGCGCGGTTCACCCGCACGGTGCACCGCCGCGACGACGACGCCACGCGCCGCACCGAGGGCGGCCCCGCCGACGCGGTCGACGGCGTCCCACCCGCTGCGGCCGGCACGCTCGACCCGAGCGGCGTGCCTGACGCCGCGGGTGGGGGCGAGGCGGGCGCGGGGCCGGGCGACCGCGGCGGTGAGTCCGCCCCCGGCGAGCCCGCTCTCGACGAGCCTACCGCCGACGACCCCTGGGCGACGGCGGACGTCGCGGCGGCGCTGGGCGGGGAGCCCGACGCGTCGGGCGCCCGTGCGCCGCGTGCCCGCACCGCCCGGAAGGGGAGCGCGACGGCGGCCGCCTGAGCCGTGGGACGGGACGGCGTCGTGACCTTCGACCGGTCGCGGCGCCGTCGGGCGCGTCCCGGCGGCCCGACCGCGTAGGCTGAGTGGTCGACGAATCCCGTACCTCTCCCGACCGAAACGGTGGAACGACAGGCTGTGGCTGAGTTCATCTACTCCATGTACAAGGCGCGCAAGGCGCACGGAGACAAGGTCATCCTCGACGACGTCTCCCTGAACTTCCTGCCCGGCGCCAAGATCGGCGTCGTGGGCCCCAACGGCGCCGGGAAGTCCACGATCCTCAAGATCATGGCCGGCCTGGACACGCCGTCGAACGGTGAGGCGCGCCTCTCCCCGGGGTACAGCGTCGGCATCCTGCTCCAGGAGCCGCCGCTCAACGAGGAGAAGACGGTCCTCGGCAACGTCCAGGAGGCCGTGGCCGACATCCTCGCCAAGAAGCAGCGCTTCGACGAGATCTCCGCGCTCATGGCGGAGCCCGACGCGGACTTCGACGCGCTCCTCGCCGAGATGGGCACGCTCCAGGAGGCGATCGACGCCGCCGACGCGTGGGACCTCGACTCGCAGCTCGAGCAGGCGATGGACGCGCTGCGCTGCCCGCCGCCGGACGCCGACGTGTCGGTGCTCTCCGGTGGTGAGCGACGCCGCGTCGCGCTGTGCAAGCTGCTGCTCGAGAAGCCGGACCTGCTGCTGCTCGACGAGCCCACGAACCACCTGGACGCGGAGTCCGTGCTCTGGCTCGAGCAGCACCTCGCGACGTACCCGGGCGCGATCCTCGCCGTCACGCACGACCGCTACTTCCTCGACCACGTCGCGGAGTGGATCTGCGAGGTCGACCGCGGGCGCCTCTACCCGTACGAGGGCAACTACTCGACGTACCTGGAGAAGAAGCAGGAGCGTCTGCAGGTCCAGGGCAAGAAGGACGCCAAGCTCGCCAAGCGCCTGAAGGACGAGCTCGAGTGGGTCCGCTCGAACGCGAAGGGCCGCCAGACCAAGTCGAAGGCGCGTCTCGCCCGCTACGAGGAGATGGCTGCCGAGGCCGAGCGCACGAGGAAGCTCGACTTCGAGGAGATCCAGATCCCGCCGGGCCCGCGCCTGGGCAACCTGGTCCTCGAGGCGTCGAACCTCCAGAAGGGCTTCGACGGGCGCCAGCTCATCGACGGTCTGAGCTTCACCCTGCCGCGCAACGGCATCGTCGGCGTCATCGGCCCGAACGGCGTCGGCAAGACGACGCTGTTCAAGACGATCGTCGGGCTCGAGCCGCTGGACGGCGGCGAGCTCAAGGTCGGCGAGACCGTGTCGATCTCCTACGTCGACCAGTCGCGCGGCGGCATCGACCCGAAGAAGACGCTGTGGGAGGTCGTGTCCGACGGCCTCGACTTCATCAAGGTCGGCAACGTCGAGATCCCGTCGCGCGCGTACGTCGCGTCGTTCGGGTTCAAGGGCCCGGACCAGCAGAAGCCTGCGGGCGTCCTGTCCGGTGGTGAGCGCAACCGTCTCAACCTCGCGCTGACGCTCAAGCAGGGCGGCAACCTCCTGCTGCTCGACGAGCCGACGAACGACCTCGACGTCGAGACCCTGGGCTCGCTCGAGAACGCGCTGCTCGAGTTCCCCGGCTGCGCCGTCGTGGTGTCCCACGACCGGTGGTTCCTCGACCGCGTGGCGACCCACATCCTCGCGTACGAGGGCACCGAGGAGAACCCGGCGAGCTGGTACTGGTTCGAGGGCAACTTCGCCTCCTACGAGGAGAACAAGGTGGAGCGTCTCGGCGCGGAGGCGGCCCGCCCGCACCGTGTGACGTACCGCAAGCTCACGCGCGACTGAGCGACCGTCGTCGTACGGATCGGCCACGACGCCGGGCGGGACCCGTTCCCGCCCGGCGTCGGCGCGTTCGGGCCCGTCCTGACCGGCCGAGCCGGCGGGAAGGTTGTGCCGTCGGGCTCGCGAGCCGTCGGCCCGTCCAGACCTCCAGGCGCCCCGCCGTCAGGACCTCGGCGGCCCAGCGGGACGGACGGTCCTCGCCGTCCGTGGCTGCTCGGCGACGCGGAAAGGCGTTGACGCCGCCCGTCGGAGGTCGCGAGGATCCCTCGGCATGACCCTCGACCTCGCCCCCTCGCGCGTGCGCCCTTCCTGGCCCGACCTCCCGGCGGCGGTCCGCGCCGCCGTCGAGACCCGGCTGGGTGCCGGCGCCTCGGGCTGGACGAGCCACGACGGCGGCTACTCGCAGGGGCTCGCGTCGACGCTCCGGACCGACGCGGGCGACGTGTTCGTCAAGGCGATCGGGCCCGAGCACCCCTTCACCGCCGACCTGTACCGGCTCGAGGCGCGGACCGCGCGGGCCCTGCCCGCCGGGACGCCGGCGCCCGCGCTCCGCTGGGTGCTCGACGACGACCTCGACGGTGCGGGGACCTGGGTCGCGCTGGCGTTCGACGCCGTGCCCGGCCGGGCCGTCGCCACGCCGTGGCGCGACGACGAGCTCGCGGCGGTCGCGGACCTCGCCCGCCGCATCGGCGAGGTCGAGGTGCCCGCCGACTCCCCGCTCCCGCGCTTCGCGGACACGGTGGAGTGGCGCGAGTGGGAGGACCTCGCGGACCGTCGTCCGGCGGGCCTGGGCGCGTACGACCCGTGGGTCGCGGCCCGCCTCGACGGCCTCGCCGCGCTGGCGGAGGCGTGGCCCGAGGCCACGGCGGGCGACCACCTCGTCCACGGCGACCTCCGGGGCGACAACACGGTGCTCGTCGACCGTGCCGCCGTCGCGGTCGACTGGCCGTGCGCCGCGCGGGGTGCCGCGTTCTGCGACGCGGTCGGCATGCTTCCGGCCGTGCAGGTCGAGGGTGGTCCGCCGCCCGAGGAGGTGCTGCGGCGTCACCCTCTGCCGCGCCACGTCGAGCCCGACGCCGTGACCTCCTACCTCGCCGCGCTGACCGGCTACTTCCTCAAGTCCTCGCTCGACCCGGCGCCGCCAGGGATCCCGCACCTGCGCGCGTTCCAGCGGGCGCAGGCCGAGGTCGGCGTCGCGTGGCTCCGCCACCGCCTGGGGGAGTGACCCTCCGCGAGACCGGCTCGTGCGGTCGCGGTCGACCCTCGCAGGGGCGGTCTCGACCCGTGCGCGTCGATCTCGCCGGGTGCGGGGGACGGGCCTGCCGTGTCCCATCGGGCCTGGCCAGCGGCATTCCGGCAGACTGACGGGATGACGGCCAGCGGTGACTCCGGAGACGACGCGGTCCGTCCGGACGCGTCGACCCCCGACGGCCTGCGCTCCGACGGCCCGCGCCCCGACGGCCTGCCCGCCGACGGCCCGCGCGCCGGTGGGGTCGCGGCGGGCGCCTCGGCGACCACGGGGCTCGTCGAGGCGCTGGAGATCCTGCGGGGGCGGCTCGCCGCCACGCGGCTCCCGCTCGACCTGCCCGGCGCGGCGCTCGCGCGCGAGGACCTCGGCCTGGCGGTCCACCAGCTCGACGACTACCTGCTGCCCCGGCTGCGCTCGCACGCGGCGCCGCTGCTCGTCGTCGTGGGCGGGTCGACCGGAGCGGGGAAGTCGACGCTCGTGAACTCGCTCCTCGGCGAGCACGTCTCAGCGCCCGGCGTGCTCCGCCCGACGACGCGCGCGCCCGTCCTCGTCCACCACCCGCTCGACGAGCGCTGGTTCTCGACCGACCGCGTGCTGCCCGGGCTCGCGCGCGTGAGCGAGCACGGCGCGCGGCCCGCAGCCCCCGGCACCCCGACCGGCACGGCGACCGGTCCCGGTAGCGGGACCAGGCCCGGCGAGCCCGCCACGCCGCCCGACCCGACGCGCACGCTGCGCCTCGTCGCGAGCGACGCGCTGCCGCAGGGCCTCGCGCTCGTGGACGCGCCCGACGTCGACTCCGTGGAGACGGCGAACCGCGAGCTCGCCGCGCAGCTCCTCGCCGCAGCCGACCTGTGGCTGTTCGTCACGACGGCCGCCCGCTACGCCGACGCCGTCCCGTGGGACCTCCTGCACCGAGCCGCCGAGCGCCGCGCGCAGGTCGCGATGGTCCTCGACCGGGTCGACCCGGGCACCGAGGCCGTGGCGGACGACCTGCGCGGGATGATGGACGAGAACGGCCTCGACGCCGCGACGCTCTTCGTCGTGGGGGAGTCCGAGCTCGTCGACGGCTTCCTCCCCGAGCGGGCGGTCGCCGCGGTGGCGTCGTGGCTCTCCGCGCTGGGTGCGGACGGCGACGAGCGGGACCGGGTCGCGACCGCGACGCGCGACGGGGTCGTGGACGACCTCGTGCGCCGGGCGGTCCTCGTGGCGGGCGCCGCCGACGCGCAGGCGGCGTCGGACGCGCGCCTTCGCGGCGTCGTCGAGCGCGCGTACGACGAGGCGGCGACGACCGTGGACGCCGCGACGAGCGACGGCGCGCTGCTGCGCGGCGAGGTGCTCGCGCGCTGGCAGGACTTCGTGGGCACGAGCGAGCTGTTCCGCTCCGTCGAGCAGGGCGTCGGCCGGGTCCGCGACGCGCTCGCGGCGTTCTTCCGCGGGCGTCCGGCGCAGGCGCCGCAGGTCGAGCAGGCGATCGCGCACGGGCTGGAGGCGGTGATCCTGGACGCGACGGACGTCGCGGCCGAGCGCGCCTACGGCGGGTGGCGCGCGGACCCCGCGGGGTCGGCCCTGCTCGACGGGCTCGACCTGGCGCGGTCGTCCGCGGGCGTGCGGGCGCGCGTCGCGGAGGAGATCCGGGGCTGGCAGTCCGACGTCCTCGACCTCGTGCGCGAGCAGGGTGCGGGCAAGCGCGGCGCCGCTCGGGCGCTGTCCTTCGGGATCAACGGGCTGGGGCTGAGCCTCATGGTCGTCGTGTTCGCCTCGACCGGCGGCCTGACGGGCGCCGAGGTCGGGATCGCGGGCGGGACGGCGATCCTCGCGCAGAAGCTCCTGGAGGCCGTGTTCGGCGACGACGCGGTGCGGCGCCTCACGCGGACCGCGCGCGAGCGGCTCGCGGAGCGGGTGCGCGTGGTGCTCGACGACGAGGCGCTGCGCTACACCGCGCAGCTCGACGCCCTCGGGACGGCCGACGCCGACGAGACCGCCCGCTCGGTCCTCGAGGCGGCGCGCGCGGTCGAGGCCGCGGCCCGGGTCGAGCGGTCCGCACGCCCCGCCGTCGCGGCCGGTGCGGACGGCGGCCGGACCGCCGTGGGTCGGCACGCCGCGCGTCTCCTGCGCGGCGCGGGGTGGACCCCGCCGCCTCCGGACGAGTCCGCGGTCGCGCCGGGGGACGAGGCGGCAGAGCCGGCCCGGCGGCCGGGGTTCTGGCGCCGCCTGCTGGGGGGTGAGCAGGCATGACGATCGACCTCGCGGCGCGCACGACCGCGCTGGAGACCGCCGTGCGCGCGGGGGAGGGGCGCGTCGACGCCGACCTGCTCGCCGACGCGCGGACCGTCGTCGCCCGCGCGCGCGAGCGGGCCGGGCTGTCGGCCGACCACACCGTCGTCGCGCTCGCGGGTGCGACCGGCTCCGGCAAGTCGTCGGTGTTCAACGCGCTCGCGGGCACCGAGCTCGCGACGGTCGGGGTGCAGCGGCCCACGACGTCCCACCCGCTCGCCGCGGTGTGGGGCGCGTCGGGACCCGCCGCCGGCCCGGCGGGACCGGCCGCCCTCCTCGACTGGCTCGAGGTGCGGCGACGGCACGAGATGGGCACCCCGCTCACCTCCGGGGACCCGGGCGACGCGCGCGCGGGCGGCGGCCTGCGCGCGCTCCTGCGCGGTCGCCGCGCGGGCGAGCTGACGAGCGGCCTCGTGCTGCTCGACCTGCCCGACCACGACTCAGTCGTCGTCGAGCACCGCGTGCGCGCGGAACGCCTCGTCGAGCGCGCCGACCTGCTCGTGTGGGTCGTCGACCCGCAGAAGTACGCGGACGCCGCGCTGCACGAGCGCTACCTGCGCCCGCTCGCGGGGCACGGCTCGGTCGTCGTCCTCGTGCTCAACCAGGTGGACCGGCTCACGCCCGCCGACGCCGACGCGTGCCTCGCCGACCTGCGCCGGCTCGCGGCCGAGGACGGGCTCGCCGACGCGCGCGTGCTCGGCGTCTCGGCCCGCACCGGCCAAGGGCTGGACGAGCTACGGGGGCTGCTCGCGGACGCCGCGGCCCGGCGGCGTGCGTCGAACGACCGGCTCGCGGCCGACGTGCGCGCGGTCGCGCGCCGCGTCGCGGCGGCGTGCGGCGAGCCCGTCCCGGAGCGCGCGGCGCGCCGCGCTCGCGACGGCCTCGTCGACGCCCTGGAGGCCGCGGCGGGCGTCCCGACGGTCGTCGCCGCCGTGCGCGGCTCGGCCGTGCGGGACGCGCGCGCCGCGACGGGCTGGCCCGTGACGCGCTGGGTCGGACGGTTCCGGCCCGACCCCCTGCGCCGCATCGGGCTGCGCACCGGGCCTGCGCCGGGCTCGGCCCGCGCGCGGGCGGCGAAGGAGCTGGGGACGGCCGAGACTGCGAGCCGGCCCGAGCTCGCGCGGACCTCGCTCCCGGCGGTCGGTGCCGCGCTGCGGGCCGGCGCCCAGACGGCGGTGCGCGACTACGCGGCCGAGGCCACCGCGGGCGTGCCGGACGACTGGGCGCTCGCCGTGCGCCGTCGGGCGTCCGAGGGTGCGGCGGACCTCGCCGACGCGCTCGACCAGGCCGTCGCGGGGACGGAGCTCGAGGCGGCCCGCCGTCCGGTGTGGTGGCGCGTCGTCGGCGCGTTCCAGTGGCTCGTGCTCGCGGCGCTCGTCGTGGGCCTGCTGTGGCTCGCCGCGCTGTGGGGGTTCACCTACCTGCGCCTGCCCGAGCCGCCGACGCCGGTCCTCACGCTCGGCGGTCCCGGAGCCCCGGAGCTGCCGTGGCCGACGTTGCTCGCGCTCGGGGGGATCGTCGTGGGCGTGCTCGTCGCGCTCGTGTCCCGCGCCGCGGCCGCGGTGGGCGGACGACGGCGGGCGGCGCGCGCCCGACGGCGGCTGCGCGACGCCGTCGGCCAGGTGGCCGACCGACTCGTGCGGCTCCCCGTGGGCGAGGAGCTCTCCGCGCTCGCGAGCTGCCGCGCCGCGGCTCTCGTCGCCGCGTCCTGACCGTCCGACCTCCAGTCGCCGAGCACGAGGTTGCTGTCGTCCTGGGCGCCAGGACGACGGCAACCTCGTGCTCGGCGCGGAGGAGCCTCGTGGTCGGCGGGCCGGTGGAGAATGGACCCGGTCCGGTGACCGGGGCACCTGTCCCGCCGGTCGCGCCGGGCCGCACCGTCGAGCGAGAGGACCCTCCATGACCCGTCTGCACGTCCCCGTCTCCCTGCGGTGGTCGGACCTCGACGCGTACGCGCACGTCAACAACGTCGAGATGTTCCGCCTGCTGGAGGACGCCCGCATCACCGCGTTCTGGACCCACCCGGACGCGGGGGAGGACGCCTGGCCGACGGCCGTCCTGGAGACCGGCCCGCACGCGACGAGCCACACGCTCGTCGCCCGGCAGGAGATCGAGTACCTGCGCCCGCTCGGGTTCACGCGCACGCCCGTCCGCGTCGAGCTGTGGATCGGGCACCTCGGCGGGGCCAGCCTGGAGGTCTGCTACGAGGTGCACGACGGCGCCGCGCGCTTCGAGCGCACCGGCCCCACCTCGGGCGGCGCCCCGTACGCGAAGGCCGCGACGACGATCGTCGTGGTCGACGCCGCGACGGGCTCGCCCCGACGCATCAGCGAGGCCGAGCGCGCGGCGTGGGAGCCGTTCGTCGAGGAGCCGCTGACGTTCCGCCGGCGCCGCTGAGCCCTCGGAGCGGCGGCGTGCGTCGCCGCTCCGGTCAGCCCGCCTCTCGGCCGTCCCGCGGCCGGTCCGCGGAGGGGCGACCGCTGCGCGCGGCGCGCTCGGCGGCCTCGGCGACGTTGCGCTGCATCCCGCCGAACACCACGCCGTGGAACGGCTTGACGGCCCACCAGTAGAGCTGGCCCGCGAGCCCGTGCGGGTGGAACAGCGCGCGCTGCGCGAAGTAGGTCCGGCCCGGCCCGCTGGCGTCCTCCGGCGAGGGCCCCGGGGCGTCGGGGTCCGTCGCGTCGGGGAGCTCGGCCGCCGCCTCGTCGACGCGCAGCTCGAGCCACGCGAGGCCCGGGAGCCGCATCTCGGCGCGCAGCAGGAGCCGACGCCCGGGCTCGATCGCCTCGACGCGCCACCAGTCGAGCTCGTCGTCGACGCGGAGGTAGCGCTCGTCGCGCCGGCCGCGGCGCAGGCCCGGCCCGCCGACGACCCGGTCCATGAGGCCGCGCACGCGCCACGCGAGCGACCACGAGTACCAGCCGCCCTGCCCGCCGATCTCCTCGATCACGCGCCAGAGCACCTCGCGCGGCGCGTCCACGACGGTGCGGCGCTCGTCCACGTAGAGCGAGCCGCCCGCCCAGTCGGGGTCGCTCGGCAGCGGGTCCGACGGCGCCCCGGGCACCGACGCGGACGACCAGCGCGTCGTGACCTCGCCGTCGTGGATGCGCTCCAGCGCGAGCTCGACGGCCCGGTCGAACCCGATGAGCCCCTCGGGCGGGTCGGGCACGTACTGCGCGATGTCGTGCTCGTGGCACACGACCTCGTGCTGGAGCGACTCGACGAGGGGTCGGGCGATGCCGCTCGGCACGGGCGTGACGAGCCCGACCCAGTGCGACGACAGCCGGGGCGTGAGCACCGGCACGCTGACGATGCGCCGCCGGGGGAGGTTGGCCACGCGCGCGTACCGCTGCATCATGTCGCGGTAGGTGAGCACGTCGGGGCCGCCGATGTCGAAGCCGCGCGACACGTCGTCGGGCATCGAGGCCGAGCCGACGAGGTAGCGCAGCACGTCGCGGACCGCGATCGGCTGGATGCGGTTGTCGACCCACTTCGGGGTCGTCATGGCCGGGAGCCGCTCGGTGAGGTACCGCATCATCTCGAACGACGCCGAGCCCGAGCCGAGGATGACCGCGGCGCGCAGGACCGTCGTCGGGACGCCCGACGCGAGCAGGATCTCCCCGACCTCCTTGCGCGACGCGAGGTGCGGCGACAGCTCGCCCTCCGGCACGTCGGGGAACAGCCCCCCGAGGTAGACGATGCGCCGCACGCCGGCCTCGCGCGCCGCGCGCGCGAACGTCAGCGCGGTGCGCCGGTCGCGGACCTCGAACGTGCGCCCGGTGCCGAGCGAGTGCACGAGGTAGTACGCCACGTCGGCGCCCTCGAGCACCGCCCGGATCTGGTCCAGGTCGCTCGCGTCCGCCTCGACGAGCTCGACGTCGTCCGCCCACTCGCGGCCCGCGAGCCGCTCGGGGTGCCGGGCGAGCGCGCGGACCTCGAAGCCGGCGCGGAGCAGCTCGGGCACGAGCCGCCCGCCGACGTACCCGGTGACCCCGGTGACCGCGGCCCTCATCCGAGGAGCTCCAGGACCTCGCGCTCGGCACGCGTCTGCGAGCGCGTCGACCCGATGGTCTCGCCCCGCTCCCACAGGTCGAACAGCCGCGGGTCGATGTACGACGACCGCGCCACGGCGGGCGTGTTCCCGAGCTCCTCCGCGACGTCCTTGACGATCCCCGTGACGACCCGGCGCCGGGCGCGCTCGGACGCGGGCGCCGTGCCGGCGTCGGCCAGGGCGCGCGCCGCGAGCACCGTCGCGTGCCACGTGCGGAAGTCCTTGGGCGTCGCGTCGTCGCCCAGGCGCTCCTTGATGCCGGCCTGGACGTCGGCGCTCGTGACGTCGTGCCACACCGCGCTGCCGGTCGCGTCCGCATCGCGCCACGCGAGCAGCTCGACGCCTCCCCGGCGCCGCTTGAGCGTCGTCACGAGCTCGGCGACCACCGGGTCGTCGACGATCACGTCACGCACCTGGCCGGACTTCGCCGGGTAGTGGAAGTGCACGCTCCCGTCGCGGCGGACGCGCGCGTGCTCCTTGCGGATCGTGGCGAGGCCGTAGCTGTTGTTCTGCTTCGCGTAGATCTCGCCGCCCGCCCGGAAGTACGCGAGGTCGAGCAGCCGGAACGCGAGCGCCAGCACCTTGCCGCGCGGCATGCCGGGGAGCTCGAGCTCGCGCGCGACCCGGCGCCGGGCGGCAGGCAGGCGACGGCCGACGTCGAGCACGTGGTCGTGCTTGCGGCGGGCCCGCCGCACCTGCCACTGCTCGTGGTAGAGATACTGGCCGCGCCCGGCGAGGTCCCGGCCGAACGCCTGGATGTGCCCGTTGGGATACCGGCAGATCCAGACGTCGGACCACGCGGGCGGGACGGCGAGGCGCTCGCAGCGCGCGACCTCCTCCTCGTCGGCCAGGGGCAGGCCCTCGACGTCGAGGAACACCCACGCGTCGCCCTTCGGGCGGCGGGTGTACCCCGGCGAGGTCACGGTCACGCGGCGCAGTCGCACCAGGACAGTGTCGGGCCGACGCGCGTCCGTCGCCCGTCAGAGCGCGGGGAGGCGGACCATGCCCTCCTGGGCGATCGACGCGACGAGCGTGCCGTCCTGCGCGAACACCCGCGCGGCGCCGAGCCCGCGGCCGCCCTGGGCGCTCGGGGCCGACTGCACGTAGAGCAGCCACTCGTCCACGCGCACGTCACGGTGCCACCACATCGCGTGGTCGAGGCTCGCGATCGACATGTCGGGCGTGACCCAGCTCGTGCCCGCCTGGCGCAGGATCGGCTCGAGCATGACCTGGTCGCACGCGTACGCCATGAGCGCTCGGTGCAGCAGCTGGTCGTCGCCGACGTCGCCCCGCGCCCGCATCCACACCATCTGGTGGTCCTTGGGCTCGTGGTCCGGGTGCAGGTAGAGCGACCCGCCCACGTGCCGCAGCTCGAACGCCGAGTGGTGCGACCAGAACCGCGCGATGGGGTGGTCGATGCCGCCGAGCACGTCGAGCGCGGACGGCACCTCTTCGGGGGCCGGGGCGTCGGGCATCTCGGACGCGTGCTCGATGCCGCCCTGCTCCTCCTGGAACGAGGAGATCATCGACAGGATCGGCTTGCCGTGCTGGATCGCGTGCGTCCGGCGGGCGCTGAACGAACGCCCGTCGCGCAGCCGCTCGACCGCGAAGTCGATCGGCACGTCGAGGCCGCCGGGTCGCAGGAAGTACCCGTGCAGGGAGTGGGGGAGCCGGCCCTCGGGGACCGTGCGGCCCGCGGCGAGGACCGCCTGCGCGAGCACCTGCCCGCCGTAGACGCGGCCCGTCGGCTGGTGCACGGAGACCCCGCGGAAGTGCTCCGGGTCGGCGGCCGACCCGTCGCCGTCGCCGACCCGCTCGAGGCGCAGCACGTCGAGGAGGTGGTTCAGCGGGTTCGGGACCTGCTCGCGCGGGGCGGCGTCCGACGTCGGGCCGGGGGAGGCCGAGGAGGTCGACGGCGGGGTGGGCTCGGGGGTCACGGGTGGGGGCTCCTTCGCTCGGGCGGCGGGTCGGTCAGTCCTCGAAGGTGTTGAGGAGGGAGTGCGCCGCGCGCTCCAGATAGTCCCACAGCGTCGCCTCCTGGATCGGCGGCAGGTCCAGGGTGTCGACGGCGGCGCGCATGTGCGCGAGCCAGCGGTCGCGCGCGTCGGGGTTGACCTTGAAGGGCGCGTGCCGCATGCGCAGGCGCGGGTGGCCGCGCTGCTCGCTGTACGTCGTCGGGCCGCCCCAGTACTGCTCGAGGAACGCGGTGAGCCGCCAGCGCGCCGGGCCGAGGTCCTCCTCGGGGTACATGGGCCGCATGACCGGGTCGTCCGCGACGCCCTCGTAGAACGCGTCGACGAGGCGCACGAACGTCTCGTGCCCGCCGACCTCGTCGTAGAACGTGCGGCTCGGGCGGACCGGCGCGGTCGCGCCCGCGGGGCCGGCCGGCGCGCCGTTCGACAGGCCGGCGACGGGCAGTGTCGGGCGGGGGGTGGGCTCGGTCGTCACCGGGCCATCATCGCACCGGCCGCGGCGCGCTCCCGAGCCCGGAGCCGCCGCCCGGTACGGTCCGGGCGCACGTCACAGCCCGAGCTCGGCGAGCACCGGCAGGTTCTCGCGGACGACGGCGCGCGCCTGGGCCGCGCTCTCCGCGTCGACCGCGAGGCGCGCGAGCCGTCGGCACTCGTCGACGTCGACCTCGCGCAGGAGCGCCGCGACGTCGGGGATCGCACGCGCTGTCATGGACAGCGACGACACCCCGAGCCCGACGAGCACGACGGCGAGCACCGGCTGGGACGCCGCCTCGCCGCACACGCCCACGGGACGGCCCTGCTGGGCCCCGCCCGCGCACGTCGCCTCGACGAGCCGGAGCACGGCGGGCTGCCACGGGTCGCTCAGCTCCGCGAGCGACCCGAGGAGGCGGTCCGCGGCCATCGTGTACTGCGTGAGGTCGTTGGTGCCGATCGACGCGAACGCCGCGCGCGCGAGGATCGGCCCGGAGAGCAGGGCGGCGCTCGGGACCTCGACCATGACGCCCGCCACGTCGAGGCCGTGCGCGCGGCAGCGCTCGACGAACCACTCGGTCTCCCCGACGGTCGAGACCATGGGCGCCATGACCCACACCTCGGCCTCCTCGGCCGCGGCGGCCTGCGCGATCGCGTCGAGCTGCTGCTCGAGCAGCTCCGGCCAGCGCGCGGCGGTGCGGAGCCCGCGCACGCCGAGCGCCGGGTTCTCCTCGTCGTCGACGGTGAGGAAGTGCAGCGGCTTGTCCGCGCCGGAATCGAGGGTGCGGATCACGACCTTGCGCCCGCCGAACTCGCGGAAGACGGTGCGGTAGGCGGCGACCTGCTCCTCGACCGTCGGCGGCTGCTCGCGGTCGAGGAAGCAGAACTCGGAGCGGAACAGCCCGACGCCCTCGGCGCCGGACGCGGCCGCCGCCGCGGCGCCCGCCGGGTCGCCGACGTTCGCGAGGAGCTGCACGCGGTGCCCGTCGCGCGTGCGGCCCGTGCCGTCGAACGTGCGCACCTGCTGCGAGCGGGCCCGCGCCGCGGCCACCTGCTCGGGCGACGGGTGCACGACGACCGTCCCGGCCGCGCCGTCGACCAGCACGACGTCCTCCGGTGCGAGCGCCGCGCTCGCTCCCGTGGCCGCGACGACCGCGGGGATGCCCTTGGCGTTCGCGACGATGGCGGTGTGCGACGTCGGCCCGGCGCCGTCGGTGACGATCGCCAGCACGCGCGCGGGGTCGAGCGCGGCCGTGGCCGACGGCGCGAGGTCGTACGCGACGAGGACGAACGGCTCGGTGTGCTCGGGCACGCCGGGCGCGGGACGGTCGGTGAGGGCCGCGACGAGCCGGTCGCGGACGTCCGCGACGTCGCGGGCGCGCTCGGCGAAGTACCCGCCGAGCTCGGTGAACTGCCGCACGACCTCCTCCGCGGCCTCCCACACCGCGCGCTCGGGCACGAGGTGCTCGTCGAGCACGCGCCGCCGCGCGTTGGCCGCGAGCGTGGGGTCGGCCGCCATGGCTGCCGTCGCCTCGAGGACGTCGCGCGCGTCGCCGTCGGCGGCGTCGGCGGCGCGCTGGAGGTCGCCCGCGACCTGCTCCGCCGCGGCGTCGACGCGCCGCGCCTGCGCCTCGTGGTCCTCGCGCGGACCCATGCGCAGCCCGGGCGCCGGCTCGTCGATGGCCTCCGGCATGAGCACCACCGGCCCGACGACCGTGCCGGGGCACACGCCGATGCCCGTGATGACCTGCCGTGCCTCGTCCTCGGTTCCGCCCGTCACGACCCTCGCTCCTCGTCCGCCTCGGGCGTGCGACCCGGGTGCCCGGGCCGGTGCGCACGCGTGCCCGTCACGGTCCGACCGCCAGGCGCCGCGCACGTCCCTGTTGCGGGGGCGTTGCGGGGCCGCGTCGATCCGGTGACAACCTCGCCAGGAGACTAGGCTGTTCCCAGGTGCTCGGCACCCCGACACCCCGGATCCCCCGCGCGGATCCCCACCCGCGACTCGCCTCAGGAGACACTTTCGATGAGCACCCCCTCGGACCAGAAGGCACAGAACATCCTCGACGCCCTCGGGGGTCAGGGCAACGTGGTCGACCTCGAGCCGTGCATCACGCGCCTGCGCGTCGAGGTCACGGACCCGCAGCTCGTCGACGAGGCGCGCCTCAAGGCGACGGGCGCGTTCGGCGTCGTGCGCTCGGGCCGCGTCGTCCAGGTCATCGTCGGCCCGGAGGCCGACAACCTCGCCGCGGAGCTCGACGGCCTGCGCTGAGTCCCCACCGGGTCCCTCCGCGCGGAGGGACCGGCGCCGTCGTGGTCGTGCCCGACGGCGCCGCGCGGCTCAGGACGCCGGGCCGCCCGCCGCGTCCTGCACCACGGTCGCCGCGGCGGCGCCGCGCCTCTCGCGGGCCGCCTGCGCGGACCGGTCGCCCGTGTCGTCGGGCCGCGCGTCGGTTCGGTCGTCGGGCAGCGACGGCGAGTGGTCGAGGACGACCACCTGCTGCGCCCCGGCCAGCGGGATGCGGGCGTCGGACAGCGCCTGCCGGACGCGCGAGCGCAGCGCGCGCGCCACCTCCCACTGCATCGCGGCCTGCGTCTTCACCTGCACCCTGAGCTGCAGCGCCTCGGCCGTCATGGCCTCGATGCCCGTGACCTCGGGCGGCTCGAGGAAGTACGTGCCGAGCACCGGGTCGCTCCCGACCTCCTCCGCGGCCGCGAGCAGCGCCGCGCGCACGGCCTCGACGTCGGCCCAGTACGCGACGCGCACGTCCACCACCGCGCGACCCCACTCCTGGGTCTTGTTGCCCGTCCGCAGGATCTCGCCGTTGCGGACGAACCACAGCGTGCCGTTGCCGTCGCGGACCTTCGTCACGCGCAGCGCGACCTCCTCGACGGTGCCCGTGACCTCGCCGAAGTCGACCGTGTCCCCGACGCCGTACTGGTCCTCGAGGAGCATGAACGTGCCCGAGAGGAAGTCCTTCACGAGGCTCTGCGCGCCGAAGCCCAGCGCGACGCCCGCGATGCCGGCCGACGCGAGGAACGGCGCGATGTTCACGCCGAGCTCGGTGAGCACCATGAGCACGATCGTCGCGCCGATGACGATGTTCGCCGTCGAACGCAGGACCGAGCCCACGGTCCGCGCCCGCTGGGCCCGGCGGGCGCTCGCGAGCGGGTTCGCACGCAGCAGCACCGTGCCGACCTCGGACCCGCCGAGGCCCTTGAGCCGCTTGCCGCGGAGCGTGGGCGTGCCCTCGGCGATGTGCTCGGAGACGCGGCGGATGAGCCGGCGCACGACCGCGAGGACGAGCGCGCCGATCACGACGATGAGCAGCACGCGCAACGGGAGGCCGACGAACCACTCGAACCAGTCGTCGGGGTTGCTCGCGTCGAAGCCGTTGGCGAGCTCCTCCGGGACCTCCGCGGGCGCGCGCACGGCAGGAGCGAGAAGGGGGAGGGACATGCGGGCAGGGTACCCGGGGCACATGAGAGCGACCCGGGCACGCCGGGCGATCGTCCTGCCCGCAAGGCCCTGGTCTGGCAGGATGCAGGCGTGAGCGAACCCCCGCAGACGGACCTGCCCGAGCCGTTGGTGCAGCTGGCCGACGCCCACGGCGTCGCGTCCGACTTCTGGGACTTCGACGGGACGCGCCGCCAGGTCCGGGCCTCGACCCTCGTCGCCGTGCTGGAGGCCCTCGGCGTCCCCGCGTCGTCCCCGGAGAAGGTCGCCGTCAGCCTCGAGCACTCGCGCGACGACGCGTGGCGGCAGATGCTGCCCCCGACCGTCGTCGTCCGGCAGGGCGACGCCGTGCCGGTCCCCGTGCACGTGCAGGACGGCGCCGCCGTCGACGTCTGGGTCGAGCTCGAGGCCGAGCAGGGCCGCACCGGCGTCGCCGGGCACCACGCCGCGCGCGCTCCCCGGGAGCGCCGCGACCTCGGCCAGCTCGATGTGTTCGTCGAGCCGCGCACCGTCGACGGCCGGCGCGTCGGCCGCGCGACGTTCGAGATCCCGGCCGACCTGCCCCTCGGGTGGCACGACCTGCACGCCGAGAGCGACGGCGCCCACGCGCGCGCGACGCTCGTCGTGACGCCGCAGCGGCTCGAGCTGCCCGCCGCGGTCGCGGAACGGCGCGCGTGGGGCTTCATGGCCCAGCTGTACTCGGTGCGCTCGCGCGCGTCGTGGGGCGTCGGCGACCTGGCCGACCTCGCCGACCTCGCCTGGCTCGCCGCGCACGAGGCCGGCGCGGACTTCGTCCTCGTCAACCCGCTGCACGCCGCCGAGCCGCGCACGCCGATGACGCCCTCGCCCTACCTCCCGACGAGCCGGCGCTTCGTCAACCCGCTGTACATCAGGGTCGAGGACATCCGCGAGACGGGGTACCTGTCCGCAGCCGACCGCTCGCTCGTCGAGTGGGCGTTCGACCCGGTGCGCGACCTCGACACCGACCCCGGGCCCATCGACCGCGACGCCGCGTGGGAGGCCAAGAAGGCGGCGCTGGAGGTCGTGTTCACCGCGCCCCGGTCCACCGCCCGGCAGGCGTCGCTCGACGCGTTCCGCGCCGAGCAGGGCAAGGGGCTCGAGGACTTCGCCACGTGGTGCGCGCTCGCCGACCACTACGGCGACCGGGACTGGCCGCCCGGCGCGTCCGACCCGAACGGCCCGACCGTCGCGGCGCTGCGCGAGCAGCTCGCCGACCGCGTCGAGTTCTACTGCTGGCTCCAGTGGGTCGCCGACGAGCAGCTCCGCGTGGCGCAGCGCACCGCGCGCGAGGCGGGGATGTCGGTGGGGATCATGCACGACCTCGCGGTCGGCGTGCACCCCGAGGGCGCCGACGTCTGGTCGCACCGTGGCGTGCTCGCCACCGGGGTGTCCGTCGGGGCGCCGCCGGACATGTACAACCAGCAGGGCCAGAACTGGTCCCAGCCGCCGTGGCACCCGCGGGCGCTCGCGCGGGCCGGGTACGCCCCGTACCGCGACATGCTGCGCACCGTCCTGCGGCACGCGGGCGCGATCCGGATCGACCACGTCATCGGCCTGTTCCGGCTGTGGTGGATCCCGGGCGGTGCGCGCGCCGACGCGGGCGCGTACGTCCGCTACGACCACGAGGCCCTCGTCGGCATCCTGTGCCTCGAGGCGCACCGCGCGGGCGCGATGGTCATCGGCGAGGACCTCGGCGTGTTCGAGCCCTGGGTGCGTGACTACCTCGCGGACCGCGGCGTCCTCGGCACGTCCGTCCTGTGGTTCGAGAAGACCGACGACGGCCGTCCGCTGCCCCCTGAGGACTACCGGCGCCTCGCGCTCGCGACCGTCACGACGCACGACCTGCCGCCCACGGCCGGGTACCTCGCGGGCGAGCACGTCGAGCTGCGGGACCGTCTGGGCGTGCTCACGGAGGACGTCGCCGACGTGCGACGGGCCGCGCGCGCCGAGCGGGACGCGATGATCGCGTTCCTGCGCGAGCGCTCGCTCGTGGGCGAGGACCCGTCCGAGCGCGAGCTCGTCGAGGCCCTGCACCGCCTCGTCCGCAGCACCCCGGCGGTGCTGCTCGGCGTCTCGCTGGCCGACGCCGTGGGGGAGCGCCGCTCGCAGAACCAGCCGGGCACGGACCAGGAGTACCCGAACTGGAAGGTGCCCCTCGGCGACTCGTCGGGCAACCTCGTCCTGCTCGAGGACCTCTTCGACTCCGCCCGCCTGCGCTCGCTCGCCAAGGCGATGAACGACTCCCTCTGACCGGCCGAGCCGGCCGAGCCGGCCGAGCAGGCCGTCCTGGCCCGTCCTGGCCGCCGCACGCGTCGGGATCGCCTGCTCGCGGCGCCGGTTCCGCCTGGTCGCGGACCCGCGCGGGACGACGAGCGCCGGGCCGCTCCGTCGGACGGAGCGACCCGGCGCGGTCGTGAGGGGTGCTGACCCGAGGGGTCAGGCGTCGGCGGCCTGGGCCGCGAGGGCGCGCTCGACGCCGGCGAGGTTCTCCACCACGAGCCGGCGCAGCGCGGGAGCGGCGTCGGCGTTGGCGTCGAGCCACTCCTGCGTCGCGTCGCGCAGGACCGTGCTCGCGAGCGGGGCCGGGTAGAGGCCCGTGACGAGCGCCTCGGCGATGTGGTACGACCGCTGGTCCCACAGGGGGAGCAGCGCGTCGAAGTACGCGCCGACGAGCGGGGCGAGCGACTCGGGGTCGTTGACGTGCTGGAACCCGAGCGTGGTGGCGCGGACGATCGCGTTGGGGGCGTCGTCCGAGCCGACGAGGCGGTCGAACGCGGCGCGCTTCGCCGCGGCGGTGGGCACCGTCGCGCGGGCCCGCGCGGCGGACTGCTGGCCCGTCGCGGTCGAGTCGGCGTCGAGCGTCGCCTCGATCTCGGCGTCGTCCGCGAGGTCGAGCAGGACGAGCCCCTCGAGGATCTCCCAGCGCAGGTCGGTATCGATCTCGAGCCCGTCGAGGGCGGCGGAGCCGTCGAGCAGCGACCGCAGCGCCTCGCCGTGCGCGGGCGTCGACGCGAGGTGCGCGAAGAACTTCACGAGCTGGAACTGCAGGTCCGAGCCGGGGGCCGCGTCCTGCGCGAGCGACCAGAGCACGTCGCCGACGTGCGCGAGCGTCTCCTCGCGGCGCTCCGGGGCCACGTACGTCTTCGCGGCGAGCGCGAGCTGGTTGAGGGTGGTGCGGATCGTCGTCGACTCGGTCTCGCGGGCGATGTTGCCCAGCACGAGGCGCACGTAGTCGCTCGCCGGCGTCTCGCCGTCGCGCGTCGCGTCCCACGCGGAGCCCCAGACGAGCGAGCGGGCCAGCGGGTCGGCGAGGTCCGCGAGGTGCTCGGTCGCGACCTGGAGGGACACGGGGTCGAGGCGGATCTTCGCGTACGCGAGGTCGTCGTCGTTGAGCAGGACGAGCTGCGGGCGGTCGAGGCCGAGCAGCTCGGGGATCTCGGTGCGCGGCCCGGCCACGTCGACCTCGGTGCGGTGCACGCGCGTGAGCACGCCGTCAACGAGGTCGTAGAAGCCGATCCCGAGCCGGTGCGGGCGCAGCGTCGGGTGGTCGGCCGCCGCCGTCTGCACCACGGAGAACGTGGTGAAGCGGCCGTGGGCGTCGAGGTCGAACTCGGGCCGCAGGGTGTTCACGCCCGCGGTCTCGAGCCACAGCGCGGACCACTCGGTGAGGTCGCGGCCGCTCGTGGCCTCGAGCTCGACGAGCAGGTCGCGCAGCTCGGTGTTGCCCCACGCGTGCTTGCGGAAGTACGCCGCGACGCCGGCGAGGAACTGCTCCTTGCCGACCCACGCGACGAGCTGCTTGAGCACCGACGCGCCCTTGGCGTAGGTGATGCCGTCGAAGTTGACGAACACGTCCTCGAGGTCGTTGATCGTCGCGACGATGGGGTGCGTCGAGGGCAGCTGGTCCTGGCGGTAGGCCCAGGACTTCTCCATCGCGGCGAACGTCGTCCACGCCTCGCGCCACTCCGTCGCCTCGGCGGTCGCGAGCGTCGACGCGTACTCCGCGAACGACTCGTTGAGCCACAGGTCGTTCCACCACTTCATGGTCACGAGGTCGCCGAACCACATGTGCGCGAGCTCGTGGAGGATCGTCACGACGCGACGCTCCTTGACGGCGTCGGTGACCTTGGACCGGAACACGTACGTCTCGGTGAACGTCACGCACCCGGCGTTCTCCATCGCGCCCATGTTGTACTCGGGCACGAAGAGCTGGTCGTACTTGTCGAACGGGTACGGGTGCTCGAACGCGGACTCGAAGAACGCGAAGCCCTCGCGCGTCTTGTCGAACACGTAGTCGGCGTCCATGTGGTCGGCGAGCGACGCGCGGCAGAAGACCCCGAGCGGGATCGTGCGGCCGTCGGACGACGTGAGCTCGCTGCGCTCCACGACGTACGGGCCTGCGACGAGCGCGGTGATGTACGACGAGATGCGCGGCGTCGGCTCGAACGCCCAGCGCGCGACCTCGACGTCGCCGGCGCCCGTGCCGGTCGGGTCGGCCTTCGTGCCGAGCGCCTCGGGCGCGGGCGTCGGCTGGTTGCTCACGACCTCCCACGCCGCGGGCGCGGTGACCGTGAACGCGAACGTCGCCTTGAGGTCGGGCTGCTCGAAGACGGCGAACACGCGCCGCGAGTCCGGGACCTCGAACTGCGTGTAGAGGTAGACCTCGCCGTCGACCGGGTCGACGAACCGGTGCAGGCCCTCGCCCGTGTTGGTGTACGCGCAGTCGGCGACGACGCGCAGCTCGTTGTCGGCCGCGAGGCCGTCGAGCGCGATGCGCGAGTCGGCGAACACCTGCGCCGGGTCGAGCGGACGGCCGTTGAGCACGACCTCGCGCACGGTCGGCGCGACCAGGTCGACGAACGTGCTCGCGCCCTCGGTCGCGGTGAACCGCACCACGGTCGTCGACGCGAACGTCGTCGCCCCCGTCGTGAGGTCGAGGTCGACCTCGTAGGACTGGACGTCGACGATCGCCGCGCGCTCGCTCGCCTCCGCGCGGGTGAGGTTCTCTCCGGGCACTGCATCTCCTCGGTCTCGTGGTCGGGCCGGTCGGCCTCGACGGCGGCCTGTGGGCCACGGACGATCATCCCACGCGTGCCCGCGCCCGCTCCCGGGAATACGCTGCGGTCGCGCGGTGTCGGAACGGGGTGGGGACGCCGTCGGCCCGGCCGCCGCGCCCCGGCGACCCGGACCCCGGGCGCGCCCGACGACGAAGGAGACCGCCCCGTGACGCTCACCGCGACGACCGACCCCACCGCGACCGAGGACGACCTGCGCGTCGCCGACTTCTGGTTCGACCCCGTGTGCCCGTGGGCGTGGATGACGAGCCGCTGGATGGGCGAGGTCGAGCAGGTGCGCGACGTCACCGTCCGCTGGCACGTGATGAGCCTCGCGGTGCTCAACGAGGGCCGCGACCTGCCGGAGGAGTACCGCGAGCTCATGGCGAAGGCGTGGGGCCCGGTGCGCGTGGTCACCGCCGCGCGCGTCGAGCACGGCGAGGACGTCGTCAAGCCCCTCTACGACGCGATCGGGACGCGCCTGCACCCGGGCGGCCGCACCGACTACGACGCGGTGCTGCTCGAGGCGCTCGCGGAGGTGGGCCTGCCCGCGTCGCTCGCCGACGCCGCGGGCTCCGACGCCTACGACGAGCAGCTGCGCGCGTCGCACGCCGAGGGCATCGGCCGCGTCGGCGAGGACGTCGGGACGCCCGTCGTCGCGTTCGGCGGGACGGCGTTCTTCGGCCCCGTGGTGACGCCCGCGCCGAAGGGCGAGGCCGCCGGGCGGCTGTGGGACGGGTGCGTCCTGGTCGCGAGCACGCCGGGCTTCTTCGAGCTCAAGCGCACGCGCACGCAGGGCCCGGTCTTCGACTGACGTCGGGCACTGCGCCGCCGTCGTGCGGACGCCGTGCGGACGTCGTGCAGACCCCGGGGGCGGGGGCGTCGTGGGGCTCCCGGGGTTCGACCGGTGCGGGTGGCTCGTGCCATGCTTCGTCAGTTCGCGGGCGGTTCCAGGAGCGCCCGCCGCCCGGTCGCGCCGGGCGAGTCCGCCGAGGAAGCCCGCGAGGAGCCGAGCATGTCCCCGAACGCACCCGTGCCACCGCCGCCGCCGCCCCCCGGCGGCGTCCCGGGGGCCGCGGTCGGTCGTGACGACGCCCAGCCGACCACGGCGTTCGCCCCCGTGCCCGCGCACGCGACCTCGGGGCCGCCCTCGTTCGCCCCGACGAGCGGCCCGACGGCCCAGGCGCCGCGCGCGACGCCCGCGGACGGCCAGCCGACCGTCGTCGCGTCGGCGGCGTCCTTCCAGGCGACGACGGTCCAGCACGTGACGCCGATCACCCAGCTCCCGACGGCCGCGCAGCCCGCGGTCCCGGCGCCCTCGCCGTCACCGGTGCCGCCGCAGCGCGTGCGCTACGCGACCGAGCAGAACGGGTTCGGCGTCGCGGCCCCGGTCGGGACGGCCGCGGGCCGTCCCGGCTACGCGCCGGGCGACACGGCGGCCGGTCACGCTGCGGCCGGTCCGTACGCGGGCGGTACCGCGGCGTACGAGCCGACCGCCCAGCCCGCCTACGCGGCCGCCACGCCGCCCGCGCAGCAGCCCGCCTACCACCCGCCGGCCTCGGCAGCCCCGGCCGCCGCCGCCCCGCGCGCCACGTCGGGAGGGACGGGCGCCCCGTCCGGCCCGTCGACCGGCCGGCGCGACGGGCGCAGCGGGGACGGCGGCGGTCGCGGCTCGAACCGGCTGGGCGCGGGGTGGATCGCGTTCATCGTCGTCGACGCGCTGCTCGTCCTCGGGGCGATCGTCTTCGCGATCTCGCTGCTCGGCGGGGGCGACGAGGAACCGCTCGGCGGGGCGTCGACGTCCCCGGCGGCGACCGCCACGGACGGCGCCGAGGAGCCGGCCCCGGCCGAGCCCACGGTGTCCGAGACGTTCGCGTCGGAGTCGCGGAACATCACGTGCGAGGTGACCGACGTCAGCGCGACGTGCGTGATCGCCCAGCTCGGCACGCAGCCCGCCCCGGTCGACGGGTGCGACGGCACGGTCGGCTACAAGGTCGTCCTGGACGCCGACGGCAGCGTCGACCAGCCGTGCGTGCCCGGCGCCGAGCAGCCGCAGCCCGCGCCGGGGGACACCGCGATCCTCGACTACGGCACCTCGAAGACGGTCGGCCCCTTCACATGCGACAGCGCCGAGACCGGCATGACGTGCCGCGACGACGCCACGGGCAAGGGCTTCACGATCGCGCGCGCGGGCATCCGGACGCTCTGACCGGCCCGACCACCACGCAGGAGGGCCCGCGGCGGGACGACCCGCCGCGGGCCCTTCGTGCGTCCGGCGTCACCAGATGCGCACACGCTCCTCGGGGGCGAGGTAGAGCGCGTCGCCCGGCTGCACGTCGTAGGCGTCGTAGAACTCGTCCACGTTGCGCACGACCCCGTTGCAGCGGAACTCGTTGGGCGAGTGCGGGTCCGTCGCGATGCGGCGCACGACCTCCTCGTCCCGGCCCTTCGACTGCCACACCTGGGCCCAGCCGAGGAACACGCGCTCGATGCCCGTGAGCCCGTCGACGACGGGCGCGTCCTCCAGGGGACGGCCGAGCGCGATGCGGTACGCCTTGAGCGCGATCGACAGGCCGCCGAGGTCGCCGATGTTCTCGCCGATGGTCAGCGCGCCGTTGACGTGCGGGCCGTCCTCGCCGAGCTGGGCGGGGCGGTACGCGTCGTACTGGGCGACGAGCGCCGTCGTGCGCTTCTCGAACTCCTCGCGGTCGCGCGCCGTCCACCAGTCCTCGAGGCGGCCCGCGCCGTCGTACTTGGAGCCCTGGTCGTCGAAGCCGTGACCGATCTCGTGGCCGATCACCGCGCCGATGCCGCCGTAGTTCACGGCGTCGTCGGCCTCGGGGTCGAAGAACGGGGGCTGCAGGATCGCGGCGGGGAAGACGATCTCGTTCATGCCCGGGTTGTAGTAGGCGTTGACCGTCTGGGGCGTCATGAACCACTCGTCGCGGTCGAGCGGGCGCCCGATCTTGCCGAGCTCGCGGTCCTGCTCGAACGCGTGGGCGCGGCGCACGTTGCCCACGAGGTCGTGCGCGTCGACGACGAGCGCCGAGTAGTCGCGCCACCGCACGGGATAGCCGATCTTCGGCGTGAAGGCCTCGAGCTTGGCGAGCGCCTTCTCCTTCGTCTCGTCCGTCATCCAGTCGAGCGTCGTGATCGACTCGCGGTAGGCGGCCACGAGGGAGGCGACGAGCTCCTCCATGCGCGCCTTGTGCGCGGGCGGGAAGTGCCGCGCGACGTACTGCGCGCCGACGGCCTCGCCGAGCGCGCCCTCGACGACGGAGACGGCGCGCTTCCAGCGCTCGCGGACCTCCTGCGCGCCCGACAGGGTGCGCCCGTAGAAGTCGAAGTTCGCCTCGACGAGGTCCTCGGAGAGGTAGGGCGCCCGGGCGGTGACGAGGTGGTACACCATCCACAGCTTCCAGTCCTCGAGCGGCTCGCTCGCCCAGAGCTCGGCGAACCCGGCCGCGAAGTCCGGCTCGCGGACCACGACGTCGTCGAGCGAGCCCTGCGGCGCGCCGAGCGCGAGGACCCACGCGCGCCAGTCGAACCCGGGGGCCTCCTCGACGAGCGCGGCGAGCGTCCGCGGGTTGTAGGTGAGGTCGGCGTCGCGGTCGCGCACGACGTCCCAGTGCTTCGCGGCGAGCCTCGTCTCGAGCGCCATGATCCGCTCGGCGGCGTCCTCGGGCGTCGCGCCCCACGTCTCGGACGTGACGCCCGCGAGCGCGAGCATGCGCGCGACGTGCGGCACGTACTTCGCGCGGACGGGGGCGTACTGGTCCTCGCGGTAGTACGCCTCGTCCGGCAGGCCGAGCCCGGACTGGTAGAGGTAGGCGACGTACCGCTCGGGGTCCTTCGCGTCGTTGTCGACCCAGAAGCCGACGGCGCCCGCGCCGCCCGTGCGCTGGAGGGCGCCGAGCGCCCCGGTGAGCTCGGCCTGCGTCGTGGCGGACGCGACGAGCGCGAGGTCGGGCTGCAGGGGCGTGGTGCCGAGCGCCTCGATCCGCTCGGTGTCCATGAAGCTCGCGTAGAGGGCCCCGACCTTCGCCGCGTCCGGCTCGACGTCTGCGCCGCCCGCCGCGACCTGCTCCCCGAGGTCCGTGATGATCTCGCGGACGTGCACCTCGGCCTGGTCGTAGAGCGCCCGGAACGCGCCGTCCATCGCGCGGTCGGCGGGGATCTCGTGCGTCGCGAGCCAGCGGCCGTTGACGTGGCGGTACAGGTCGTCCTGCGGGCGGACCGCGGGGTCCAGCGCGTCGAGGTCGATGCCGGAGCGCGCCGCGTCGGCCGGGCCGGACGAGGACGGAGGCGTGGACGTCGGGGAGGTCTGTGTCATGCGTCTCAGGCTACGGCCTCACCCCGGCGGCGAGGGGGCCCGCTGGGGCATGATGAGCCCATGCGCGTTCACATCGCCGCGGACCACGCCGGCTACGAGCTCAAGACCCATCTCGTCGAGCACCTGGGGGCGGCGGGTCACGACGTCGTCGACCACGGTGCCCACACCTACGACGCGCAGGACGACTACCCGTCGTTCTGCTTCGCGGCGGGCGAGGCGGTGGCTGCGGAGCCCGGCTCGCTGGGCGTCGTCATCGGCGGCTCGGGCAACGGCGAGCAGATCGCGGCGAACAAGGTCGTCGGCGTGCGCGCGGCGCTCGCCTGGAACCTGGAGACCGCGCGCCTCGGGCGCCAGCACAACGACGCGAACGTGGTCGCGGTGGGCGCGCGCCAGCACTCGGTGGACGAGGCGGTCGCGCTCGTCGACGCGTTCCTCGCGGAGCCGTTCAGCGGCGACCCGCGCCACCAGCGCCGCATCGACCAGCTCGCGGCGTACGAGGCGGCGCGCGGCACCTCGGCCTGACGTGCCCGAGGGCCACACCGTCCACCGCCTCGCGCGCGCCTTCGGCGAGCTGTTCGCGGGCGAGCCGCTCGCGGTGAGCAGCCCGCAGGGCCGGTTCGCCGCGGGAGCCGCCCTGCTCGACGGCCGCGTGCTCGTCGCGAGCGAGGCGTGGGGCAAGCAGATGTTCCTCGGCTTCGCCGGGCCGGGCGGCGCGTCCGACGACGTCCGCTGGCTCCGCGTGCACCTCGGCCTCTACGGGGCGTGGACGTTCGCGGGCGACGGCAGCACCGCCGTCGTGCACGCGATCGGCGCGCCGCGGCGCCGGATCGGTGAGCGCGAGACCGTCCCGGCGGCCCCGGGTGGTACGCCGTCGCAGAGGCCCGACGACGCCTGGTCGCCCCCTCCGCCGCGTGGCGCCGTGCGCGTCCGGCTCGTCGGCGCGCACGCGGTCGCGGACCTCACCGGCCCGACGGCGTGCGAGGTCGTCACGGACGACGAGAAGCGCGCGGTCGAGGACCGGCTCGGGCCGGACCCGATCCGCGACCCGGGCCCGGGCGAGCCCGACCCGCGCGACGCGTTCGTCGCCGCGGTGCGGCGCTCGCGCAGCCCCGTCGGGCTGCTCCTCATGAACCAGGACGTCGTCGCGGGCGTGGGGAACATCTACCGCGCGGAGGCGCTGTTCCGGGCCGGGCTCGACCCGATGCGCCCCGGTCGCGACGTGCCCGCGGAGGACCTGCGGACCCTGTGGGACGACCTCGTCGTGCTCATGCACGACGGCGCGCGCACGGGCGCGATCGTCACGACGCGCCCCGAGCACCGCGACGACGGCGCGGGGGAGGCCCCCGACGAGGCGGCGACCGGGCGGCGGCGCGTGCGGCAGAACACGGACGTCGCTCCCGACGCCGTGCCCGCGGACGAGGCGTTCTACGTGTACCACCGCGACGGGCTGCCGTGCCGGGTGTGCGGCACGCCGGTGCTCCTCAAGGAGCTCGCGGGGCGCAACCTCTTCTGGTGCGGCGTCTGCCAGACGTGACGGCGGGCGCACCCGGGACCCGGGTGCGCCCGACCGGTCAGAACACCCAGCTGCACACCGGGGCGACGGGCCAGCCGAGGGCCGCGCTCGTGCGCGCGAGCGCGCCGGGGGAGTGCTCGGTGACGAGACCTGCCGCGCCGAGGGCCGCGAGCGACGTCCCGCCCAGGTAGGTCGCGCCGAGCTCGCGCACGTCGAGGGAGACGTCCGCCGCGTCGTCGGTCCGCTCGGCCGTCGCCGCGCCGAAGGCCTCCGCCCGCAGCCGCCAGCGTCCCGCGTTGTCGGGCAGGCGCTCGTCGGTCACGTGCAGCACGACGTCGACGTCCGCCGCGTACCGGCGCGCGGCGAGCGCGCCGGGCACGTCCACGACCCGCACCCAGAGGTTGTCCGCGAGGCGCGGCGACGCGGAGCGCGGGTCCACGAGCAGGCTCGTGACGACGTCGTCCACCGGCAGCATGAAGGGCGTCACCTCGTGCGTGAGGTCGAGGTCGGTGAGCACGCCCCACAGCGCGCGGGCGGCTGCGGCGTCGAGCGCGACGACCTCGCCCGTGCTCACCGGGCCGCGCGGGCCCGTGGCCTCCCACGAGAGCTTGCGGTGGAAGCGCGCGTACCCGCGCGGCTCGCCGTCGAGCTCGACGATCGCGATGCGCGTGGGCTCGCGGTCCTTGCGCCAGACCTTGGCGTCGTCCCAGAACGTCGCCTGGAGCTCGGGGGTCTCGCGCGTCGCCCACCCCGGACGGTTGAGACCGGCGCCCTGGCCCGTCGGGTCGGCGCCCGCGCGCTCGTGGATCGTCGCGACGAGCTCGCCGTGCCGCGCGCGGTCCGCGCGCTCGATGCGGACGGTGTGCCGCTCCGCGCCCGGGACGTCGCGCAGCGCGACGCCGCGCGGGACGGTGAGGCGCACGTCGTCGGCCGCCTTGCCGTACCCGAACCGGCCGTAGATCGCGGCCTCCGCCGCGAAGAGCGCCGAGACCGGCTCGCCCCGCTCGCGGCACCGGGCGAGGTGCGTGTCGATCATCGCGCTGAGGATGCCGCGCCGTCGGTGCGCGGGGTGGACGCCCACCCAGGTGAGGCCCGCGACCGGCGCGGTCGCGCCCGGGACCGGGAAGCGCGCGAACGGGTACGACGCGTGCATCCCCACGAGCTCGCGCCGCACGGGGCGCGCGCCGTCGACGGGCGGCGCGTCCGCGTCCTCGCGCTCGACCGTCACGCCGAGCGCGCGCTCCCAGGTCAGCGGGAACGGGAGGTCGACGAGCTCGTCGACCTCGACCGGCGAGGGGAACGTGGTGGTGTCGAGGTCGAGCACGTCGCGCAGGTCGGCGGACGTGAGGGGGACGAGCTCGTAGCCGTCGGGGAGGCGTGCGGGTCGGTGGTCGCTCATGCCCCCGATCCTCCTGTCCCGGGCCGTGCTCGCGCCAGGACATTCGCGACGGCTAGGGTCGGGCGCCATGGCACGACGCACCCCCGGACGCGGCGGCGACGACGACCGCGCCGACCCCCGCGCGCTCGCGCAGGAGTACGCGACCGCGGTGCTCGACCTCGTGCGGCGCGTCCCGCCCGCACGGGCCATGACCTACGGGCTCGTCGCGGAGATCGTCGCGGAGTCGCTGGGGCGGGGCGGCCCGCGCCAGGTCGGGCAGGTGCTCGCCGGGTCGTCCGGGGTGGACGACGAGGGCGCCCCCGTGCCGTGGTGGCGGATCGTCAACGCGGCGGGGTCGCCGCCCGCGCACCACCTCGACGCGGCGCTCGCGGAGCTCCGCGCCGAGGGGTGCCCGCTGTCGCGAGACGGGCGTCGCGTGGACCTGCGCCGGGCCGTGTGGTTCCCCGGCGCCGACGGCTGACCGCGCGGCGCCCGTCCGGTCAGCCCGGGGTCGGTGCCGCGAGGAGCGGGGCGAGCGTCTGCACGGCCGTCGCGTCGCCCTGGACGAGGAGCGTCGTCACCGCCGTCTCCCGCCACGCCGCGAGGTCGCGCGCGATCTTCTCGGGCGGGCCGACGAGCGCGACGTCCTCGACCATCGCCGTCGGGACGGCGGCGGCCGCGAGGTCCTTGCGGCCCGCGAGGTAGTGCGCCTGGATCTCGTCGCACGCCTCGGCGTACCCGAGGCGGTCGAGCGCGTCGCGGTGGAAGTTCGCCCCCTTGGCGCCCATCCCGCCGACGTACAGCGCGAGGAACGGGCGCACCTGGTCCGCGGCCTGCTCGACGTGCTCGCGCACGACGACGGGGACGGTCGCGCTCACCTCGAACGCGGACTCGGGCGAGCGCTCCGGCGCGCGGCGCGCGAAGCCGTCCGCGAGGAGCTCGCGGAACGTCGCGTCCATGCGCGGCGAGTAGAACAGCGGGAGCCACCCGTCCGCGATCTCGGCGGCGAGCGCGATGTTCTTGGGCCCCTCGGCCGCGAGGTGGATCGGGAGGTCGGCGCGCAGCGGGTGGACGGTCGAGCGCAGGGGCTTGCCCAGCCCCGTCCCGACGCCGTCGGGCACGGGGAGGGGGTAGTGCGGACCGGACGACGTCACGGGCGCCTCCCGGCGCAGGACGTCGCGCACGACCTGCACGTACTCGCGGGTCCGTGCGAGCGGCCTCGCGTACGGCTGGCCGTACCAGCCCTCGACCACCTGCGGCCCGGAGACGCCGAGGCCGAGGACGAACCGGCCGCCCGAGAGGTGGTCCATCGTCAGCGCGGCCATCGCCGTCGCGGTCGGGGTGCGCGCGGAGACCTGCGCGACGGCGGTCCCGAGGCGGATGCGGGTCGTGCGCGAGCCCCACCACGCCAGCGGCGTGAACGCGTCGGAGCCGTAGGCCTCCGCGGTCCAGACGGAGTCGACGCCGAGGCGGTCGGCCGCGACGACCGCGTCCTGGATGCCGTCGGGGGGACCGGCGGACCAGTAGCCGGTGTGGATGCCGAGGCGCATGCGCGCTCCTCCTCGTCGAGGGTCGTGGTGCCGGGACCGGCTGCCACGGACGGGCGGCTGCGGCCGGCGGTGAGCGGGCGGTACCCGAGGGCGCACCGGGCAGGGGGTATCCGGTACGCGCGGTCTCAGGTACCGCCCACGACCACACTAGCCGATCCGGGGTCGCACTCGGCGTCCTCCTCAGATGACGTACTCGATGAGGAGCGACGGGTCCTCGACGGCCTCCCGCGCGGCGGGCGCGCCCGCCGGCATCCGGACGGTGGCCGGCACGCCGACGGCGACCGCGCCCGCGGGCACGTCCTTGACGACGACGGCGTTGGCCCCGACCTGGACGTCGTCGCCGACCCACACCGGCCCGAGGATCTTCGCCCCGGCGCCGACGACGACCCGGTCGCCGAGCGTGGGGTGCCGCTTGCCCCGCTTCATCGAGCGCCCGCCGAGCGTCGACGTGTGGAACAGCACGACGTCGTCGCCGACCACGGCCGTCTCGCCCACGACGACGCCCATCCCGTGGTCGATGAACAGCCGTCGGCCGATGCGCGCGCCGGGGTGGATCTCCACGCCGGTGAGTGCACGCGCCGCCTGCGACACGAGCCGCGCCGGCAGGCGCAGCAGCGGCTCGCGCCACATGCGGTGCGCGAGCCGGTAGGCCCACACGGCGTGCACGCCGGGGTACGCGAGAGCGACCTCGAGGCGGCTGCGCGCGGCGGGGTCCCGCCGTCGGGCCGCCTCGAGGTCCTCGCCGAGCACGCGCACGAACCGGCGCAGCCGGTGGCCGGCCGTCCGTGCGCGGGGGTGGGGGTCGGTCACGTCAGTCCAGCAGGTCGGCGTAGAGGACGGAGGACAGGTAGCGCTCGCCGAACGACGGGATGATCGTCACGATGAGCTTGCCCGCGTTCTCGGGACGCGCGGCGAGCTGCAGCGCGGCCGCGATCGCGGCGCCCGACGAGATCCCGACGAGCAGGCCCTCCTCCTTGGCGGCGCGGCGCGCGTACTCGACGGCGGTCTCGGCGTTGACGTCGATGACCTCGTCGTAGACCGAGGTGTCGAGGATCTCGGGCACGAAGTTCGCGCCGATGCCCTGGATCTTGTGCGGGCCGGGCTGGCCGCCGTTGAGGATGGCCGACTCCTCCGGCTCGACGGCGACGATCTGCACGCCGGGCTTGCGCTCCTTGAGCACCTGGCCGACGCCAGTGATGGTGCCGCCCGTGCCGATGCCCGCGACGACGATGTCGACCGCGCCATCGGTGTCGGCCCAGATCTCCTCGGCCGTCGTGCGGCGGTGGATCTCCGGGTTCGCCTCGTTCGCGAACTGGCGGGCGAGGATCGCGCCCTCGCGCTCGGCGACGATCTCGTCCGCGCGGCTGACCGCGCCCTTCATGCCCTCGGAGCCCGGCGTGAGGATGAGCTCGGCGCCGAACGCGCGCAGCAGCGCGCGGCGCTCCTTCGACATCGTCTCCGGCATCGTCAGCACGACGTCGTACCCGCGCGCCGCACCCACCATCGCGAGCGCGATGCCGGTGTTGCCGGACGTCGCCTCGACGATCGTCCCGCCCGGCTTCAGCTCGCCGGACGCCTCGGCGGCGTCGATGATCGCGACGCCGATGCGGTCCTTGACCGAGTTGGCGGGGTTGTAGAACTCGAGCTTGCCCACCACGGTGGCGCCGAGCCCCTCGGTGAGCTTGTTGAGCCGGACCAGCGGGGTGTTGCCGACGAGCTGCGTGACGTCGTCGTAGATGCGTGCCATGTCTTCCTCTTCTGTCGACGGCTCGGGGTGAGCCGGGTGGGGGTACCGATGGGGAGCGGGGCGCGCCCGGTGGCCGGGGTCCAGCGTCTCGCGGGGGCGGCGCGGGCGCGCGCGGGCGACGGGACGGGCTCGGGCGGGACGAGGGGCGTGCGCGAGCGTGCCGGGGCACGCAGGGACGGCCGTCGTCAGCGGCAGCCGAGACAGCGACAACAGGAGGTGCGCGGCGCGGCGCGGTGCAGCGATGCAGGACGCGCGGTCGTCGCGGTCATTCCTCGCTCCTCCTGGTCGGTCGCGCCGGGGGAGTCGCCCGGAGCTCCGGGCGGGCCGACGGCGCGCGTGCCCCGAGGCTATCGGTCCGCGGCGCGGCCCTGCAACGCCGTCCGCGGGGCCCCGGGAACGACGACGGGCGCCGCGCCGGGGAGGCGGGGCGCCCGTGGGGTCGTGGGACGAACGGAGCGGGCGACGGGAATCGAACCCGCGTAGCCAGTTTGGAAGACTGGGGCTCTACCATTGAGCTACGCCCGCGCGGGCCTCGGCTCGCCCGGTGGTCGGCCTGTGCGGCCGCCCGGGACGGCGTGCCACCGACCTGCGGCCGCCACCCTAGCAAACGTCGGCGGGCCGCCCGTGCCGCGGCGTTCCCCAGGCGGTGGCCCGTCGGTCGCGCCCCGTCCCGCCAGTACACTTGCCCCTGGTCCGCCCGCCGTGGCGGACGACGGGGTGTGGCGCAGGTTGGTAGCGCGTCCGCTTTGGGAGCGGAAGGTCGCAGGTTCAAATCCTGTCACCCCGACCTTCGCGCGGCGCCCTGCGGGGCGCCGCGGGACGTCGTCGACGTCCGGGCCGCCGTGGTGGTCCCGTCCTGGGAGGTGCCCGTTGACCCCGTCCTCCGCGACCGCCGGTCCGGCAGCCCGCGTGACCCTCGCCGCGCTCGTCGCCGCGGGCAGCGGTGCGGTCCTCTCGCTCCAGGGACGCCTCAACGGCGACCTCGGAGCGGCCGGCACGGGGCCCGTCCTCGCCGCGTGGCTCTCCTACGTGGGCACCCTCCTCGCGACCGTGCTCGTGGTGGTCGCCCGCCGCCGCGTCCGGTCCACGCTCGCCGTCGTGCGCTCGTCCGCCTCGTGGTGGTGGTTCGCCGTCGGGCTGTGCAGCGTGCCGATCGTCGTCGCCATGGCTGCCGGGATCCCCCTCGTCGGGGTCGCGGTCGCGTCCGTCTGCTCCGTGGCCGGCCAGACCGTCGCCGGGCTCGCGCTCGACGCGCGGGGCGTCGGGCTGCCCGCGCCGCTGCGGCTCACGCCGCGTCGTGCGGGCGCCGGCCTCGCGGCGCTCGCCGGTCTGGGCATCGCGGTGCTCGGGAGCAGCGCGGGCGGTCCCGGGTGGGCGGTCGTCGCGGCCGGTGCGGCGCTCTTCGTGGGCGGCGCGGTGCTGTGCGGGCAGCAGGCGGGCAACGGCCGCGTCACGCAGCTCACGGGCGACCCGGTCGTGGCGACCCTCACCTCGGTCACGGGCGGGCTCGCCGGGATCACGCTCGTGTGCGCGCTCGGCGTCCCGTTCGGCGTGCTCGACGGCGTCGTGCTGCCCCCGCAGTGGTGGCTCTACCTGGGCGGCCCGCTCGGGACGGTCGTCACCGTCGCGGCCGCGTTCGCCGTGCGCCACCTCGGCACGTTCGTCCTGACGCTGACCGTCGTCGGGGGACAGATGGTCATGGCGGTCCTGCTCGACGTGCTCGGCGTGGTGGGGCTGCGGTGGCCGACCGTCGTCGCGACCGCGGTCGTCGCGCTCGCGGTGCTGCTCGTCGTGCCCCGGCCGGGACCGCGGCCCGGGTCGAGGTGAGGATCGGGGTCGGGACCACCGTTAGGTTCGGGGCGAGGATCGAGGTCGGGTCCGCGCGTCGGGCGCGCTTGACCGCTCGCGTACGATGGGACGGTTGCCCGTACGCCCGCGTGCGGTGCCGTCCCCGGCCGCCCGCGGCCCGCCCCGATCAGTTGGAGATCATCGAAGTGAAGAGCGCCGTCGAGACCCTGGACCCCACCAAGGTCAAGCTGACCGTCGAGGTGGAGTACGACGAGCTCAAGCCGAGCATCGACCACGCCTACAAGCACATCGCGGAGCAGGTGAACATCCCCGGCTTCCGCAAGGGCAAGGTCCCGCCCCGCGTCATCGACCAGCGCGTCGGCTGGGGCGCCGTGATCGAGCACGCCGTCAACGACGCGCTCTCCGGCTTCTACCGCCAGGCCGCGAGCGAGGAGAACCTGCGCCCCCTCGGCCAGCCCGAGGTCGAGGTCACCGAGATCCCGGCCAAGGCCGGCGAGGGCCAGCTGGTCTTCACCGCCGAGGTCGAGGTCCGCCCCGAGATCACGCTGCCCGCGCTCGACTCGCTCGCGATCACCGTCGAGCCCGCCGAGGTCACGGACGAGGACGTCACCGAGCGCCTCGACGCGCTGCGCGAGCGCTTCGGCACCCTCGTCGGCGTCGACCGTCCCGCGGCCGAGGGCGACTTCGTCGTGCTCGACCTGAAGGCCGAGATCGACGGCGAGGAGGTCGACTCCGTCTCCGGCGTGAGCTACCAGATCGGCTCGGGCAACATGCTCGAGGGCCTGGACGAGGCGCTCACCGGCCTGTCGGCTGACGAGACGACCACGTTCAACGCGCCGCTGGCCGGCGGCGAGCACGAGGGCAAGGAGGCGGCGGTCACCGTCACCGCCACCTCCGTGAAGCAGCGCGACCTCCCCGAGGCCGACGACGACTTCGCCCAGCTCGCCTCCGAGTTCGACACGCTCGAGGAGCTCACGGCGGACCTGCGCGAGCAGGTCGCGAGCATCAAGACGTCGAACCAGGCCGTCGCCGCGCGCGACGAGCTCCTCAAGGCGCTCAACGACGCCGTCGAGATCCCCGTCCCCGCGGGCGCCGTCGAGGCCGAGGTGCACCGCCACCTCGAGTCCGAGGGCCGCCTGGAGGACGACACGCACCGCGCCGAGGTCACGGTCGAGGCGACGGACGCCCTGCGCAACCAGATCCTGCTCGACACCCTCGCCGAGCAGCTCGAGATCAAGGTCGCGCAGAACGAGCTCCTCGAGTACCTCGTGAGCGCCTCGCGCCAGTACGGGATGGACCCGAACCAGTTCATCCAGTCGCTCGACCAGGGCGGGCAGATCCCCGCGATGGTCGGCGAGGTCGCGCGCTCCAAGTCGCTCGCCGTCGCGCTGCGCCAGATCGAGGTCAAGGACACCGCCGGCAACGTCGTCGACCTGACCGAGTTCATCGGCTCGGACGACGAGGACGCCGCCGCGGACGAGTCCGTCGAGGACGTCGCGGGCGAGCCGGTCGAGGAGGCGCTCGTGGACGACTCGGCCGCCCCCGCCGCCGACGCCCCGGTCGAGGACGACGAGAAGGACGCGACGAAGGCCTGACGCGTCGCCGGCCCCCGGCCGGACGGTCCCCACGACGGCCCGCACCCTCCGCGCGAGGGTGCGGGCCGTCGTCGTCGGGGAGGGGCGTGGTACCTGGTGCGCCGTCAGCGAAAACGCGGCCTGCCGGGACGAACGGCGGGCACGGACCGCGTTAGGGTCACTGCAGCACGGCTGGACCGGGACGCCGTCCCGGCCGGCCAGGGCAGCGCAGGCGGGGGCGACCCGCGGGAGCGACGAAGGAGATGGATGTGAACGAGCTGTACCTGCCGTCCGACGCGACGGCCCCGGTGAACCGCGCCGAGGGTCCGGGCCTCGGACTCAACGACTCCATCTACAACCGGCTCCTCAAGGAGCGCATCATCTGGCTCGGCTCGGAGGTGCGCGACGAGAACGCGAACGCCATCTGCGCCCAGATGATGCTGCTCGCCGCGGAGGACCCGGACAAGGACATCTGGCTCTACATCAACTCGCCCGGCGGCTCGATCACGGCCGGCATGGCGATCTACGACACGATGCAGTACATCCAGCCCGACGTCGCGACGATCGCCATGGGCATGGCGGCGTCGATGGGGCAGTTCCTGCTGTCGTCCGGTACCAAGGGCAAGCGGTACGCGACGCCGCACGCGCGCGTCATGATGCACCAGCCGTCCGGCGGCATCGGCGGCACGGCGACCGACGTGCGCATCAACGCGCAGCTGATCATGCACATGAAGCAGGTGCTCTCCGAGCTGACGGCCGAGCAGACCGGCAAGCCGCTCGAGCAGATCCTCAAGGACAACGACCGGGACAGCTGGTTCACCGCGCAGGAGGCGCTGGAGTACGGCTTCATCGACCACGTCGTCACCAACGCGTCGTCCGTGACCGGCGGCGGCGGCACCACGGGTTCCTGACCCCGCACCGGACACCAGACTTCACCGAGGAGAACCCGTGAGCTTCAGCCCCGAGTCCCAGTACCTGTCCACCGCCCAGCGCCTCGCCGGCCCCGCGGCCCGCCCCGGCGGTATCGCCCTGCCGGGCGGTGCGCCGTCCGCCCGCTACGTGCTCCCGCAGTTCGAGGAGCGCACCGCCTACGGCTTCAAGCGCCAGGACCCCTACACCAAGCTGTTCGAGGACCGCATCATCTTCCTGGGCGTCCAGGTCGACGACGCGTCCGCAGACGACGTCATGGCCCAGCTCCTCGTGCTCGAGAGCCAGGACCCGGACCGCGACGTCATCCTCTACATCAACTCGCCGGGCGGGTCGTTCACCGCGATGACCGCGCTCTACGACACGATGCAGTACATCAAGCCCCAGATCCAGACGGTCTGCCTCGGCCAGGCGGCCTCCGCCGCGGCCGTGCTCCTCGCTGCGGGCCAGCCGGGCAAGCGTCTCGCGCTCCCCAACGCGCGCGTGCTCATCCACCAGCCCGCGATGGAGGGTGGCGGCTACGCGCAGGCGTCCGACATCGAGATCCACGCGAACGAGCTCATCCGCATGCGCGAGTGGCTCGAGGACACCCTCGCGCTGCACTCGGGCAAGTCGGTCGAGCAGGTCCGCCAGGACATCGAGCGCGACAAGATCCTCACCGCCGAGCAGGCGAAGGAGTACGGCCTCGTGGACCAGGTCCTCGAGAGCCGCAAGGCTGTCGCGGTCAACAAGCCGTGACCCGGTCCGCCTGACCACGCGCCGCGCCGCCGTCCCCGCCGGGGTCGGCGGCGCGACACGTTGCACCCCGTGCGGAGAGCCCACCTGACAACGGGGGCCCCGTGGTGTGGAATGGGGAGCAGGACCCGCTCGGCCGTGCCCGGGCCCCGCGCCGTCGAACCCGACGGGCGGAGGACCGGTCACCGGGACAAGGAGACGCGTAGTGGCTCGTATCTCAGACGGTGCCGACCTGCTGAAGTGCTCGTTCTGCGGCAAGTCGCAGAAGCAGGTCAAGAAGCTCATCGCGGGCCCCGGCGTGTACATCTGCGACGAGTGCATCGACCTCTGCAACGAGATCATCGAGGAGGAGCTCGCCGAGGCGACGGAGCTCGGTCTCACGGAGCTGCCCAAGCCCAAGGAGATCTTCGAGTTCCTCGAGCAGTACGTCATCGGCCAGGACGCCGCGAAGCGGGCCCTGGCCGTCGCCGTCTACAACCACTACAAGCGCGTGCAGGCGGGCGAGCAGGCCAAGCCCTCGAACCCGGACGACG
>NZ_JBMVFX010000016.1:0-107235 GCF_049538415.1 Cellulosimicrobium sp. AB352 | reverse complement strand
TCTCGTTCACCGTGCGTCCCGGGACCGTGACCGGCTTCCTGGGCCCCAACGGCGCGGGCAAGTCCACGACCATGCGCATGATCATGGGCCTGGACCGCCCCACCGCCGGGACCGTCACCGTCAACGGGCGCCCCTACGCCCAGCACCGCTCACCGCTGACCGAGGTCGGCGCGCTGCTGGACGCCAAGGCCGTGCACACCGGCCGCTCGGCCTACAACCACCTGCTCGCGATGGCCGCCACCCACGGCATCCCGACCAAGCGCGTGGACGAGGTCATCGAGATGACCGGCCTGCAGCCGGTCGCCAAGAAGCGCGTGGGCGGCTTCTCCCTCGGCATGGGCCAGCGCCTGGGCATCGCGTCCGCGCTGCTGGGCGACCCCAAGACCCTCATCCTGGACGAGCCCGTCAACGGCCTGGACCCCGAGGGCGTGCTGTGGGTGCGCAACCTCGCGCGCCACCTCGCCTCCGAGGGCCGCACCGTCTTCCTGTCGAGCCACCTCATGAGCGAGGTCGCCCTCACCGCCGACCACATCATCGTCATCGGCAAGGGCCGCATCCTGGCCGACGCCGCCGTCGAGGACATCGTCGACGGCGGCACCCGGCGCGGCGTCCGGGTCCGCACCCCGCACGCCACGCGGCTGGCCGAGCTGTTGACGCAGGACGGCGCGACGGTCACCTCGGACGAGCCCGGCCTGCTCCAGGTGGAGGGTGCCGAGGCGCCGGGGATCGGAGAGCTCGCCGCGGCGTCGGGCGTCGTGCTCCACGAGCTCACGCCGGAGACGTCCACGCTCGAGGAGGCGTACATGCGGCTCACCGCCGACGCGGTCGAGTACCGCACCGAGCCCGCGGCCGCCGCGGCCGACCCCGACGACACGGTTCGTCCCACCGCTCTCGAAGGAGCCCGACGATGACCACGGCCACGTTCTCCGCCCCGGCTCCCGCGACGACCCTCCGCACGACGGCCCGCCTCTCGTTCGGCCGCGTGCTGCGGTCGGAGTGGGTCAAGTTCCGCTCCGTGCGCTCCACCTGGTGGACGATGGGCTCGACCGTGGTCGTCATGATGCTGTTCGGCGTCGTCATGGCCGCGTCCCTGAACTTCGCCGCCACCCGGCCCGAGGAGGCGGGCGCGCTCGGCAGCGTCTCGACGGTGCAGACGCTCGTGCTCGGCTACATCTTCGCGCAGCTCGCGCTCGCGGTGCTGGGTGCGCTGAGCATGACCACCGAGTACTCCACGGGCATGATCCGGTCGACCTTCAGTGCCGTCCCCGCACGGCTCCCGGCGTTCTGGGCCAAGGTCGTCGTCGTGGCGGCGGCGTCGCTCGTCGTGGCGGTCGTCGGGCTGGCGGCGTCCTACCTGGTGACCGCGCCCCTGCTGGCGGGCAACGACCTCGTGCCCGACCTCGGCGACCGGGTCGTGCAGCGGGTGCTGCTCGCGTGCGCGGGCTACCTCACGTGCGTCGCGGTCCTGGCCGTCGCGGTCGGGGCGATCCTGCGGCACCCGGCGGGCACCATCTTCACGCTCGCCACGCTGCTCTTCGTGGTGCCGATGATCACGGAGTTCGTGCCCCACGACGGGGTCCAGGACGTCGTCCGGTTCCTGCCCATGAACCTCGGCACCGCCATGATGGCCGTCACCGCGGCGGACGCCGGCCGGGTCGAGGTCCTGACGCCCGGTGCCGCGGCCCTCGCCCTGGGGGTCTGGACCGTGGTGCCGCTCGCCGTGGCGGCCCTGCTCCTGCGACGTCGCGACGTCTGACCGGCGTCGCGTCCGCCCGGCGTCGCGTCCGCCCGGCGTCGCGTCCGCCCGGCGTCGGCCGGGGTCAGTCGCGGTCGTTCGGCATGAGGGCCCACAGGATCAGGTACGCGATGACCTGGGGGCCGGGGAGCAGGATCGAGACCGCGGCGACGATGCGGACGACGGTCGGGTCCCAGCCGAACCGGCGGGCGATCCCGGCGCACACGCCGGCGATCATCCGGCCGTGGCGCGGGCGGGACAGCGTCGGGCGGTACGCGGCGGTGGAGGCGTCTGAGGTGCTCATGCCTCGACGGTACGAGCGACCCGGGCGCCCCGGTATCCGGAGGTCCCCCGACCCGACCCTGATCCTCAGGGCGGCGACCCCGAGGGTCGGGGCTCAGCGGGCGAGGGCGGCCTGGAACGCCGCGAGCGCCCGCGGCGTCGCGAGGGCGAACGTCACGGCCGCGACGCCCGGCCCGGGGCGCGACCCGTCCGGGTCCTGGGCCGCCGTCGGGCGGGCGCGCTCGTCGAAGAGGTCGGGTGCGGACCAGCCGCGGACGGCGTCCCCCGCCACGCGGGCGACCTCCTCGACGTCCCAGCCGTACGCGCCCGCGCTGATCGCGGGGAAGGCGACGGTCGCGGCGCCGAGCTCGTCCGCGACGTCGAGCGAGCGGGCGAAGCACGACGCGAGGAGCGCGGGGTCCGTCTCGCCGCGGTAGCGGTTCGGCCCGACGGTGTGCACGACCCAGCGGGCGGGGAGGTCGTAGGCGTCGGTGGCGACGGCGTCGCCCACGGGCAGGCCGTCGGGGAGGGTCGTGCGCCGGAGCCGACGGCACTCCTCCAGGAGCCGCGGCCCGGCCGCGGCGTGGATCGCGCCGTCCACCCCGCCGCCGCCCAGCAGCGACGAGTTCGCGGCGTTGACGATCGCGTCGACGTCGAGCGTCGTGATGTCGGCGAGGCGTGCGTCGAGGTCCATCGCTCCATCGTGCCCGGGGACGGGGTTGCTCGCCGTCGACCACGGGGTCCGTGGCGTTCTGGCCGCCTCCCCGACGGCGACCTCGTGCTCGGCGACCCCGGTCAGTCGCGCGAGACCACGACGCTCGAGCTGTGCCCGCCGAACCCGAACGCGTCGACGAGCGCGTGCCGGGCCGACGTCGTGGCCGCCTCCCGCACGACGTCGAGGTCGATCGCGGGATCGAGCGTGTCGACGTTGAGCGTGGGCGGCACGCGGCCGTCGCGCAGGGCGAGGAGCGCGACGAGGACGCCCAGCGCGCCCGACGCGCCGAGGAGGTGGCCCGTCGCGCCCTTCGTGCTCGTGACGGGCGGCGGCATCCCGAGGGCGGCGCGCAGCGCGTCCGCCTCGTTGACGTCCCCGACGGGGGTCGCCGTCGCGTGCGCGTGGACGAGCCCGACGTCCTCGGGGGCGAGGCCCGCCGAGCGCAGCGCCATCGTGATCGTGCGGGCCTGGTTCTCGGGGTCGCCGCCGACGATGTCGAACGCGTCCGACGTCAGGGCCGCACCCGAGACGACGCCGTGCACGACCGCCCCGCGGGCCCGGGCGTGGTCCTCGCGCTCGAGCACGAGGAGCGTCGAGCCCTCGCCCATGACGAACCCGTCCCGGTCCACGTCGAAGGGCCGGGACGCGCGCTCCGGCTCGTCGTTGCGGGTCGACATCGCGCGGGCCGCGGCGAAGGCCGCGAGCGAGAACGGCTGGACGCCCGCCTCGACGCCCCCGCACACGACGACGTCCGCCGAGCCGGCGAGGATCATCTCGCGGCCCATCGTGATCGCCTCCGAGCCCGCCGCGCACGCGCTGATCGGGGCGCGCGCTCCGGCCTTGGCGCCGAGGTCGATCGACAACCACGCGGCCGGGCCGTTGGCCATGAGCATGGTCACGGTGTGCGGGGAAACGCGGCGGTGGCCCTGCTCGTGCAGGACGCGCGACTGGTCGAGCGTCGTCGCGATCCCGCCGTTCGCGGAGCCGACGACGACGGCGAGACGCGTCGGGTCGACGTCGGGCGACCCGGCGGACGCCCACGCCTCCCGGCCCGCGACGAGCGTGAGCTGCTCCGCCCGGTCGGTGCGGCGCCGCTCCCGGACGGAGAGCGCCTCGGCGAAGGCGTCGTCGACGCGCGCGGCGATGCGCACGGGCAGCTCGGCCGCCCAGTCGTCGTCGATCGCCCGCACGCCCGGCTCCCCGCGCAGCAGCGCCTCCCACGTGTCGGGGGCGGTGCGCCCGACCGGGGTCACCGCCCCGTACCCGCTGACGACGACTCGTGTCATGGTGTGCCCCTTGCAGCCGAGCCGCCGAGAACGGCGACGGGTGTGGTCGATGGGTCTTATTCCAAGTCATCGCGGCGGCCTTTGTCGCCCTCGCAGGTGTGACGGTGCGCACGCCCGCATCCCGGCAGGAGCGGCGGACGACTGCCGCGAGCGCCCGCCGGCCGCGTACGGTCGGCACAGCGGCCGCCGTCGGGGAGGCCGCTGGACGAGGGCGGGGGAGCCGCGGTGCACCGTGCGGGGACGCGAGGGCCTGCTGCCCGACGGCGCGCCCACCGGGCCGTGGTGGCGGTCGCCGTGGGCGTCGTCGTGCTCGGGACCGGGTCGTGCACCGCCCCCGCGTCCCCGGCGCCCGCGGCCTCTGCCCGGGCGGAGACACCCGCCCTGCCGCCCACGGACGGCGTGCTCGACTACCAGCTCGGCGCCGCGTACGACGAGGTCGACGCGGGGGACGGGCCCGTGCGGCCGGACGTCGTCGTGCGGGACGCGACCGCCGCACCGCTGCCGGGCGTGTACTCGGTCTGCTACGTCAACGGCTTCCAGACCCAGCCGGGAGAGACCGACCGGTGGCTCGACGGCCACGAGGACCTGCTCCTGCACGACGCCGACGGGACGCTCGTCGTCGACCCCGACTGGCCGGACGAGCACGTCCTCGACCCCTCCACGCCCGAGCAGCGCGACGGCATCCTCGCGATCCTCGGGCCCGTCGTCACGGGCTGCGCCGACGCCGGCTTCGACGCCGTCGAGCTCGACAACCTCGACACCTGGACGCGGTTCGACGCCGTCGACGAGGACGGCGCCCACGCCCTCGCCCGCGCGTACGTCGACCTCGCGCACGACGCCGGGCTCGCCGTCGCGCAGAAGAACGCGGCGGAGATCGCGTCCGTCGCGCACGACGACCTCGGCTTCGACCTCGCCGTCACCGAGGAGTGCGCGGTCTTCGACGAGTGCGCTGCGTACACCGACGTCTACGGCGACCACGTGCTCCAGGTCGAGTACCCCGACGCGCTCGCCGACGCCGGCCTGACCTTCGACGACGTCTGCGCCCGCGACGACCGCGCCCCGCTCACCGTCCTGCGCGACCGCGATCTCGTCGGCCCGGACGAGCCGGGCTACGTCTACGCGTCGTGCTGACCGCGGTGTCGACGAGTGTCGGCCGGCAGCGTCGGCTGCAGGCGGCCGACGAGCCGTGGCGGTCGCCCCGGCACTCTGGTGCACTGTCCGGTGTGAGCGCACAGACCCCGACCGGGGCGGCTCTCCGGGCACTCGTCCCGGAGCTGATGGCCGGCTACGACGACATCGTGTGGCAGTTCGACGACGACGTGTCCGACGCCCTCTGCGTCGTGATGAGGCTGGTCAGAGCGCCTGAGCGTGTCGCGCGCGTGCTCGTCCACCGCGGCGAGGAGGTCTTCGCGCTGCAGCTCGATTCCCACTTCGGGGTGACGTTCGAGTACGAGCAGGACGAGAAGCCGGATGAGCTTCGTGATCGGCTGGCCACCGCGGTCGCCGCGGTCCGCGGACCCAGCCGCCTCGTCCTGACCTTTGCCGGCTCGACGCAGACACGGAGCCAGCTCGTGCTCGCCCCCGACTCGCCCGACGAGCGCAGCGACGGCATCTGGATGGAGCGGCAGACCGCCGAGATTCTCTGGCGCGTGCGACGGCGCCGACTTCGGCGAGAGGTACGCGACTTCCCCAGGCTCTAGCCTGCCCCTCCGTCTGCTCGTCGAGGCCGTGCCGGCGATCGAGCCGTCACCAGCCGTCGGGCGTGAGGAGCGTGCGGATGCGCTTCTCGCTCACCGGGCCGTCGGTGCCGCGCTGCTGCGCGAACAGCGACACGCGCAGCTCAGGCACTGCTCAGCCCTTCACGTCGTACGCAGGGACTCGATGTCGACGTCACGCGGTGCCATGGCTGCGGTGGTCACGGCCACGCCGACCACGGCGGCGACGGTGAGAGCCGCAAGGACGGCGATCGACGCCCAGTCCGGTTCCCGGACGAGACCGCCCGCGTACTGCCAGGCCAGGCCGCCGAGGACCCCGCAGAGCAGGGCGAGCGACGCTCCTGTCCCGAGGGTCGTCAGCGACTCCCAGCGGTGAGCCGCTCGCAGGGTGGATGCGTCGACACCTGCGGCCAGCAGACTCATGTCGGGGCGGCGTCGCGTCGTCGCACGATCCGCCAACGCGACAGCGAGGGCGAGCACCGTCATCACCGTCCCCAGGAGGAGGCCGAGCCGGACGAACCCGTTGATCATCGCGATGTTGCGTCCACTGTCAGGGTCGAGTCCTGTCGCGGTGGGCTGACTGTATGGGGCCGTCCGGTAGATGCTGGCGAGCGTCGCGGCGACGTCGGCCGACGGAACAGCCGTCACGAGCTGGACGTTCGTCGCGTATGCGGTCCCACCGGCCTCGGTGACGACGGGGCCACGAGCCACGGCATCGAGGACGGCAGCCGGATCGATGGTGACGAGCAGATCGACACCTGACTCGGCGAGGAGACCGGCGACGTTCTCGGGGAGCACTCCGCGATGCGGGAGGTTCTCCGCGAGCGACGCGATCGCCGGGACGTCGTCGACCCGGACGGACGACGGGTCCTCGTCGATCGACGAGGTCAGCACCGCGCCGTCGACGCAGCCGGGAACCGACGCCCCACCGACGGCGCGGAGGAAGGCGTCCACGCGATCGCACGGCGCGATGGCGGCCAGGCGCATCTCCGGCGACGCGGGATCGCTCGCCGCCAACCCGATCGCCGCGGTGGGCAGCTCGTCGAGCAGCGTGGCCGCTCCGCCGTCCGGAAGCTCGGAGACGTCGACGGCGACCGGGACGACCGCGGCGGTGGGGACGCTCACGGCACGGGCGTCCCGTGTCTGACCGATGGTCACGCCTGCGGCCATGACGAGGAGCGCGAGCGCGACGACCAGACGTGCGCCGTCACGTGGGTCGAAGGCGGCTCGCGCTCCGCCGAGCCGTGCCGAGACCGTCTTCCCGTGGACCGCGAGGACACGGCCCGACCAACGGATGACGGAGGGCATCGCGACGGCGAGCCCGGCCGCCGTCACGACGACGGCCGTGGACATGAGGAGGTCGAGGCGCACGGGCGTCACCCCGGGGGGGCGAAGCGCCCCCGTGACGACCTGAGCGGAGAGAGACGTCAGGCCGCACGCGAGAGGAACCAGTCTCCACGCGGAGACGGTGCGCGCGGGGTCCGCCTGCCGGATCTCCGCCCGTGTTCCCGTCCCGGTCTCGATCCGTCGACCGATGACGACCGCCAGCGTGAGAAGCAGGACCCCGGGGAGGATCGCCGTCGCCGCCGTGAGCTCTGTGTCGGAGGCGAACCAGGTCGTGCCCAGCAGCCCGGACCGAGCGACGACCCGGTTGACGACGGGAAAGACTGCGACTCCACCGAGCCACCCGATGAACGAGAGCGTCGTCACCTCGAGCATGTTGACGCTACGGATCGTCGAGGTCGACGCACCGAGGAACTGGAGGACTGCGAGCCGCCGTGCTCGGGTCGCCGCGGAGAGCCTGGTCGCAACCCCGAGGAACGCCGCGACCGGTAGTCCCACGAGAACCGCGAGGACGGTGACGAGCGCGGCGACCTGTCCAGGAGGGATGTCCGGGGTGTCTCGGTCGTGCGCGCCCGCGCCCGTCGCCCCCGGCGCGACGACACCCTCACCACCACGAGGTTGCTCTGACGCCGGCACCCCCCGGTAGATGACGAGCTCGTCCGGGCTGCGGAGCCCGGCGTCCCCGACGGTCCCGGCGACCCTCCCCGGGGCCAAGGCCCGGAACGCCGCGGTCCAACGTAGCTCTTCCGCAGCCGGGGACAGGATGACCTCGCCGGAGGCGGGCCATCGGCCGAGGCCCGGGGGCAACGGGAGCTCGCCGTCGAGCGGATCGACGTCCACGCGAAGCAGCATCCGCTCCCCGTAGGCGATGCGTGACACCGTCACGCGAGCCTGGGAGTGCGCGTCGTCGACCGCCGACGTGAAGGAGCGTTCCCACGTGCGGTCCGCCTGCGCCGAGACGACGGTCGCGGCAGCGATGCAGAGGAGTGTGCCGACCATGGCCATGCACACGCCGCCGACGACGAGCGCTCGCGACCACCACCGGCGGTGCCCGCTCGATCGGAGAAGACGAAGCCCGAGGAGCGTCGCGCTACGACGGTTCATGCGACCGGGTGCGGGCGTGCGCCGTGTAGCGCCCCGATCTCGGCCATGTCGACGACCCGGTCCGCCAGGGCCGCGACGGCCGCGTCGTGCGTGGCGAGGACGACCGCAGCGCCGCGGCTCCGTGCCGCGTCGAGCAAGAGCTCCAGGACGCGCCCTCCGGTCGCTGCATCGAGGGCCCCGGTGGGTTCGTCGGCGAGCACGACCGAGGGTTCATGGATCAGCGCTCGGGCAACGGCAGCCCTCTGGGCCTGCCCGCCCGAGACCTGAGCCGGGTACCGCTGGGCGAGCTGGGATATGCCCAGCTCGCCCAGCAGATCACGCGCCGTGCGTGTCGCGACTCGCCGCGGTGACCCGAGCAGCTCGAGCGGGAGCGAGGCGTTCTCCAGGAGCGTGAGCTCGGCGATGAGCTCCGAGAACTGAAAGACCATTCCCACGTGCCGCCTGCGGATCGCGCTCCGCTCCTCCGTGGTCATTCCCGTGATGACGTGCCCGGTCACGGCCACCGCCCCGGAGGACGGGACGAGGATTCCGGACAGGCAGTGCAGGAGCGTCGTCTTGCCGGTGCCGCTCGTGCCCGTCAACGCGACGGCCTCACGGCCGACGGTCAGATCGACGTGGTCGAGAATCGGCTGCTCGAGGGGAAAGGCGAAAGAGATCGCGCGCGCCTCGACGGCGACCGTGCGCTCGGTCACCGGGTGTAGGTCTTCTCCGCCGAGCAGTTGTCCGGGAGGAGCGTGCCGCGGTCTCGGCACACCTTGGCGCGCGCCTTCGTCACGTACAGCTGAGGAGCCGCCCAGATGTACTGGTTCAAGTACTTGTCGGCGTCGACCGGTGCGTAGTAGGTGTTGTACCCGTAGCCCTCGATGCGCACCTGCTGCTTGCCCGCGTGCCCGTCGTTGAGCGTGTCGTTCAGGGTTCCCCAAAAGTGGAAGGCCCCCTGCCTGACGGACTGCGGCTCGAACACGTACGAGCCGTTCATCGACACACCAGTGGTGCTGTGAGTAAATGCGGCGGCATGGGCAGACCCTGCGCCGATGAGGCCGAGCGCTACTGCCAATCCTGCGCCGGCCAACCGTGAACGAAGTCCCTTCATCTTTCCCCCTGGCGAGATGCGCCCCACATTGGGCGATTCGATCGGGACGCTAACGAACCTCGTCCGTGGCGTCAAGGACGAGGCGCGTCGTGGATCGCGTTCGCGCCGCGCGTCACCAGCCGTCGGGCGTGAGGAGCTTGCGGATGCGCTTCTCGCTCACCGGGCCGTCGGTGCCGAGCTGCTGCGCGAACAGCGACACGCGCAGCTCCTCGATCAGCCACCGCACCTCGGCCAGGTCGGCGGCCCGGGCCGGGTCGGCCGGGCCCTGCACGTACGCGGCACGGGCGCGCTGGTAGGCGTCCTCGACGTCGTGCACGCGCCACGCGAGCTCGGCGTCGCGGTTCGGGTTCGACTGCGCCTTCTCCAGCCGGTACGACGCCGCCCGCAGGTAGCGCGTCAGGTGCGGCAGGCGTCGGGGCGGGGTCTGCGAGACGAAGCCGTCGTGGATGAGGCCCGCCGCCTGGTCGCGCAGGTCGGTGAGCGTGTTGAGCAGCGCGAGGCTGTTCGACGCGCGGATCTCCGCGTCGAGGTTCCGCGACGCGGTGAGCGCGGCGACCACGTGCCCGACCACCTGGTGCACGTGCTCCTCCAGGTGCGCGCGGACGAACGTGCGCGCGGCCGCGTAGGCCTCGGCGTCGCGGACCGTCGCCGCGTCGGGCTGCCCGCTGCCGCCGCTCGTCAGCGCGATCACCGCGGCGAGCTGCAGGTCCGCGACGAGCGCGTCCGTGTTCCGGTACGGGCTGGCCGCCAACGTGAGCGACTGCGTGCCGTTCCACCGGCTCGTGATGCGCCCGGTCTGCAGCGCCGTCTCGGTCAGCAGCAGCCGCCGCACACCCCGCGCGTGCTCCCGCGCCTGCGCGGTCGCGTCGGCCAGCACGCGCAGCGCGACGACCGGCTTCCCCTTCGCGTCCTGCTCCTCGACGACCGCCGGGTACCCGCGCACCACGACCCCACCCCCGAGGTCGGTCGACACCGTCGCGGGCAGCCGCCCGTCGGTGAGGTCGTCGGGCCAGGTGGTCAGGTCGGTGCGCTCGCTCACCAGGCTCGTGGTCGAGCCCGCGGGCGGTGTGCCGTCGGTGCTCGGGCCGGCCGCGCCGTGACTTGGTGCGGTCGGCCGTCCATGTCCGCGCGCGGCCTCGACGCCCGTCGCGCCCGACGACGCGCCGCCCGCTCGTCCTACACCTCGCCCGGGTGAGCCGGACGCGGAGGCGGGGGAGGGGGCGTCGGATGCGAAGGGCGTGGCGGGCCTGGCGGGAGCGCCGTGAGGAACGAGCGGCGCGGATGGTAGCCCGAGCGCCGACGCCCCCTCCGCCGCCGGACCCGACCCCGGGACCCACGCACCCGACCCCGAGACCGACGCACCCGACCCGGGAACCGATCCCGAAGCGGCCTCACGAAGAGCAGCACCCACCGCTCCCTTGACCGCCGCGCGGACCGCGGCCTGGTTCTGCGCGGCGAGACGGCGCTGGAGCGCAAGAAGGTCCTTCGACTCGTCGAGCACGACGGAGCCGCGCCCGCGGGTGTCCTCGACCCGGAACGTCATGCGTAGGTGCGCGGGCAGGCGCGCCTCCTGCTCGGGGCCCCACGCGTCGTCGGGGATGACGACGTCGCGCAGCGCCCGGACGGCGCGCGTGAACGCGACGTGGAACGGCTCGGCCATGTCGCCCGCGCGGGCCATGTCCTCCCAGGCGGGCGTGTGCTCGCGGAGCCAGGCGACGACGTCGCGCGCGACGTCCGGTGCCGGCACGAGCTGGACGCGGACCGGCTTGGGCAGCGAGCGGATCGTCGCCGTGGCGAGCTCGTCGAGCAGGCCCGGCACCATCCAGTCGAAGCCGTCGGGGACGACGCGGTTGAGCACGGAGATCGGGACGTGCACGGTCACGCCGTCGGCCTCGGTCCCGGGCTGGAACTGGTACGTGAGCGGGAGCGTCAGCTCGCCCTGCGGCCAGGTCTCGGGGAACTGCGACGTGTCGACCTGCTCGGCGTCGGGCACGAGCTGTTCGAGCGTGAAGGTGAGCAGGTCGGGGTCGCGGCGCTGCGCCGTCTTCCACCAGCGGTCGAAGTGCGCGGCGGACACGACGTCGTCGGGCACGCGCTCGTCGTAGAAGTCGAACAGCACGTCGTCGTCGACGACGAGCCCGCGCTGGCGCGAGCGCGCCTCGAGCTCCTCCGCCTCGGCCAGGAGCTTGCGGTTGTCGTGGAAGAACCGGTGGTGGGTCGTCCACTCGCCCTGCACGAGCGCGTGCCGCACGAACATCTCGCGCGCGGCCTCGGGGTCGACCTTCGCGTAGAGGACCTTGCGGTCCGCGACGATCGGCACGCCGTACAGCAGCACCTTCTCGGTCGCGATCGCCGCGCCGCGCTTGGTCGACCAGTGCGGCTCGGAGTACGTGCGCCGCGCGAGGTTGCCCGCGAGGCCCTCGGCCCACTCGGGCTGGATCCGGGCGACGTCGCGCGCCCACAGCCGCGACGTCTCGACGAGCTCGCCCGCCATGATCCAGGCCGGCGGCTTCTTGCTCAGCGGCGAGCCGGGGAAGATCGCGAACCGCGCGCCGCGCGCGCCGGTGTACTCGTTGCGGGCCTGCTTCTGCGCGCGCCGCAGCGCCTTGGCGCGGGCCTCGCCCTTGAGGTGCGCGACCGACGACGCCTTCACCTCGCCCGTGTCCTGCATCCCGATCTGCGACAGCAGGCCGGACAGGAGCGCCTTGTGGATCGTGTCCCCGTCCCAGGCGCGCTTGTAGGCCTGGGTGTCGGGGGTTGCGTCGGGGGCGGTGGTCGGGTCCGCGGCGGCTGCCCCCGAGGTGCTCGGGCTACCATCCGCGCCGCTCGTTCCTCGCGTCGCTCCCGCCAGGCCCGCCACGCCCTTCGCATCCTCGGGCGCAGCCGCCGCTCGTCCTGGACCTCGCCGCGCGTCGTCACCGGCCGCGCCGCGTGCGCGCGGCTTGTACGACATGTCGATGCCGAGGGGCTTGGCCATCTCGCGGAGCTGGGCGACGACGTCCTGCCACTCGCGGATGCGCAGGAAGTTGAGGTACTCGGTCTTGCACAGGCGGCGGAAGGCCGAGGACGAGAGCTCGTGCTGCTGCTCGCGGACGTACTCCCAGACGTTGAGGTAGGTGAGGAAGTCGGAGTGCGGGTCGGTGAAGCGCGCGTGCGCCTGGTCGGCCTGGGCGCGGACCTCGGCGGGGCGCTCGCGCGGGTCCTGGATCGACATGACGGCGGCGATGATCGCGACCTCGCGCGCGACGCCGAGCCTCGAGCCCTCCCAGATCATGCGGGCGAGGCGCGGGTCCATGGGGAGCTGGGCGAGGACGCGCCCGACCTCGGTGAGGCGCGTGACGCCGTCGGACGTGGCGAGGGCGCCGAGCTCGGTGAGGAGCTGGACGCCGTCGCGCACGGCGCGCGTGTCCGGGGGCTCGACGAACGGGAAGCGCGCGACCTCGTCCGGGGTCTCGACGACGCCGACGGAGATCATCTGGAGCAGCACCGACGCGAGGGAGGTGCGCAGGATCTCCGGCTCGGTGAACTCGGGCCGGGAGAGGAAGTCGTCCTCGGAGTAGAGGCGCACCGCGATGCCGTCGGCGACGCGGCCGGAGCGGCCGGAGCGCTGGTTCGCGCTCGCCTGCGAGACGGGCTCGATGGGCAGGCGCTGGACCTTCGTCGCCTTGGAGTAGCGCGAGATGCGGGCCGTGCCAGGGTCGACGACGTAGTGGATCCCGGGCACGGTGAGCGACGTCTCGGCGACGTTCGTCGCGAGCACGATGCGTCGCGAGGAGTGCGCCTGGAACACGCGGTGCTGCTCGGCCGACGACAGCCGCGCGTACAGCGGCAGGATCTCGACGCGCTGCGGGTGCTTCGGGTCGGTGACGCGGTCCTTGAGGTGGCCGGTGAGCGCGTCGGCGGCGTCGTGGATCTCGCGCTCGCCCGAGAGGAACACGAGGATGTCGCCCGGTCCCTCGCGCATGAGCTCGTCGCACGCGTCGACGATGCCGGTCACGAGGTCCTTCTCCTCGGCGCCCGCGCGGCCCTTCGCCTTCGTGCCGCTGCCAGTGGAGGCGCCGAGGTCGACGTCGGGGGACAGCGGCCGGTACCGGATCTCGACCGGGTAGGTGCGGCCGGACACCTCGACGACGGGCGCGGCGTCGGGCAGGGCGTCGACCACGTACTCCGGCGCGCCGCCGAGCTGGGCGAGGTGCGCGGGGGAGAAGTGCTGCGCGAAGCGCTCGGAGTCGATCGTCGCCGACGTGATGATCAGCTTGAGGTCGGGGCGGCGCGGCAGGAGCCGCGCGAGGTAGCCGAGCAGGAAGTCGATGTTGAGGGACCGCTCGTGCGCCTCGTCGACGATGATCGTGTCGTAGGCGAGCAGCTCCGGGTCGCGCTGGATCTGCGCGAGCAGGATGCCGTCCGTCATGACCTTGACGAGAGTGTCCTCGCTGGAGGTGTCGGTGAACCGCACCTGGTACCCGACGACGCCGCCCAGCTCCGTGCCGAGCTCCTCCGCGATGCGCTCGGCGACCGTGCGCGCGGCGATGCGGCGGGGCTGGGTGTGCCCGACCTGACCCGAGCGGCCTCGGCCGAGCTCGAGCGCGATCTTGGGGAGCTGCGTCGTCTTCCCGGAGCCCGTCTCGCCCGCCACGATGACGACCTGGTGGTCGCGGATCGCGGCGGCGATGTCCGCGCGTCGGGCGCTGACCGGAAGCTGCTCGGGGTACGTGATGGGCGGGACCGTCACGTTAGCGCGCGCCTGCGCGGCCCGGTCGAGCTGCGCGCGGCTCACCTGCCGCGGGCCCGACGTCGTCCGCTCGCCCCGCCCGCGACGCGTCGGCTCCGTGGTCGTCGAGGTGCCCGACGTCGTCCGCTCGCCTCGCCCGCGCCCGCGGCGGTTCCCGCGGCGTCGGCGACCCTCGCGCGGGGTGCCCTCGGCGGCGCCGTCCCGCTGGGGAGGGCGCGCGTCAGGTTGGTTCGCTGCGGGCTCGGTACTCACGACGGTCCATTCTCTCAACCTCTCGCAACTTCATTGCTCTCGAGGAGGGGCCGACCCTGGCGCATCGTGCTGTCATTTTGCTAGCGTCGTACGTGGGAGGTGGTCCAGGTGGCGACGCTGACGATCCGAGGGCTCGACGACGACGTGCGCGAACGGCTGCGGGCGCGGGCGGCGGAGCACGGGCGGTCCATGGAGGCGGAGGTGCGCGAGATCCTCACCTCCGCGGTGACAGCCCCCAGCGGGCTGGAACAGGGGCTGGGCACCTTCATCCACAGGTCGTTCGCCGACGCCGGTCTGGCGGTCGAGCTCGACCTCCCCGCGCGCTCGGAGCACGGCCGGGTCGTCGACCTCTCCGACGAACCGGGCACGCCGTACCGGGAGACCGCGGACACGTGATCGTCCTCGACACGAACGTGGTGTCCGAGGTGATCCGCCCGGTGCCCGAGGCGCGCGTGCTCCGCTGGCTCGACGCGCAGGCTCCGCAGGCGCTGTCGATCACGGCGGTCACCGTCGGCGAGATCGTCCACGGGGTGGCGCGGCTGCCCGAAGGGCGGCGCCGCGACCGCCTCGCCGCGCTCGTCGAGGAGCACGTCACCACGACCTTCGCGGGCCGGGTGCTCCCGTACGACGCCGACGCCGCGCGCGTCGGGGGCACGCTCCTCGCGCTCCGCGAGCGAGCGGGGCGGCCGATGAGCCTGGCCGACGCGCAGATCGCTGCGATCTGCCGCGTGCACGACGCGACGCTCGCGACGCGCAACGTCCGCGACTTCGCCGCTACCCGGGTGGACGTCGTCGACCCGTGGGACCCCGGCACGACCTGACTGACGCGGGAGCCCGCGACCGGTTCGGGTCACGGCGGGGTCGCGCGGGCGTAGCGGGTCGCCAGGGTGCGCACGTGGTCGACGAGGGCCGGCGGCTCCGTCACGTGGAAGTCCAGGCCGAGCATCCCGACCCACACCGCGACGACCTCGACGCTGTCGCCGCCGGTGACGAGGACGCAGCGGTCGTCGGCGAGCGGCTCGACCGTGCCGACCGTCGGGTTGATGCGTCGCAGGACCTCGTCGGCGGGCGCGTCGACGACGATCCGGGCGTGCACGGCCCAGCCGGCGCGCGCGACCTCGCGCACGACGAGGTCGGTCAGGTCGCCGGGGAAGTCCACCGGCGCGAACCGCCGCCCGCCCGGCACGCGCAGCACGAGCCAGTCGACGCGGTAGGGAGCCCACGCGCCCGTCACCGGGTCGCGGGCCACGAGGAACCAGCGGCGCTGCCATGCGACGAGGCGGTAGGGCTCGAGCTCGAGCGGCTCGTCGCGGTAGAAGCAGCGCAGGCCCTGGTGGTCACGCACGGCGTCGGCCAGGGCGGTCAGGGTGTCCGGGTCGACGACCGGGTCCTCGACGTTCGAGTCCGTGTTCGCGGGGCCGGCGGCGCTCGCGGACCGGAGCGCGGCGAGACGACGGCGCAGGCGGTCCGGCATGACCTGCTCCAGCTTGGCGAGCGCGAACGCCCCGGACTCCTCGAAGCCCGCCGTGCCGGTCGCGGCCCGCAGCCCGACGGCGACCGCGACGGCCTCGGCGTCGTCGAGCAGGAGCGGGGGCAGCCGCGCTCCGGCGCCGAGCCGGTACCGGCCGCCCGGGCCGCGCACCGCGTCGACGGGGTAGCCGAGCTCGCGCAGGCGGGCGACGTCGTTGCGGACCGTGCGGTCGCTGACGTCGAGGCGCTCGGCGAGCTCGGCGCCCGACCAGTCGGGGCGCGACTGGAGCAGGCCGAGCAGCATGAGCATGCGGGCCGAGGTGGAGGCCACGGGTCCCTCCTGGGGTCGACGGACGACGCGGGAGAACTCCTCAGAGCGCCGCCAGAATAACGGAAGGAAGCGTTCCTGAACCCTTCCTAGAGTCGGGAGCAGAGCAGGGCACGAGGCCCCGCCCGACCGAGGAGACCACCATGACCGCGTCGCACCTCTCCCCGTCCCTCGAGCACCACCCGTTCTCCGTCGCCGTCCCGCAGGCCGACCTCGACGACCTCCGGTCGCGCCTCGAACGGACCCGGTTCGCGCCCGCCGCCCCCGGGGACTCCTGGGACTACGGGACGCCCGAGTCCTACCTGCGCGACATGGTCGGGCGCTGGACGGCGTTCGACTGGAGGGCCGTCGAGGACCGGGCCAACACGTACCCGGGCTTCCGCACCGAGATCGACGGCCAGCCGATCCACTACCTCCACGTGCGCTCCCGGCACGACGCCGCGACGCCCCTGCTGCTCGCGCACACCTACCCGGGCTCGTTCCTCGACTTCCTCGACATGATCGACCCGCTCGTCGACCCCGTCGCGCACGGCGGCCGCCCCGAGGATGCGTTCCACCTCGTCATCCCCTCCATGCCGGGCTTCGGGTTCTCCACCCCGGTGGTCGGGGACACGGACTGGACGATGGCGCGCGTCGCCCGCGCCTACGACGTCCTCATGCGCGACCTCGGGTACGACTCCTACGGGATCCACGGCAGCGACGGCGGCGCGATGGTCGGCCGCGAGCTCGCGGTCCTCGACCCCAAGGGTTTCCTCGGCGCCCACGTGCTCCAGCTCTTCTCCTTCCCGTCGGGCGCTCCCGGCGAGATGGACGGCTTCGGCGCGAAGGAGCTCGCCGCGCTCGGGCACCTCCAGTGGTTCCAGTCCGTGGGCGCCTACAACACGATGAACGCGTCGCGGCCGCAGACGATGGCCGCGGGCCTCGCCGACTCGCCCGTCGCCGTCCTCGCCTACCACGAGCTGTTCGAGAGCTTCGGTAACGGGACGAGCCTCGTGAGCGCCGACCAGGTGCTCGCCCAGGCGACGCTCTACTGGCTGACCAACTCCTACGCGACCGCCGCCCGCTACCACTACGCGGAGCAGCGCTCGGGCGCCGAGCCGGTCGTGAGCCGGGGCCGGATCGGCGTGGCCGTCTTCGCCGACGACTTCCAGACGATCCGCGCGTTCGCCGAGCGCGACAACGCCCGGATCGAGCACTGGTCCGAGCACCCGCGCGGTGGTCACTACGCGGCGCTCGAGGTCCCGCTCGACGTCGTCGCCGACCTCCGGGTCTTCTTCGCCTGACGCCCGCGACCGTCGAGAACGGGGTACCGCGCGCTCGACCACGACGTGGCCGTCGTCATCGGCCGGATGACGACGGCGTCGTCGTGCTCGGCGCAGAATGGGGCGGTGTTCTCCCGACCCGTGACCCGCCTCGACCTCGTCCCGCGCCGCGTCCGCGTGCACGCCGTCCGGGAGACGTCCGGCGCGCTGCGCCGCCTCACCTTCCGGGACGCCGCCCCGGGCGAGGCCTCGCTCGCGACGCTGCGCGTGCCCGGCCCCGACGACCACCTCAAGGTGTTCCTCCCGGACCCGGCCACCGGCGTCCTGCACGCCCCGACGCTGACCGACGACGGCGCCCTCCAGCGCCCGACGGGCGTCGTGTCGATCTCGCGCGAGCTGACCGTCCGGGCGACGCGGACCGTCGACGGGGTTCCCGAGGTCGACGTCGACTGGGTGCTCCACGGCGGCACCGACCCGGGTGCGCCGCCCACCGGCGAGGGCGGCCCGGCGTCGGCGTGGGCCGCGCGGGCGGCGGTGGGTGACGAGGTCGTCCTCGCCGGCCCGACGACGAGCCGCGCCGTGCCGGACGGCGTCGGGCGGCTCCTGCTCGTCGGGGACGAGACGGGCTTGTCTGCGCTCGCGCGCTGGGTCGAGGCGGTCGGGGCCGACGTGCCCGTGACCGCGATCGTGGAGATCGGCGACGACGTCGACGAGGCGTTCGTCGAGGACGAGCTCGGGCGCGCGACGACCGAGCTCCTCTACCGCACCGACGGGCCGGGACAGCTCGCCGAGGCCGTCCGCGCGCTCGGCCCGCTCGACGCCGACGAGTACGTGTTCGCCGCGGGCGAGGCGACCGACCTCGTCGCGGTCCGCCGGGCGCTGCGCCGCTCCGGCGCGCGGCCCGACCAGCTCGCCGTCCACGGCTACTGGCGTCGCGGCGTCGTCAACCTCGACCCCGAGGCTCCCCTGGACCCGACCGACCCGGACTGACCCCGCCTGACCGCTCGCCCGGGTCAGCCGCCGTGCAGGACGTCGACGGCGAGCCCGCGCCCGGCGACGGCGAGCCGCGAGTCGTTCGTCCACAGGGCGGAGCACTCGTGGACCTGCGCGGCGGCGAGGTGCAGCGCGTCGGGCGTCCGGAGCGACGAGGAGGCGCGCAGGCGTGCCGCCCGCTCGAAGGCCGTGGCATCGAGGGGAAGCTCGACGAACAGGTCGAGCACGCCCCGGTACCGGTCCTCGAGCTCCGGGTCCCCGGACCGCAGCGGTCCCACGAGGCACTCCAGCCGGACGAGCGGGCTGATCGCAAACTCCTCGTGCCCGTGCCGGGCCAGCAGCTCGCGCACGTGCGGGCCACGCTCGGTGTCCTCGACCAGGTAGATGACGAGGCACGTGTCGAGGTAGATCACTCCCAGCCCTCGCGCGCGGCCTCGATGTCGGCGTCGATCTGGCTCGCCGAGCGGGCGGTCCGTCGCGACGGCGGGTGGTCGTCGAGCCACTCGACGATCGCCGCCCCGGTCCCGTGCGCGAGGTCGGCCCGGACCGGCACGAGCCGCACGAGCGGGACACCACGGCGCGCGATGACCACGTCCTCGCCGGCCGCGGCACGGCTGACGAGCTGGGAGAGGTTGTTCTTGGCCTCGAGCACGTTGACCTGCATCGCCGCTCCTCGGGTGGGGTGTCCTGGCCAGGATACCTGGCCAGTATGCTCCGCGAAAGGCTCGCGGGGGTCGTGAGGCCCCCCACGGCCGTCTGCGGGCGGCGTAACGGGCTGCAAGCGGACCGACGGCGCGCCACAGTGGGCCCATGACCCGACTCCTCGTGCTCGGCGGTTCCGACTTCGTGGGGCGCGCCGTCGTCGACGACGCCCTCGCCCGCGGCTGGGACGTCACCGTCCTCAACCGGGGCACCACGCCCGTGCCCGACGGCGTCCGGCAGCTCGTGGGCGACCGCACCCGGCCCGACGGCCTGGACGCGCTGCGCGCGGACGACGTCCCGCAGAAGTGGGACGTCGTCGTCGACACGTGGTCCTGGGCGCCCGCGGCGGCGCGCGACGCCGCCCGGCTCCTCGCCGGCCGCGTGCCGGGCGACGACCGGTACGTCTACGTGTCGTCGCGCTCGGTGTACCCGTTCCCGCGGCCGCGCGGGGCCGACGAGACGTCGGAGATCGTCGACGGCGACCCGGACGACACGACCTCCGACGACTACGCCCGCGCGAAGCGCGGCGCGGAGATCGCCGTGACCGACGCGCTCGGCGACCGGGCGATCCTGCTGCGCGCGGGCCTCATCCTCGGGCCGCGGGAGAACGTCGGCCGCCTGCCGTGGTGGCTGCGTCGCGTCGCGCGCGGCGGTCCGGTGCTCGCCCCCGGGCCCGCCGACCTGCCGCTGCAGTACGTCGACGCGCGCGACCTCGCCGCGTTCGCGCTCGACGTGGCGCTCGCGGGCGTGTCCGGGCCGGTCGACGTCGTCAGCGCGCCCGGGCACACGACCATGGGCGAGCTGCTCGCCGCGTGCGTCGAGGCGACCGCCGACGACGCGGCAGCGGCGGACGACCCGCCCGCCGAGCTCGTGTGGGTCGAGCCGGAGGCCGTCCTCGCGGCCGGGATCGAGCCGTGGACCCAGCTCCCGGTCTGGCTGCCGCCGGGCGAGCTGCACGACGCGCTGCACGGCTCCGACACGTCGCGCGCGGCGGCGCTCGGCCTGCGCACGCGCGACGTGCGCGAGACGGTGCGCGACACGTGGGCGTGGCTCCGCGCCCTCGATGCCGCGGGAGACGCGACGCCGCAACGCACGGACCGCCCCGCCGTCGGCCTCCCGCCGGACCTCGAGGCCGCCGCGCTCCGCGCCGCCGGCCGCGGCTGACCCGCCGACGCGCTGACCCGCTGACCCGCTGACCCGCTGACCCGCTGACCCGCTGACCCGCCGACCCGCCGACCCGCCGACCCGCCGACCAGCCGCCGTCGAGCACGAGCCTGCCCGCAGCCGAACACGACGTTGCTGTCGTTCTCGCCCCGATGGCGACAGCAACGTCGTGTTCGGCGAGGGGGTTGGGTCGGTTCGGTGGGTGTCAGTGCTCCGCGAGGAGCTCGCGGACGCGCGGGATCACCTGCGTGCCGTAGAGCTCGATGCTGCGCAGCATCGTCGAGTGGGGGAGCGTGCCGGTCGAGTACTTGAGGTCGAACCGGCCCGCGCCGAGCAGGCGGACGGTGCGGGCGATCTTGCGGGCCACGGTCTCGGGCGAGCCGACGTAGAGCGAGCCGTCGCGCACGTCGTGGGCGAACCGTCCGCGATGGTAGGCGGGCCAGCCGCGCTCGCGCCCGATGCGGTTGTTCATCGCCGCGAAGTGCTCGTAGACCTCCTCCTGCGCCTGCTCGTCGGTCTCGGCGACGTGGCCCGGCGAGTGCACGCCGATCGGCAGCACGGGCGTGCCGAGCTCCTCGACGGCGCGGTGGTAGAGGTCCACGTAGGGACGGAACCGCTCGGGCTCGCCGCCGATGATCGCGAGCATGAGCCCCAGCCCGTGCCGCGCGGTCCGCACGACCGACTCGGGCGAGCCGCCGACACCGACCCACGTGCGCAGGCGCCCGCTCTCGGTCTTGGGCCAGACCTCCTGGTCGGCGAGCCCGGCGCGCGTCGTGCCCGACCACGTGACCGGACCCTCGTCGAGCAGATGGACGAACAGGTCGAGCTTCTCCTCGAACAGCACCTCGTAGTCGGCGAGGTCGTAGCCGAACAGCGGGAACGACTCGATGAACGACCCACGCCCCAGGATGACCTCCGCGCGCCCGCCGGACAGCGCGTCGAGCGTCGAGAACCGCTCGAAGACGCGCACCGGGTCGTCGGAGCTGAGCACGGTCACTGCGGAGCCGAGGCGGATGCGCGACGTCCGCGTCGCGATCCCGGCGAGCACCACCTCGGGCGCGCTGATGGCGAAGTCCGCGCGGTGGTGCTCCCCGACGCCGAAGAAGTCGACGCCGACCTGGTCCGCGAGCTCCGCCTCCTCGACGACGTCGCGGATGGTGCGAGCGCCGCTGAGGAGCACGCCGTCCGCCCCGGCGGTCACGTCGCCGAAGGTGTCGAGCCCGAGCTCGACCGTCGCGGGGTCCGGTGCGGCCGTCGCGCTCTCGGCGGGGATCGGGGAGGTCGTCTCGTCGGTCATGATCTGCTCCTGCGGTCGGGCGACCGTCGGGGGGCCGGTGCTCTCACCGGTGGCGCGGTCGTGCGCGTCTCAACCGTGCCCGGCCCGCGGATCTTCCGCGACCCGTCCGCGGGCGGCCGGCAGGGACGACGACGGCCGCCGCCCCGGGTGGGACGGCGGCCGTCGGTGCCGCGCCGGCGGACCGGCGGGGACGTCAGTACGTCGCGACGTCGCCGCTCGCGACGAGCGCCGCGATGGCGACGATGTAGATGATGAAGCCGATGGCGCCGAGCACGGTGAAGACGATGCTGAGGATGAGGCCCCACTTGGCGAGCTGGTTGTCGAAGCCCGCCTCCTTGCTCTTCTTGCGCGCGATCGCGCTGACGACGATGCCCGCGATCGCGAAGACGAACGCGAGGACGAAGCCGACGATGCCGAGGGTCTTGCCCGGGTCCTCGATCGGGGCCGAGTAGCCGGCGGGGGCCTGCGGAGCGGCGGGGTACTGCTGGGCCATGGTTCTTCTGCTTTCTGGTGGGGCCGACGTGGTCGAGTCCGGACGGGGCGCGGACGGGGTGCCGTCCGCGCGACTGCGGGGCTCATTGTGGGGCATGACGCCTGTGCGTGAACAGGGGGAGTTCTCCCCGGGTGACGTGAACACAGGACATACAGGACAGGCCGGGCGGATCAGCCCGCCGTCGGGTCGCTCGGGGCGTAGAGACGCAGCGCTCCGCGCCGCATGGTGAGACGGACGGTGACCGGCCCGGTGGGGGCGACGTCGTCGAGCGAGAGCGTCTCGCCGTCGTGCGCGAGCACCACGGGCGGCGACCCGGGGTGCCCGGGCTCGGCGTCGGGGGAGCGGCCCGTCGTGACGGCCTCGCCGTCGGGCCCGACGACCGCGCCGCGCGCGGGGAAGCGGAGCTCCAGGGCCGGGACGGACGTCGCGTCGACCACGAGGTGCCCCCGCACCCCGGGCACGCGCCGCGCGACGCGCGTCCCCGCGTCGCCCGCCGCGACCTCGAGGAACGTGCGCAGCCGGCTCGCGCGCCGCTCGGCCCGGGCCGTGCGGACGTCGAGGACGCCGTCGTCGAGGCGGTGCCGCTCGACCGGTGCGAGGCTCTGCGGGTAGTAGCGGTTGACTCCCGCGAACAGCGACCAGTACTCGCCCTCGTGCCCGTCCACCTCCATGCGCACCCGGTGCGCGCGCCGCAGCACGCGCGCCGCCGCGAGGACGGCCGCCGGCCACTTGCCGAGCCGGTGCTCGTGCTTCTCGCGCTCGGTGACGAGCTCCGGGTAGACACCGGCCGAGAAGGTGTTGAGCACGGTGCGGGGCGGTCCGTCGACCCCGTCGACCTCGAGGTCCGCGACGTCGATCGTCACGCCCGAGCCCGTCCGCACCGCCTCGATCGTCGCGCGCATCGACGTGAGGTCGGCCGCGCGCGCGAAGTGGTTGAGGGTGCCGCCGGGGAGCACGGCGAGCGGGAGGTCGTGCGCGCGCGCCGCCGCGGCCGCGGTCGACACCGTGCCGTCGCCACCGCTGATGCCGAGCGCGCGGGCGCCCCGCGCGACGGCGTCGTCGTACAGACGGCGCAGGTCGTCGCCCTCGGCGAGCACGTGGACGTCGGCGCGGGGGAGCCCGTCGCGGACCGCCGCGAGCGGGTCCTCCTTGAGCAGCCGGCCCGAGCCCGCCGCCGGGTTGACGACGACGAAGAGGCCCGCGCCGTCGTCGAGCGCGGGGACGTCCGCGGGCGGCCCCGCCGGGACGTCGGGGCGCTGCTCGGCACGGCCGGGGACGAGCACCCGACTCGCGAGCGCGACCCCGACGCCCAGCGCCGCCCCCGCGGCGACGTCCGAGAACCAGTGCGAGCCCGTGTGCAGACGCGAGTACAGGACGGCCCCGGCGAGCGGCGTGAGCGCCAGCCCGACCGTCGGCCACTCGATCGCGACGCCCGTGACGAACGCGGCGGCCGACGCCGAGTGGCCCGACGGGAACGAGGGCGACGTCGGGGGGTCCGCCACGCGCCGCCACAGCGGGAGGCCGTCGAGCGACGGGCGCACGCCCCCGAACACGGTCTTGCCGACGACGTTCGCGAGGACGCTCGACACGAGCAGCGAGCCGTAGCCGCGCAGGGCGGCGTCGCGCCCGCGCCGCCCGGTGGCGGCGATCCCGACGGCGGCCCCGGCCCACAGCACGCTGTGGTCGGCCCACGTCGAGAGCCGGGAGAGCGCGGTGTCGGCCGCGGCCCCCAGCGCGCGGCGGTTCGTCCAGCGGTTCACCGCGCGGTCGAGGCGGGCGACGCCGGGGAGCGCCTCGTGCGGCTTGACGATCCCGGTGACACGAGGCATCTCGCCATCGTAGGAAGGGCGGTCGAGGACCGCGCGGCGACGGCGCTCCGGGCCCGCGTGGGCCAGGTGGTCGGCTCAGGCCCCCGCGCGGCTCGTCTCGCCGCGGAGCGTGTCGATGTGCGCCTGCAGGCGCTCCAGCGCGACGGCCACGCCCTCGCCCGCGTCGTGTGCGAGGTCCGTCACGTAGCGGAGCTGGGCGGACGCCGCGTCGAGCGCGACCTGCGCGTCGGCGAGCGCGACGGCGGCGCGACCGTCGGCCGCCTCGTCGTCGTCGGTCGCGCGCTCGAGCGCGGAGCGGGCCTCGTCCGTCGCCGCCTCGACCGACTCGACGGCGTCGAGCACGTCGTTGCGGAGCACGGGGTGCAGGGCGGGGAGCTGGGCGTGCACGCGGTCGAGGTCGTTCCCGATGGTCTCCGTCTGGACCTGCGCGTCGGCGATGAGCTGCTGGACCTCGGCGGCGCTCGCCGTCGAGCACATCGGCAGCATCATGGACAGCGCGAGCAGGCTCGCCGCGGCGAACCGGGCAGACGTGCGCGTGCGCTGCGGCGTCGTGGGCTCGCTCGTCCTCGCTGACATGGCGACAAGTCTCCCGGGCGAACCTGAGAAGCACCAGGGAATCGAGGGCGAATTCATGGAGATTTCGCACACAGCGCACGCAGGAGGCGTCGTCCGGCGGCCCGGACCGGGTTGCGGGCCGCCGGAGCGGACGGTCAGACGCGCGCGAGCCGACGGCGTCGGGCCGCCGCGACCCGCGTCCCGACGAGCCCGTGCCGCGGGCTGAACAGGTACGCGAGCGCGAACGCCACGCCCAGCGCGACGACGACCGTCCCGCCCGACGCCGTGTCGAGGTAGTAGCTGACGTAGATGCCCACGACCCCGCACACCGCCGCGACGAGCGGCGAGATCCACAGCATCCGCGAGAAGCGGTCGGTGAGGAGGTACGCCGTCGCGCCGGGCGTGATGAGCAGCGCGACGACGAGGACCACGCCGACGGCCTGGAGCGCGACGACGACCGTCAGCGCGAGCAGGCCGAGCAGCAGCGCGCCGAGCCGTCGGGGCGAGAGCCCGATCGCGTGCGCGTGCGTCGGGTCGAACGCGTAGAGCGTGAGGTCGCGCCGCTTGAGCACGACGACCGCGAGCGTCACCGCGCCGAGCGCGAGCACCTGGAGCAGGTCCGCACGCGACACCCCGAGCAGGTTGCCGAAGAGGATGTGGTTGAGGTCCGTCTGGCTCGGCGTCACGGAGATGAGGACGAGCCCGAGCGCGAAGAGCGTCGTGAACACGACCCCGATCGCGGCGTCCTCCTTGACGCGCGACGTGTCGCGCACCGCGCCGATGAGCAGCACCGCGAGCAGCCCGAAGACGAGCGCGCCGAGCGCGAACGGCGCCCCCACCACGTACGCGAGCACGACGCCGGGCAGCACGGCGTGCGAGACGGCGTCGCCCATGAGGGACCAGCCCACGAGCACGAGCCAGCACGACAGCACGCCGCACACGATCCCGGCGGTCACCGTGACGGCGAGCGCGGTGCGCAGGAACTCGAACGACAGGGGCTCCAGGAGGGTGGCGAGGAGGTCGGTCACGGGGCCACCTCCACGCCGAACGCGAGCGCGAGGTTCTCGGGCCGCAGGACCTCCGCGGGCGTCGAGTGCAGCAGGACGCGGCGGTGGAGCAGCACCGCCTCGTCGGCGAGCTCGGGCAGCGCGTGCAGGTCGTGCGTCGAGACGAGGACGGTCGCCCCGCCGGCCGCGAGCTCGCGCAGCAGCGTGGTGATCGTCGCCTCCGTGCGCTTGTCCACGCCGGCGAACGGCTCGTCGAGCAGGAGGATCGTCGCGCCCTGCGCGAGCCCCCGGGCGACGAACGCGCGCTTGCGCTGCCCGCCCGAGAGCGCGCCGATCTGCCGGTCGGCGAGGTCGGTGAGCTCGACGCGCGCGAGCGCGTGCTCGACCGCCTCCCGGTCCGCGGGCCGCGTGCGCCGCGTGAAGCCCTGGTAGCCGTAGCGGCCCGTCATGACGACGTCGCGCACGCTCAGCGGGAAGGCCCAGTCGACGTCCTCGCTCTGCGGCACGTACCCCACCGCCTGGGCGCGCCGGGCGCGCGCGGGGGGTGCGCCGTCGACCAGGACGGTGCCGCGGTCCGGCCGGACCATGCCCATGACCGCCTTGAACAGCGTCGACTTGCCCGAGCCGTTCATGCCGACGAGCCCGCATACCGTCCCCGGCCCGTGCGAGGACCCCAGGGCGAGGGTCGCGCCGTCGAGCGCGAGGACGTCGCCGTAGTGGACGGTGAGGTCGCGCACGTCGATCGCGGGCGTGCCCGACGGCGCCCGCCCGCCCGCGCTCACGCGTCACCGCCCGCGGTGGTGCCCGTGAGGCCCGCGACGATGGTCTCGGTGTCGTGGCGCAGGAGGTCGAGGTAGGTCGGCACGGGGCCGTCGGGCGCGGAGAGGGAGTCGACGTAGAGCGTCCCGCCGAACGCCGCGCCGGACTCGCGCGCGACCTGCTGCATCGCGTCGTCGGAGACGGTGGACTCGCAGAACACGGCGGGGACGTCGTGCTGCTCGACGAACTCGATCGCGCCGACGACCGACTGCGGCGTCGCCTGCTGCTCGGCGTTGACCGCCCACAGGTACTTCTCAGCGAGCCCGGCGTCGCGCGCGAGGTACGGGAACGCGCCCTCGCACGTGACCAGCGCGCGGTGGCCCTCGGGCAGTGCGTCGAGCGCCGTCGTGAGCTCGTCGTGCACGGCGGCGAGCTCGGCGGAGTAGGCCGCGGCGTTCGCCGCGTAGTCGTCGGCGTGGGCCGGGTCGAGCTCCGCGAAGGCGTCGGCCATGTTCTGCACGTAGACCTGCGCGTTCACGGGCGACATCCAGGCGTGCGGGTTCTCCTTGCCCTGGTACTCCTCGGCGGTGTCGTCGCCGAGCGCGATGGGCTCGACGCCCTCGCTCACGACGACGTGCGGCACGTCGAGCCCGTCGACGAACCGCCCGAACCACGCCTCGAGCCCCATGCCGTTGTCGAGGATGAGGTCGGCGTCCGCCGCCTTGCGGACGTCGCCGGGCGTCGGCTCGTAGCCGTGGATCTCCGCCCCGACCTTCGTGATCGACTCGACGCGCAGGTGGTCGCCCGCCACGTTCTCCGCCATGTCGGCGAGCACGGTGAACGTCGTGAGCACGACGGGCCGGCCGTCGTCGGGCGGGGTCGCCCCCGCGTCCGTGGCGCTCGAGCAGCCGCTCAGCGTCGCCGCGGCGAGGAGCGCGACGGCTGCGGCAGCGCGGGATGCGGACCTCCGCGTCGAAAAGTTCGGCATACCGAAAAATCTAGTCGGCACGTCGGCCGCACGCAACGCCGCTGCCACCCCGGTCCGCCGAGGTAGAGCCCAGGTCCCGCGAGGTAGAGCCCTGGTCCCGCGAGGTAGAGCCCTGGTCCCGCGAGGTAGAGCCCTGGTTCAGCGAGGGAAGAGACCAGGGCTCTACCTCGGCAGACCGGAGCTCTACCTCGGCAGACCAGAGCTCTACCTCGGTGCGGACGGGGCGGTCGGGGCGGTCGGGCCCGCCGGGCGGGTCGGGGTGGGGCGGGCGCCGAGGCGGCGGCTCACCTCGGCGGCGGCGCGCCCGACGGCGGCGGCGAGCTCCGCGCGGCGGGCGGGCGGGGCGTCGTCGGCCCAGAAGGTGAGGGCGATACCGGCGACGGGGAGCCCGGTGTGGTCGACGGCCGCGTGCGCGACGGACGCGAGGCCCGGGGTGACCTCGCCGTCCTCCTCGGCCCAGCCGCGCCGTCGGACGCCGCGCAGCACCTCGCGCAGGGCGCCGAGGGTCTGCGGCCCGACGCCGGTGCGGTCGGCGAACGCGGCGGCCCCGGGGAAGAGGGCGCGGACCTGGGCCGCGGGGAGGCCGGCGAGGACGGCGCGCCCGCTCGCGGTGAGGTGCGCGGGGAGGCGCACGTCGACGTCGGTCACGAGCGTGGGGCGGCGCGGCGCGCGCTGCTCGACGAGGTAGAGGACCTCGCGCCCGTTGAGGACGGCGAGGTGCGCGCTCTCGCCGGTCGACTCGACGAGGCGCGCGACGACGGGCCGCGCGAGCCGCGCGAGGGGCGCCTGCCGCGCGTACGCCGACCCGAGCGCGAGCGACGCCGTCCCGAGCCCGTAGCGGTGCTCTTCGGGCAGGTGGGTCACGAACCCCTCGTCGACGAGGACGGACAGCAGGTGGTAGACGGTCGAGCGGGGCAGCCCGAGACCCTGCGCGACGGCGGCCGCGGGCGACGGGCCCGCCTGCGCGGCGAGGAACGCGAGCACGCGCACGGCCTGGCGCGCGGCGGGGACGTCGCTCGGCATGGAGGCCACGGTAGGCCCGTGGCACGATCGAGGCGTGACGACGACGCCCGACGACCAGCGCCTGCGCGACCTCGCGCGCCTGCGGCGCGTGCGCGACCGGATCGACCGCGAGTACGCGCAGCCGCTCGACGTCACGGCGCTCGCGGCCGGCGTGCACGTGTCGGCCGGGCACCTGAGCCGCGAGTTCAAGGCGGCGTACGGGGAGTCGGTGTACGCGTACCTCATGACGCGGCGGATCGAGCGCGCCAAGGCCCTGCTGCGTCGCGGCGACCTGAGCGTCACGGACGTGTGCTTCGCGGTGGGGTGCTCGTCCCTGGGGACGTTCAGCACGCGCTTCACCGAGCTCGTCGGCGTGCCGCCGAGCGTGTACCGACGGCGTGCGGCCGCGTCCGACGCCGGGTCACCGGCTCCCGCGGAGTCGCGGACGGCCGCGGCGGCGGGCACCGCGCACGGCGCTGCACCGGGCGCGCTGTCGGGCACGGCGTCCGCCGCCGAGGCGGGCGCCGTCCCCGGCGCGGAGCGGCTGGACGGGCTGCCGGCGTGCGTCGCGCGACGCGTCACGCGACCGGTCAGGAATCGAGAAGCGCAGGCCGGGCGGCGGTCCTAGCGTCGTTCTCATGAACCTCACCATCAACTCCAGCTTCCTGCCCCAGACCGACCCCGACGCGTCGCTCGCGTTCTACCGCGACGTGCTCGGCTTCGAGGTGCGCAACGACGTCGGCTACGAGGGGATGCGGTGGATCACCGTGGGCCCCGCCGACCAGCCGGACACCGCGATCGTGCTGCACCCGCCGGCCGCGACCCCGGGCCTCAACGACGACGACAAGCGCGCCCTCCTGGAGATCGTGGCCAAGGGCGCGTACTTCGGCGTCAACCTCGCGACGCCCGACGTCGACGAGACGTTCGCCCGGATCGAGGCCGCGGGGGCGGAGGTCGTGCAGGAGCCGATCGACCAGCCGTACGGCGTGCGCGACTGCGCCTTCCGCGACCCGGCGGGCAACGAGATCCGCATCCAGCAGCGCTCCTGACCTCCGCACCGCCGCGGTCCCGTCCAGGCGCCCCGGTTGCGCGCCGCCGTCGCGGACGGCGCGATGAGTTCCGACCGCCCGGCCGGTCCTCACCCCGGGACGTCCACGCACCGCACCCATCCACGCGCCGACCGACCGGCTCTCCGGCAGACTCTCCCCGGGCTGCCGGGAGCGGGCGGTCGGTGCCGTCGACCGGTCCTCCGACCGCGCGACGAGGCTCGACGACGAGGAGACACGCATGAGCACGGCCACGACGACGGGAACCCCGACCTCGGAGCGCCAGGACCCCGACGCGCACGACGTCATCCGGGTCCAGGGGGCGCGGGCGAACAACCTGCAGGACGTGAGCGTCGAGATCCCCAAGCGGCGTCTCACGGTGTTCACGGGCGTCTCCGGGTCGGGCAAGAGCTCGCTCGTGTTCGACACCGTCGCGGCCGAGTCGCAGCGCCTCATCAACGAGACCTACCCGGCGTTCCTCCAGGGCTTCATGCCCACGCTGGACCGCCCCGACGTCGACGTGCTCGAAGGGCTCACGACGGCGATCGTCGTGGACCAGGAGCGGCTGGGCGCCAACCCGCGCTCCACGGTGGGCACGGTGACCGACGCGAACGCGATCCTGCGGGTGCTGTTCAGCCGGTTCGGCGAGCCGCAGGTCGGCCCGCCCACGGCGTTCTCCTTCAACATCCCCGCGCGCAAGGCGAGCGGCATCATGACGTCGGCCACCGGCGAGAAGACGATCGTCCGCAACGCGATCTACCACGGCGGCATGTGCCCGCGGTGCGAGGGTCGCGGCGCGGTCTCGGACCTCGACCTCACGGAGATCTTCGACGACTCCAAGTCGCTGCGCGACGGCGCGATCAAGGTCCCGGGGTACACCGCCGACGGGTGGATGGTGCGCGGGTTCGCCGAGTCGGGGTTCTTCCCGGGCGACCGGCCCATCCGCGAGTTCACCGACCAGCAGATGCAGGACTTCCTCTACAAGGAGCCCACCAAGATCAAGGCGATGGGGATCAACGTCACCTACGAGGGCCTCATCCCCAAGATCCAGAAGTCGATGTTCTCCAAGGACGTCGACTCGCTCCAGCCGCACGTCCGCGCGTTCGTCGAGCGCGCGGCGACGTTCGCGCCGTGCCCCGACTGCGGTGGCACGCGCCTGTCCGAGTCGGCGCGCTCGTCGAAGATCCGCGGGGTCAACATCGCGGACCTGTGCGCGATGCAGATCACCGACCTCGCCGCGTGGATCCGCGACCTCGACGACCCGCACATGGCGCCCGTCGTCAACGCCCTCGGCGAGAACCTCGCGTCGTTCGTCGAGCTCGGGCTGGGCTACCTCAGCCTCGACCGGCCGTCGGGCACGCTGTCGGGCGGCGAGTCGCAGCGCATCAAGATGCTGCGCCACCTCGGGTCGTCGCTCACCGACGTCACCTACGTCTTCGACGAGCCGACCATCGGCCTGCACCCGCACGACATCGACCGCATGAACGGCCTCCTGCTCCAGCTGCGCGACAAGGGCAACACGGTCCTCGTCGTCGAGCACAAGCCGGAGACGATCGTCGTCGCGGACCACGTCGTCGACCTCGGCCCCGGTGCGGGCACGGCCGGCGGCCGGGTGACGTTCGAGGGCACGGTCGAGGGGCTGCGCGAGAGCGACACCGTCACCGGGCGCCACCTCGACGACCGCGCGACGCTCAAGGAGGAGGTGCGCTCGCCGTCGGGCGCGCTGGAGATCCGCGGCGCGGACGCGCACAACCTGCAGGACGTAGACGTCGACATCCCGCTCGGGGTGCTCGTCGTGCTGACCGGGGTGGCCGGGTCGGGCAAGAGCTCGCTCGTCGAGGGGTCGGTGTCGCGGCGCGAGGGCGTCGTGACGATCGACCAGAGCGCGGTGCGGGGGTCGCGCCGGAGCAACCCCGCGACCTACACGGGCCTGCTGGAGCCGATCCGCAAGGCCTTCGCCAAGGCGAACGGCGTCAAGCCCGCCCTGTTCAGCGCGAACTCCGAGGGCGCGTGCCCCGAGTGCAAGGGCGCGGGCGTCATCTACACCGAGCTCGGCTTCATGGAGACCGTCTCGACCCCGTGCGAGGACTGCGGGGGCCGCCGGTTCCAGGCCGCGGTGCTCGACTACACGCTCGGCGGGCTGAACATCGCCGACGTGCTGGACCTCCCGGTCGCGAAGGCGCGCGCGTTCTTCTCGTCCGGCGAGGGCAAGGTGCCGGCCGCCGCGGCGATCCTCGAGCGCCTCGACGACGTCGGCCTCGGGTACGTGAGCCTCGGCCAGCCCCTCACGACGCTGTCCGGCGGCGAGCGCCAGCGCCTCAAGCTCGCGACCCACCTCGGTGACAAGGGCGGCGTGATCGTGCTCGACGAGCCGACGACCGGCCTCCACCTCGCCGACGTGCAGAACCTCCTAGGGCTCCTCGACCGGATCGTCGACGCGGGCAAGTCCGTCATCGTCATCGAGCACCACCAGGCCGTCATGGCGCACGCGGACTGGATCATCGACCTCGGCCCCGGCGCCGGGCACGACGGCGGTCGCGTCGTCTTCGAGGGCACCCCGGCCGACCTCGTGGCGGCCCGCTCCACCCTGACGGGCGAGCACCTCGCGGCCTACGTGAACGCCTGACCCGCTGCCCCCGGCCTCTCCGCCGCCCGCCCCTCCACACCCCCCGCCCGGTGCCGAACAGGTGATCGTGGCGCGTCCCGGGCAGCTGACGCGCCACGACCGCCTGCTCGGCTCGCCGGGATGGCCTGGTCAGCGGCGGCGTCGGCGGCGGCGTCGGTAGCTGCGGTAGAGGGCTGGCTGCTGCGGTCGGGGAGGGAACAGGGGGCCTGTCTGGCATCCCAGACTGAACCTGTCGCAGCGGGCTCCCGGCGCGTCGAGGCGCGGTGTGTCCTGGGGGCATGGCAGCGACGACGCACTCCCCGGCCGTCTCCGACCCGGCCCGCGCCGCGCGCGTCGTCGTCGTGGGCGACGGCCCGCTGACGATCGACGACGTGGTCGACGTCGCGCGGCACGGCGCGCGCGTCCGGCTCGCGGACGCGGCGGTCGAGGCGATGGCGGCGAGCCGCGCCGTCGTCGAGGGGCTCGCGGACGACGACCGCCCGCACTACGGCGTCTCGACCGGGTTCGGGGCGCTCGCGCGGCGCCACATCCCGGTCGAGCGGCGCGCGCAGCTCCAGCTGAGCCTCGTGCGGTCGCACGCGGCGGGGTCGGGGCCGGAGGTCGAGCGCGAGGTCGTGCGGGCGCTCCAGCTCCTGCGGCTCGCGACCCTGGCGACCGGGCGCACCGGGGCGCGCCCCGTCGTCGCGCAGACGTACGCCGCGATGCTCGACGCCGGGATCACGCCCGTGGTGCGGGAGTTCGGCTCGCTCGGCTGCTCGGGCGACCTCGCACCCCTCGCGCACGTGGCGCTCGCGGCGCTCGGCGAGGGCGAGGTCCGGGACGCGACGGGAGCCGTCGTGCCCGCCGCGGACGCGCTCGCCGCGGCCGGGATCGCGCCGCTCGCGCTGCGCGAGAAGGAGGGCCTCGCGCTCATCAACGGCACCGACGGCATGCTCGGGATGCTCGCGCTCGCGCTGCACGACCTGCGGTCCCTGCTCACGACGGCCGACGTCGCGGCCGCGGCGAGCGTCGAGGCGCTGCTCGGCTCGGACGCGCCGTTCGCGGCCGACCTCGTGGCGATGCGGCCGCACCCCGGCCAGGCGGCGTCGGCCGCGAACCTGCGCGCGCTGCTCGACGGCTCGCCCGTCGTGGCGAGCCACCGCACGCTCGACGCCGACGGCCGGCCCGAGTGCACGCGCGTGCAGGACGCCTACTCGCTGCGGTGCGCGCCCCAGGTGCACGGCGCCGCGCGCGACACGCTCGACCACGCGACCGCCGTCGCGCGCCGGGAGCTCGCGGCGGCGATCGACAACCCGGTCGTCACGGTGGACGGGCGCGTCGAGTCGAACGGCAACTTCCACGGGGCCCCGGTCGCGTACGTGCTCGACTTCCTCGCGATCGCGGCGGCCGACGTCGCGAGCATGAGCGAGCGCCGCACGGACCGGTTCCTCGACAAGGCCCGCAACGAGGGCCTGCCGCCGTTCCTCGCCGACGACCCGGGCGTCGACTCCGGCCTGATGATCGCGCAGTACACGGCGGCGGGGATCGTCTCGGAGCTCAAGCGGCTCGCGGTGCCGTCGAGCGTCGACTCGATCCCGTCGTCGGCCATGCAGGAGGACCACGTGTCCATGGGCTGGGCCGGGGCGCGCAAGCTCCGCCGTGCCGTCGACGGGCTGGGCCGCGTCCTCGCGATCGAGCTGCTCGCCGCGACGCGCGCCCTCGACCTCCGCTGCGACGCCGGGTCCCTGCACCCCGCGCGGGGGACCGGCGCCGTCCGCGACCTCGTGCGCACGGCCGCCGCGGGACCCGGACCGGACCGCTACCTCGCGCCCGAGATCGAGGCCGTGACCCACCTCGTCGCGACGGGTGCCGTGACCGCGGCGGCGAGCGCCGCCGTCGGGCACCTGGCCTGAGACCCACCCGACCCGAAGGAGCGAGACGACCATGGCCCACGAGCCGACCCACCGCCTCGGCACGCCCGTCCCCGTCCGCGCCCCGCGCGGCACGACCCTCACCGCGCGGTCGTGGCAGACCGAGGCGCCGCTGCGGATGCTCATGAACAACCTCGACCCCGAGGTCGCGGAGCGGCCCGACGACCTCGTCGTCTACGGCGGCACCGGCCGGGCGGCACGCGACTGGCCGAGCTACCACGCGATCGTCCGCACGCTCACGACGCTCGCGGACGACGAGACGCTCCTCGTGCAGTCGGGCAAGCCGGTCGGGGTGCTGCGGACGCACGAGTGGGCGCCGCGCGTGCTGCTCGCGAACAGCAACCTCGTGGGGGACTGGGCGACGTGGCCCGAGTTCCGCCGGCTCGAGGCGACGGGCCTGACGATGTACGGGCAGATGACGGCGGGGTCGTGGATCTACATCGGCGCGCAGGGCATCCTCCAGGGCACGTACGAGACGCTCGCCGCGGTCGCCGCGAAGCTCGCCGCCCGCCAGGGCGGGCAGGGGCTCAGTGGCGGGACCCTCGCCGGGACGCTCACGCTCACCGGCGGGTGCGGCGGGATGGGCGGCGCGCAGCCGCTCGCGGTGACGCTCAACGGCGGCGCGTGCCTCGTGGTCGACGTCGACCGGTCGCGCCTCCACCGGCGCGTGCGCGAGCGGTACCTCGACGTCGTCGCCGACGACCTCGACGCCGCGGTCCGGCTCGTCGAGGACGCGCGGCGCGAGCGCCGGGCGCTGTCGGTGGGGGTCGAGGGGAACAGCGCGACGGTCGTGCCGGAGCTGCTGCGACGCGGGGTCGAGGTCGACGTCGTCACGGACCAGACGTCGGCGCACGACCCGTTGTCGTACCTGCCGGTCGGGGTGGACCTCGCGGACTGGTCCGACTATGCCGCCGCGAAGCCCGACGAGCTCACCGACCGCGCGCGCGAGTCCATGGCCCGGCACGTGGAAGGGATGGTCGGGTTCCTCGACGCGGGCGCCGAGGTGTTCGACTACGGCAACTCGATCCGCGACGAGGCGCGCCGCGGCGGGTACGACCGGGCGTTCGACTTCCCGGGGTTCGTGCCCGCGTACATCCGGCCGCTGTTCGCGCAGGGCAAGGGCCCCTTCCGGTGGGCCGCGCTCTCGGGCGACCCGCGCGACATCGCCGCGACCGACGCCGCCGTGCTCGACCTGTTCGACGACGACCACCTCCACCGCTGGATCCGCGCCGCCCAGGAGCGCGTCGCGTTCCAGGGCCTGCCCGCGCGCATCTGCTGGCTCGGGCACGGCGAGCGCGACCGCGCCGGACTGGCGTTCAACGACCTCGTCGCGTCGGGCGCGGTGCGCGCGCCGGTCGTCATCGGCCGCGACCACCTCGACGCCGGGTCGGTCGCGTCCCCGTACCGCGAGACGGAGGCCATGGCCGACGGCTCCGACGCGATCGCCGACTGGCCCCTGCTCAACGCGCTCACGGCCGCGTCGTCGGGCGCGACGTGGGTCTCGATCCACCAGGGCGGCGGCGTCGGCATGGGCCGCTCGATCCACGCGGGCCAGGTGTCCGTCGCGGACGGTACGCCGCTCGCCGCGGCCAAGCTCGCGCGCGTGCTCTCGAACGACCCGGGCCTCGGGGTGCTGCGCCACGTCGACGCCGGGTACGACGACGCGGTCGCCGCCGCCGAGCGCGGCGGCCTCCGCATCCCCGCGCGGGAGACGCCGTGACAGGACGCCGCGCGGCGGGCACGTCCTCGGGGCCCGGGTCGACGCTCGTCACCGGCATCGGCGAGCTGACGACCAACGCCCCGGGCGGCCCCGGCACGCGCGACGGCGACCCGACCGGCCTGGTGACGGACGCCGTCGTGCTGCTCGACGGCGGCCGGGTCGCCTGGGCGGGCCCGGCCCGGGAGGCGCGGGACGCCGTCGGGCACGCGCTGGACGGACGGGAGCCGGACGTGACCGTCGACGCGGGCGGGCGCGCGGTGCTCCCCGGGTTCGTCGACTCGCACACCCACCTCGTGTTCGCGGGCGACCGCGCCGCCGAGTTCGAGGCGCGCATGGCCGGGCGCCCGTACGAGGCGGGCGGCATCCGGTCGACCGTCGCCGCGACGCGCGCCGCGTCCGACGACGTGCTCCGCGCCGGGCTGGCCCGGCACCTCGACGAGGCGGCCCGCCAGGGCACGACCACGGTCGAGGTGAAGGGCGGCTACGGCCTCACCGTCGCGGACGAGGAGCGGTCCGTGCGGCTCGCGCGCGAGGTGACGCCCGAGGTGACGTTCCTCGGGGCGCACGTCGTGCCGGTGGAGTTCGCGGGCCGGGCCGACGCGTACGTCGACCTCGTGTGCGGGGAGATGCTCGCCATGTGCGCGCCGCACGCCCGGTGGGTCGACGTGTTCTGCGAGACCGGCGCGTTCACGCCCGAGCAGTCGCGCCGCGTGCTCGAGGCCGGGGCCGCCGCCGGGCTCGGCGTGCGCGTGCACGCGAACCAGCTCGCCCCGGGGGAGGGGGTGCGCCTCGCCGTCGGGCTGGGCGCCGCCGCGGTGGACCACTGCACGTACCTCACCGACGACGACGTCGCGGCGCTCGCCGGCTCGTGGACCGACGGCGGGACGCGGCCGGACGGGACGTCGGGAGCGGTCGCCGGGACCGTCGCGACCCTGCTCCCGGGCGTCGAGTTCTCCACGCGCCAGCCCTACCCCGACGCGCGACGCCTCCTCGACGCGGGGGCCGTCGTCGCGCTCGCGAGCGACTGCAACCCCGGGTCGAGCTTCACGTCGTCGATGCCGCTGTGCGTGGCACTCGCGGTCCGCGAGATGCGGATGACCGTCGCCGAGGCCGTGTGGTCCGCGACGGCGGGCGGCGCGCTCGCGCTGCGGCGGGACGACGTCGGCCACCTCGCCCCCGGCGCCCGGGCCGACGTCGTGCTGCTCGACGCCCCGAGCCGCACCCACCTCGCCTACCGCCCCGGCGTCCCGCTGATAGCGAAGACGTGGAGGTCTGGCCACCCCCACCCCTGACCCACCCCCACCCCTGACCCACCCGGCGTCGAACAGGTGGTCCGGGTGCGTCCGGGTCGCGTGTCGTGCCAGGACCACCTGGTGGACCCGCCGGAACCGCCTGTTCGGCGGAGGCGCCTACGTCCGCAGCGGCTCCGGGGTCGGCGGATGAAGGGTGAGGCCGGCCGCGAGCTCCAGGACGCAGAGGGCGGCGAGGCGGACCGTGCGGCCGTCGGGGGCGTCGGCCGTCGCGTCGACCTCGACGACGTCGGCGGAGCGGAGCCGGTCGTCGAGCGCCGCGGCCCGGACGAGGGCGCGCAGCTCCCACGCCGCGATCCCGCCCGGGACGCTCGCGGGGCAGCCCGGGGCGACGGAGCAGTCGCACACGTCGACGTCCACGTCGAGGTGCACCGGCCCGCCCGCGGCGCCCGCGACCTCCATGGCCGCCCGCATCACGTCCTGGGGCCCGCGCCGGCGCAGCTCGTCGACGTGCACGACGGTGATCCCCAGCTCGACGGCGCGGCGCGCGTACTCGGCGGAGTTCGCGAAGTCCGCGATGCCGACCTGCACGACCCGCCGCGGGTCGAGCCCCGCCTCGACCAGACGCCGCACCGGCGACCCGTTGGACACGCCGTCGCGCAGGTCGTGGTGGGCGTCGAGCGTGACGAGGCCCGCGGTGGCGACGTCGTCGCCCCACGCGCCGAGCGCGGTCGCGACGGTCACGGAGTTGTCGCCGCCCAGCGCGACGAGGAGACGTGCGTGCCCCAGCGCGGCGCGGACCGCCGCGCGCGTCCGGGCCTCGCCCTCCGCGCCGTCGGGCTCGTCGACGTCGCCGAGGTCGGCGAACGTGAGCTCGGCGAGGTCGACGGGGCCGGTCCGCTCCGCGGGACCGCCCGAGGCGACGGGTCGCACGCGGGCGAAGGGGCCGCCGTCGGGCAGCGGGCGGTCGGGGACGAGCGCGGGGCTGAACCTCCGCAGCGCGGCGCGGACGGCGGCGGGCGTCGCGTGCGCGCCGGTCGGCGAGAGCGACGTGCGCCAGGCCGGGACGCCGAGCAGCGCGACGTCGACGGCGTCCCCCGTCGGCCCGGGCCAGTCGCCCGCCCGGGGCCACGAGGGGTCGTGCGGGAGGGCCTGCGCGTCGTCGCTCACGGTCTCGACGCTAGCGGCCCGACGGCGGCCCCGCCCCGCGCGGACGGCACCCTAGTCGCGCGCCGCGTGCACGACGGCGACGGGGTGCGTCGCGTGGTGCAGCACCTCCTGGCTCACGGAGCCGAGGAGCATGCCGCGCAGGTCGCCGCGGCCGCGCGACCCGACGACGGTCAGCGCGGCTCCCGCCGCGGCCTCCCGGAGGGCGACCGACGGCTCGCGGTCGACGACGAACGTCTCCACGAGGACGTCGTCGTGCTCCGCGGTGCGCACGCGCGCGAGCGCGGCCTCCACGGTGCGCGACGCCTCGGCGCGCGCGTCCCGCTCGGCGGCGGTGTAGAACGCGGGGTTCTCCTCCCACAGCGGCCCGGCGGGCAGCCGCCAGGCGCACACCGCGACGACGCGGGAGCGCGTGCGCGCGGCCTCGTCGAGCGCGAACCGGAGCGCGGCGTCACCGTGCACGGACCCGTCGACGCCGACCACGACGTCGGTGGTTCGCTCCACGTGGTCCACGGACGGCGGCACCACGACGACCGGCACCGGCGCGCGGGCGGCCAGCCGGGTCCCGACGGACCCGAAGAACATCGACCCGACGGACCCGAGCCCGCGCGACCCCACGACGACGAGGTCGGCGTCCTTGGCCTCGTCGAGCAGCGCCTCCGAGGGCGGGCCGGAGCGCAGCAGCGTCCGCACAGGCACCGACGCGTCCACACGCGCCGCGCGCTCGGCGGCGGCCGAGAGGATGGGGCCGGCGATCTCGCCGAGCTCCTCGACGCTCGGGTAGTAGGCGCCGCCGACGAACGGCGTCGCGACGACGGGCACGTACGCGACGTGCAGCACGCGCAGCTCCGCGCCCCGACGTGCCGCCTCGTGCACCGCCCAGTCCAGGGCCTTGCCGCTCGTCGTGCTGCCGTCCACACCGACCAGCACGACCTGCTGCGTCGATCCGCTCACCATGACCACCTCGGTCCGTCGTCCCCTTCGTGGCGGTCGTCCCGCCACCTGCCACACCTCCTGGATACCCCGCGCGGGCGGTCCGCCGCACCCGGCGACCGCCCCCGACGCGCGGGACGCTCGGCACGACCCACCGGGACGAAGGTCCCGCACCCGCGGCGCCACGGGCGGGCGCGCGCGAGAATCCCCCTCCGACCGGCTACGTTGAGGGCATGGGCTCTCCCCACCCGATCCGCGTGTTCCTGCTCGACGACCACGAGGTGGTCCGCCGCGGCGTCGCCGCTCTGCTCGAGGCCGCCGGTGACATCACCGTCGTCGGCGAGGCCGGCACCGCCGCCTCCGCGCTCGCCCGCATCAAGGCGACGCGCCCCGACGTCGCGATCCTCGACGTGCGCCTGCCCGACGGCTCGGGCGTCGAGGTGTGCCGCGAGGTGCGCTCCGAGCTGCCCGAGGTCGGCTGCCTCATGCTCACGTCCTTCGCCGACGACGAGGCGCTGTTCCAGGCCGTCCTCGCCGGGGCGTCGGGGTACGTGCTCAAGCAGATCCACGGGTCCGACCTCGTCGGCGCGGTCCGCACGGTCGCGGGGGGCGGGTCGCTGCTCGACCCGGCGAGCACCGCGCGCGTGCTGGAGCGCCTGCGCCACGCCGCGGACGAGACGCCGGACCGCCTCGAGGGCCTGTCCCAGCAGGAGCGCCAGATCGTCGCGCTCATCGGCGAGGGCCTGACGAACCGCGAGATCGGCAAGCGCCTCTACCTCGCGGAGAAGACGGTCAAGAACTACGTCTCCCACGTCCTCGCGACGCTCGGCCTGCAGCGCCGCACCCAGGTCGCGGTCCTCGCGACCGAGATGCGCCAGGAGGAGGCGTCCCGCCAGGGCGCTCCGGGCGCGGGCGGTCCCACCGGGGACCGGCAGCACGGTGGCCCGGCGCAGCGTCCCTGACGGCGGGCCCGACCCGCAGGGCGGGACGGGGCCCGAGGGCTCGCCCGCGCACGGTCCGGGGGCCGACGCCCGCGGACCGGGCGACCGCGCGGCGTCGGGACCTTCGGCACTCCCGGATCTGACACCGCGGCGCGACGATGTGGAGATGGACACAGTCGAGCGGACCGGGACAGGGGCACCGGTGGGGAGCGGGGGGCTCGCGACGGCCGAGCGCCCGCGCGCCTCGGCAGGGCTCGCGGAGCTCACGCCGGAGGAGAGCTACGCGCTCCTCGCGACCGTCCCCGTGGGCAGGATCGTCTACACCGACCACGCGCTGCCGGCGATCCAGCCGGTGAACTTCGTGCTCGACGGCCCGGACGTCGTGTTCCGGACCGCGGAGGGCTCGAAGCTCGCGGTGGCCGCCAGCCGCGCCGTCGTGGCGTTCGAGGTCGACTCGTTCGACGCCGACGCCCGCTCCGGGTGGTCCGTCGTGCTCGTCGGCCGCACGTTCGAGGTCACGGAGCCGGTGGAGCGCGCGCGGCTGCTCGCGCTGCCGCTCGTCACCTTCGTGCCCGGCGCGCGCGACCGCGTCATCAAGGTCGTGCCGCGCATCGTGACCGGCCGGAGGATCCTGCGCTGACCGGCGGCCCGCGCACTACGCTCGCCCGGTGACTGCGACGATCGAGGTGCGTGCCGGGACGCCCGCGGACTGGCCCGGCATCTGGCGGGCGCTCGAGCCGGTCTTCCGCGCGGGCGAGACGTACACGTACCCGCGCGACATCACCGAGGCCGACGCCCGGGCCGCGTGGCTCGACGCCCCGGGCGCGCGCGTCCTCGTGGCGGTCCCGGCGGAGGACGGCGCCCGCGGCACCGTGCTCGGCACGGCGAAGTACCTGCCCAACCACCCCGGTGCCGGGGCGCACGTCGCGAACGCGAGCTTCGTCGTCGGGCCCGACGGCGCCGGGCGTGGCGTCGGGCGGGCGCTCGCGCGCGCCGTGCTCGACGGTGCGCGCGCCGACGGCTACCGGGCGATGCAGTTCAACGCGGTCGTGGAGACGAACGAGCGCGCGGTCCGGCTCTGGGAGTCGCTGGGGTTCACGATCCTCGCCACCGTCCCCGAGGCGTTCGACCACCCGGTGCACGGGCTCGTCGGCCTGCACGTCATGCACCGGACGCTCTGAGCACCCGTCCCCGCGGGCGCGTCAGCCGAGCGGCACCCACCACTCGAGGCGCGTGCCGCCGTCGGGCCGGGCGGTGGCGGTGCTCGACCCGCCGAGCGCGGCGGCGCGCGCCTGCATGTTCCGCAGGCCGGAGCGCCGTCCGCCGGGCTGGATGCCCACGCCGTCGTCGGTGACGGTGAGGCGCGCCTCGTGCGCGGTCACGGCCAGGTGCACGACGACGCGGCTCGCCTGCGCGTGCCGGGCCACGTTGGTCAGGGCCTCGCCCAGCACGACGACGAGCTGGTCCGCGACCTCGGCCGGCAGGCTCGGGCCGCCGTCGGTGACGCCCGCGCCCGACCCCTCGGCCGCGACCTCGACGTCGACCTCGGGCGCGAACCCGAGCACGGTCGTCGCGGCCTCGGCCTGCGCGCGGAACCGGTCCTCGATCGAGGGCGCGTCCGGGTCCGTGGCCGTGTGCAGCGCGAAGATCGTGGACCGGATCTGCCGGATCGTCTCGTCGAGGTCGGAGACGGTCTCCTCGATGCGCGTGCGCGCGTCCGGGTCGCTGACGAGCGGCTGCACGCTCATGAGCGTCATCGCCGACGCGAAGAGGCGCTGGATGACGACGTCGTGCAGGTCGCGCGCGATCCGGTCGCGGTCCTCCAGGACGCCGACCTGCTTCGCCCGGCCGTAGAGCCGCGCGTTCTCGATGGCGACGCCCGCGGCGGCGGCGAGCGCGACCACGGCCGCCTCGTCCTCCGCGGTGAACTCCTCGCACCCGCCCCCGGGGACCTGCTTGTCGGTGAGGTAGAGGTTGCCGAACACCGTGTCGCGCACCCGCACCGGCACGCCGAGGAACGTGTGCATGGGCGGGTGGCCCTCGGGGAAGCCGGCCGAGCGCACGTCGTCGGCGATCTCCGGGACGCGGATGGGCGCCGGGTGGTCGATGAGCTCGCCCAGCAGACCCTCGCCGTGCGGCCAGTGGTCGATCTCGGCGACCTCGTCGTCCGAGAGGCCCAGGGGGATGAACTGCGCGAGGCGCTCGCGCCCCGAGGCGTCGAGCACCCCGAGCGCGCCGTACCGGGCGCCCGTGAGCTCCATCGCCGCGTCGACGATGCGCCGCAGCACCTGCGGCAGGTCGAGGTCGCTCGTCACCGCCACGACGGCGTCCAGCACGCGTTGCCCGGCGCTGGCCGGCAGGTCGGTCGTTCCGCTCACCCGATGCAGTCTCCCAGACCCCGGCGGTCGGGCGGCACCCGTCTCGCCCGGGGTGTGACGTGGGCGACACCGCCGCGCTATCGTGCGTCCACATCTCGGGACGTCCGACGCCGTCCTGCCGCCGGCCGCACGTCGCCGTCGTGCAGGTCCCGGACCACCGGGCCGTCGACGCAGGGGGCCGAAGGGACGCGGTGCCGCATGCCGACCACCGACCAGGGCGCGGACGTCGCCCCGCACTCCGGGGCGCCCGCCGAGGCCGCGGCGAGCGCCCTCGCGGACCTGCGGTCCGCCGTCGGGCACCTGCACCCCGACGACCCGGCCGAGCTCGTCGCGATCGCCGACGACCTGCGCGCGCTCGGCAGCCCGGCCGCCGCGGTCCCGTTCTACGAGGCGGCCGTCGAGCAGGGCGTGCCCGGGGCCGTGTACCGGCTGGGCGTCGCGCACCACGAGGCGGGCGACGCCGCGGAGGCGTTCCGCTGCTTCGAGCTCGCCGGTCTGGCGGGCGACGCGCTGGGGGCGTTCATGGCCGCGCAGGTCGCGGCGGAGCGCGGCGACCTGCACGCGGCCCGCCGCTGGTACGAGCTCGCGCAGGGTGTCGAGGGCGCGGCCGTGCGGCTCGCGCAGGTGCTCGCCGAGCTGGGGGAGCGCGACGCGGCCGACGACGTCCTCGCGGCGACGTCGGGCGAGAGCTGGGAGGCGGCGGTCGAGCTCGTGCGCAGCGGCGCGCTCGCCCCGGACGCCGCCGTCGCGCTGCTCGAGGGGTGGGCCGGGGCGGGCGAGGCGCGCGTCGCGGCGGCCCTCGCGGACCTCTACGTGCGCGCGCGTCGCGGGCCGGACGCCGAGGACCTGCTCGAGCAGGCGGCGCTCGCCGGCGAGCCGACGGCGCGCACGAGCCTCGGGGTGCTCCGCCTCCGGGCGGGCCGCGTCGCCGAGGCGATGGCCCTGTGGCACGAGGCGGCCGCCCAGGGCGATCCCCAGGCGGCGGAGCTGCTGGCCCGCTTCGGCTGACGCCGGGGTCGCACCGGTCCGGGCGGCCGCGGGCCGGGCACGCAGAAAGGCGCCCGGCGGGCGACCGGCTCCGTCGAGCTGTCGGTCGCCCTGCCGGGCGCGGAGGGCGGGACGTGCGGGTGGTCTCCCCACCGCCCGCACGCCCCTCTTCCCCCGGGAGCGACTCCCTGCAGCGACGGCCTCAGATCGTCGCGCGGTATCGGTCGCCCCGTGGCCCGCCGCACACGGCGGGCGGTCGAACCGTCAGACCAGCCAGGCGTTGCGCTGGACGAACGGGATCCTCTTCCACGTCTTGCCGAGCCCGAGCACGCTGCCCGCCCCGAGGAGCGTGAGAGCGATGATCGTGAGCGACATCGTGATGTGGTCGTCGATGATCGGGTTGGTCACGAGCGGGAGCTCGGCCAGGTACATGAGCAGGAGCAGGAGCGTGCCGCTCACCGCGGCGATGCGCATCCCGATGCCCAGGATCAGGGCGAGCCCGATGCCGAGCAGGCCGACCATGAAGAGCACGTCGATGAACGCGTTCCCCGCGAGGCCGCTGAAGAAGCCCGAGAACGTGCCCTCGAGGTTCGACAGGAAGCCGGTGGTCGGGCTGTTCCCGTTGATCCACGACCGCTCGGCGGGGGTGGCGAACCCGAGCCCGAACGTCTTGTCGAGGAAGGCCCAGAGGAAGTAGAACCCGATCGTGATCCGCAGGACGCCGAGCACCACCTGGGTGGGTCGCGTGGCGCGCTCCGCGAGGCTGAGGGTCTCCGGCTCGGTGCCTTCGACCGTGGGGAGCGGCGCGTTGGCGTTCCGCTCGATCGTCCCCTTCATCACTGTCCCCTCTCATCGACCCGTCCGGTGCGGTCGGGCTCCTGAGACCAAGCAAACCCCTGTGAAGGAAGGGTGGACGTCAGGCAAAAGTCGCCGGGCCCGGGGACCTAGGTCCCCGGCGCGGACGAGGGTCCGGCGATACCGGGCACGGGCCGATCGCGCGCGGCCCGTGCGGTCAGGAGCCCGACGCGTCCTCGAGGTCCGCGCGGAGCTCGTCGACCCGGGTGCGCAGGCTCTCGATCGCGTCGCGCACCGCGGCGTCGGCACCGGAGAGCGAGCCCGCGACGTCGCCCAGTTCGGCGGACGCGTCCTCGAGCGCGGCCTCGGCGTCGGCCAGGCGCTCCTCGGCCTGGGCGCGCGTCTCGTCCGTGGCGGACGCCGCCTCGTCCGCCGCGGCGCGGGCCTCGTCGGCGGCCTCCTGCGCGGACGCGACAGCCTCCTCGGCGCGGGTGCGCGTGTCGTCCGGGAGGGTGCCCAGGTCGTCCGCGAGCGACCGGACGTCCTCGCCGATCGTCTCGACCTGGGAGCGCGCGTCGTCGAGGAACTGCTGGACCCCGTCGCCCGTCAGGGTGAATTCCGGCACGCTCACCGAGCCGTCCTCGGCGCACCCGCCCAGCGCGACGGTCGCGGCGACGGCTGCCCCGAGCGCGAGCGCGCGGGACGTTGACCTGCGGTGACGTGTCGGTGAACTCACGGAGCGATTGTCCACCGCGAACATGAGACGGGGGTGAGAGCCTCGTGGAGGCGGTGTACGGTAGGCGGACGAGGGCACTGTGGCGTGCAGCACACCGATCGTGTGCGCGCGCAGCCGTGACGTCGGGCGCGACGACGCGCACATCCGGCGTGCGGGACCGCAGGTCCGTGGCAGGGCACGAAGCACGGGAGTGAGCGGTGAGCACCACGGCGGAGCACGAGGGCGCGGACGACGCGCCCGTGACGCTCGAGCCCGCGCCCGCCGCCGCCGCGGTGGGTCCGGAGTCGTTCGGACGGCGCGCGCGGGCCGTGTCGCACGTCCTCATCTCGTCGGCGCTCGCCATCACGCTCGCCGCGGCCCTCGCCGGCAGCGCCCAACCCCGCCCGGGCGCGTCGTTCTTCGCGCAGGAGGCGACCACGGCGACCCAGGTCGCGGCGCTATCGAGCACGCTCGGGGCCGGCCTCGACGAGGGCCAGCAGCTCGACGGCGCCATCGAGGTCCTCGCGACGGCCAACGCGCTCGACGACGGCCACGTCTCCCCGCCCGTCGAGCAGGCCCGCGCCGAGCTCGGCATGCTCCTGGCCACCTACCTCGCGCAGCAGGACGCGGCCCGCCGCGTCCCCGCGCCCCTCGTGCCCGCCGGCGACCTCGACCTGGACGAGTCGCTCGACGGCGCGCAGGTCCCCGAGCTGCCGGAGCCGCTCGGCCCGGGTACGGGCGCAGGCGCCGGCGCTGGTGACGACGACACCACGACGGGCACGGACGGCGAGACCGCGGACCCCGCGACCGACCGCCCGGCGCAGCAGCCCGCGACGGTCGACGCCGCCGGGGACGCGGCGGCGGATGCGGTCCGCACCGCGGCGACGCCCACCGCGCCCTCGCCGAGCCCGACGAGCAGCCCGTCCCCCGGCGCGTCCACCGACCCCTCGCCGAGCGTCACCCCGAGCCCCGGCGGCGCGCCGAGCCCGGCGCCCGGCACGAGCACGCCCCTGGACCCGTCCGCCCCCGGCGGCACGGGATCCCCGGGAGGCCCGGGGTCCCCGGGCGACCGGACGCTGCCCGAGGACGAGGTGCCCGCGCCCGACGGGGTGGCACCCGGCGAGATCGACGGTTCCCAGGACCCGGCCGACGGCTCGGCTGACAGCGGTGACGGCGACCACGCCGAGGGCGACGACCACGTGCACGGCGACGTGACGCTGGAGGACGTCCTCGCCTCCGCGACGACGCTCGCCGAGCTGCTCGGCACCGACCTCGTGCCGGTCGGGGTCGTCCCGGCCGCCGGGGCGACGGCGCTCGCGGGCACGACCCTCGCGGAGCGGCTCGCCGAGGTCGTCGAGCGGTACGCGGGCTCGACGGCGCAGTACCAGAACGGCCGCATCCCGCCGGAGGCGCTGTGCGCTCTCGACTTCGCGCCGGGCAAGACCCTGCGCTGCGACGCCGCGGAGCAGCTCGAGGCCCTCGCCGCCGAGTTCGAGAAGGAGTTCGGGTACGCGCTGAAGATCACCGACGCGTACCGCCCGTACGACGAGCAGGTGCGCCTCAAGGCGGTCAAGCCCTACCTCGCGGCCGTGCCCGGCACGTCGCAGCACGGGTGGGGGCTCGCGATCGACGTCGGCGGGAACGTGCCGTCGGGGACGTCGCTCGAGTACGTCTGGCTCCGCACGCACGGCCCGGACTACGGCTGGGACAACCCCGCGTGGGCGCGGCCCAACGGCTCCAAGCCGGAGCCGTGGCACTTCGAGTTCTTCGCGGCGGGCAAGATGCCGACGCGGTACACGCCTGCCGAGAGCAGCGCGCCGTCCACGCCGCAGAAGCCGACGGGGCCGAGCGCGCCCGCGCCGAAGCCGACGACCCCGCCCGCGCCGCAGCCCCCGGCACCGACGCCCACGCCGACGCCGACGCCGACGGAACCTCCGCCGACGAAGCCCACGGACCCGCCGCCGCCCACGACCGTCGCCGTCCCGGCGAACCTCGTCGGCAAGCAGCAGGCCGCCGTGGAGGCAGCGCTCCAGGGCGCCGGGCTGAAGGTCAGCGTCACGACGAAGGTCGACGAGGCCGCGCCCGGGACCGTGCTGTCCGTCGCGCCGGGCTCCGGCACCCAGGTCGCGCCGGGAAGCACGGTCGCGATCGTCGTCTCGTCCGGGCCGCCGCCCGAGCCCGAGCCCGAGCCGTCACCCGAGCCGACGGACCCGGCACCCGAGCCCACGGTCGCGCCGACCCAGGCCCCGACGGCCCCCGGGACAGAGCCGACCACCCCCTGAGCCGAGGGGCGTCGTCGGGCCTCGGTGGAACCGTGCGCGCGCCCGGCGCGAGGGCAGCGCCGGGAAAATGCCGTGCGCCTCCCGAACCGACGGCGTAGCGTCGGGCGCGATGTGATCCTCACCCGCCCCGGCCGCTCCGTCCCGTCGAGCCCGTCGCCGTGGCCCCCGCCGCCCTCCGCGGCGTGCGCGCGCCACCCGGGCACCTGGTAGGTGATCACCCATGGCACGTCCCACCCCTGTCCTGCGCGCGTCCGACGTCCGCGTGTCCTTCGCGGGCCGCGCGGTCCTGCGCGGCGTCGACCTCGCCGTCGACCCCGGCCACCGCACGGGCCTCGTCGGCGAGAACGGCGTCGGCAAGTCCACGCTCCTGCGGGTGCTCGCGGGCACGCTCGCGCCCGACGACGGCACGGTGAGCCGGCCCGCCGACCTCGGGTTCCTGCACCAGGAGTTCCCGTACCCGCCGACGACGACGGTCCGCGCGGTCGTCGACGACGCGCTCGCGCGCGTCCGCGGGATCGAGCGCGAGCTCGAGGAGGCGGCGCTCGCCCTCGCCGGCGACCCGGGCGGCGACCCCGTCCCCGGTGCCGAGGAGGCGTACGCGCGCGCCCTCGCGCGCGCCGAGCTCGCCGACGTCTGGGACGCCGACGCGCGGGCCGCACGCACGCTCGCGGGTCTCGGGCTCGACGTCGACGGGGTCGCCGGCCGCGAGGTCGGGGCGCTGTCCGGTGGCCAGCGCACGCGGCTCGGCCTCGCCGCGCTGCTCGTGCGCCAGCCCGGCGCGATGCTGCTCGACGAGCCGACGAACCACCTCGACGACGCCGCGGCGGAGTTCCTCGCCGTGGCGCTGCGCGCGCTCCCGGGCGCCGTGGTGCTCGCGAGCCACGACCGCGTGTTCCTCGACGAGGTGTGCACCGAGATCCTCGACCTCGACCCGGTCGCGGAGCCGCTCCGCGGCGCGGGCGGCGGGGACGCGGCACGCGGCGGGGGAGCGGGGACCCTCTACGGCGGCACGTACGGCGACTACCTCGAGGCCAAGCGCGTCGAGCGCGAGCGCTGGGAGCAGCGCTTCGAGGCGGAGCAGGCCGAGCTCGCGGAGCTGCGGCGCGGCGTCGCGGTGACAGCCCGGGACGTCGCGAAGAACCGTGAGCGGGGCAACCAGGCGAAGATCCTCTACGACTTCAAGGGCGAGCGCGTGCAGGGCCAGGTCGCGCGGCGCGTGCGCAACGCGCAGCAGCGGCTCGACGCGCTCGAGCGCGACCAGGTCCGCAAGCCGCCCCCGCCCCTGCGCTTCGCACCGCCGAGCGGGGGGACCCGTCTCGCCCCGGGCGGTGGCGACGTGGTCGCGTGGGCGCGGGGCGTCGTCGTGCACCGGCCGGGGCGCGGAGGGCCCGGGGCCGCCCCGGGCGAGCGGCCGGACCGGCTCGACATGGCGGCGTCGGGCGTCCCGTCGATCGAGGTCGCCCGGGGGAGCCGGCTGCTCGTCACCGGCGCCAACGGCGCCGGGAAGTCCACGCTGCTGCACGTGCTCGCGGGCGACCTGGTGCCCGACGCCGGCACCGTGGGCCGGGCGCGCGGGGTCCGGGTGGGGCTGCTCGAGCAGGACGTGCACCTGCACGACGACGACCGCACCCCGCGCGAGCTGCTCGCCCTCGCGCAGGGCGTGGACGCGGCGGACGCGCGCGACGCGGCCGTGGACGCGCACGGCCTCCTCGCGCCGCGCGACCTGGGCCGACGGCTCGCGGAGCTCTCCGTGGGGCAGCGCCGGCGCGTGGTGCTCGCGATGCTCGTCACGCAGGCGCCCGACGTGCTGCTCCTCGACGAGCCGACGAACCACGTGTCGCTCACGCTCGCGGGCGAGCTCATGGAGGCCGTGGAGGAGTGGCCGGGCGCTGTGGTCGTGGCGTCGCACGACCGGTGGCTGCGGCGTCGTTGGCAGGGCGACGCCGTGCACCTCGCCTGACGGCCACGCCGCGCTCGTCGGTCCGGCCGCGGGGTGGGGCGCGGGCGGGCCCGGGAGGTGGAGCACGGGGTGCGGGGTCCGGGAACGCGGTGGCCGTGCGCGGCGCGGCGTGCGTAGGGTCGGGCGGTGGACGACGACCGGACGGGCGCCTCGGTGCCCGACAACGCGTGGAAGCAGGTGGTCGCGTCGCTCGCCGACGCGGGACGGCTCGAGGTGCTCGCGCGCGTCGTGACCGAAGGGCCCGCGGAGGCGGTGCTGTCGGCCGACGAGCGCCGTCGGCTCGCGCCGCTCCTCGCCGCGGGCGTCGTGGTGCGCGAGGAGACGGGCTTCCTGCGGGCGGCGCCCGAGCGGTTCGCGGCCCTGCTCGCGACCGTGCCCACGCCGCGCCCCACGGGCCCCGACCGCTTCCTCACGGACGGACGCCTGCTGCGCATGCCGAAGCGGTGGCGCGACCGCGAGCTCGTCGTGCGGTACCTCGCGGCGCAGGTGCTCCCGCTGGAGGAGCCCGTCACCGAGCTCACGCTGACCAGGCGGCTCGCGGCGCGCGCGGCGGACCCCGTGTCGCTGCGGCGCGCGATGGTCGACGCGGGCCTCGTGCACCGCACGCGCGACGGCGCCGAGTACTGGCGCACCGTCGTGACGGAGTTCGACGACGTCTGACGGGCGGCGGCCTCGCTACGGCAGCCCGTGCGTCGGGGGCGAGGGCTAGGGTCGGTTCTCATGAGCAGCGAGCGCGCCGTGGCGGCGCTGGAGGCGTCGGGCATCGACTTCACCCTCACCCGGCACGGCCGGGTGGGGTCGCTGGAGGAGGCCGCCGCCGCGCGCGGCGTGCACCCGGCGCGCGTCCTCAAGACGATCGTCGTGCGGCGCGCGGAGGACGACTACCTGTTCGTGCTCGTCCCGGGCGACCGGCAGATCTCGTGGCCCAAGCTGCGCGCGCTGCTCGGGGTGTCGCGCCTGTCCATGCCGGACAAGGAGGTCGCGCGCGACGTCACGGGGTACGAGCGCGGCACGATCACGCCGTTCGGCGCCACGCACGCGTGGCCCGTCGTGGCGGACGTGCGCGTGGTCGCCGTGCGCGGCGAGGACGAGGTGGACGTCGCGGGCGAGGCGGCCACGCCGGAGACCCCGGGCGACGGCGACCACCTCGTCTCGATCGGCGCCGGCGAGCACGGCGTGGCCGCGACGGTCGACGGGCAGGCCCTCGTGGCGGCCCTCGGCGCCCAGGTCGCCGACGTCACCGAGCCCCTGTAGCGGGTCCGGGAACGAGCCCTGCGGCGCCGCCCGGTCTGCGCCTCAGCGTGGCGGTCACGGGGCTCCAGGAGGCGCGCGCAGGCACCGGCGCGGTCCGGGTTGTGAGGGTTCGGAGGAAGGTCGCGGTCGACCGTCGCGCGGGCTGGTGTGCGCCCCGCGCCGGGTGCAGACTCTGGGGTGCTCCGGTCACGGTCGCCTCGTCCGACCCGCCGCCCGACGGTCACGGCGAGCAACCGGACGGAGCCGTGAGGCAGGCGCAGGGAACAGGCCACCACCGCCGGACGTTGTCCGGAGGGGCGGCCGACAGCAGCAGGACGACTCGAGAGAAGCGGGAACCGTGGACACAGGCAGCGCGATCGACCGGACGAGCGGGATCGTCTACGCCCCGGCGGACGGCGGCGTGGTCGTGACGATGTGGGGCGAGGTCGACGCAGCGCTGCGCGACCGCGCGAGCGAGGCGATGTCTTACGTGCTCGACACCCGCGGGCGCGTCGTGGTGGACGTCGCCGACGTCACCTTCATCGACTCCTCGGGCATCGCGTTCATCATCCAGCTCTACATGCTCGGCGAGGAGGACGGCCGCGAGGTCGTGCTCCGCGACCCGTCGCCGAGCATCGTCGAGCTGCTCGACATGATCGGCATGGGCGGGCGCATCCCCGTCGAGCGCAGCGGTGCCTCGACCGGTCCGATCGAGGTCGTCGGCGCCGTCTGACACCCGCGCCCCCGCCGCCGCCCCGGGTCCCCGGGGCTGTGGGAACCGGCCGGTACGGTGCGGGCATGCGCATCCTGCACACCTCCGACTGGCACCTCGGGCGCACCTTGCACGGGGTCGACCTGCTGGAGCACCAGGCCGCGCACCTCGACCACCTCGTCGAGCTGACCCGCTCCGAGGCGGTCGACGCGGTCGTCGTCGCGGGTGACGTCTACGACCGCGCGATCCCGCCGGTCGACGCCGTCTCCCTCCTCTCGGACGCGGTGACGCGGCTCGCCGAGCACGCGCACGTCGTCGTCACGCCGGGCAACCACGACTCCGCCGTCCGGCTCGGGTTCGGCGACCGCCTCCTGCGCCCGGGCGTCCACGTGCGGGCGCGCCTGGCCGACGTCGGTGCGCCCGTCGTCCTGGGCCCGCGCCCCGGTTCGACAGACGGTGACGGCTCCCCGCTGCTCGTCTACGCGCTCCCGTACCTGGACCCGGACACGGCCCGCCACGTCCTCGCGGACGCCGCGGACGCGCCGGACGCCGACGCTCCGGGCGCCGAAGGTGTGGGCGGCGACCCGGTGAGGCCGCGGCCGCTCGCGCGGTCCCACGAGGCCGTCATGGGGGCGGCCCTGCGCCGGGTAGGCGCCGACCTCGCGCGGCGCCGCGCCGCGGACCCGGGGGTGCGGGCGGTCGTCGTGGGGCACGCGTTCGTCGTGGGTGGCCTGGCGTCGGACTCCGAGCGCGACATCCGCGTCGGCGGCGTCGACGCCGTCCCGGCCGCCGCGTTCGCGGGCCGCGGGGTGGACTACGTGGCGCTCGGCCACCTCCACGGGCCGCAGCGGGTCACCGTCCCGGAGGTCGGCGGCGGGGAGCCCGGGGGCGGCGTGGCGACCGTCGCCCGCTACTCGGGCTCGCCCCTCGCGTTCTCCTTCTCGGAGCTGCACCAGCGCAAGTCCACCGCGCTCGTCGACGTCGACCGGCTCCGCACGGACGCCGACGCGGCGGTCGAGCTCGTCCCCGCTCCCGTGCCGCGCCGCCTCGCGGAGGTGACCGGCCCGCTCGACGAGCTGCTCGGGGAGGCGGGCGAGCCGCACGTCGACGACTGGCTGCGCGTCGTCGTGACGGACCCGGTCCGGCCCGCCGAGCTGTACGCCCGCGTCCGGTCCCGGTTCCCGCACGCGCTCCAGGTGACGCACCGCCCGCCGCGCGTCGCCGAGCGGGAGGTCGTGACCGCCGTCGGGCCGGGGCGCGACCCGCTGGACGTCGCGCGCGACTTCGTCGAGCACGTCTCCGGCCACGCCCCCAGCGACGCGGAGGTCGTCGTGCTGCGCGAGGCGTTCGAGCTCGCGCTCGCCGAGGAGCGCAGCGCCTGATGCACCTGCACTCCCTGACCTTCCAGGCGATCGGCCCGTTCGCGGGCCGCCACCACGTCGACCTCGCGGCGCTCGGCGCGTCCGGGATCTACCTCCTCGAGGGGCCGACGGGCGCGGGCAAGTCCACGATCATCGACGCGATCGTGTTCGCGCTCTACGGCAAGGTCGCCTCCGACGCCGCGAGCGACGACCGTCTCCGTTCGGCGTTCGCGGGACCGGACGTCGAGTCGTACGTCGACCTCGTGCTGGAGGTCCCGGCGGGGGTCTTCCGCGTCCGGCGCACGCCCGAGTACCGCCGCCCCAAGAAGCGCGGCACCGGCACCACGACCCAGCAGGCCTCGGTGCGGCTCTGGCGGCTCGCCGAGGTGCCGCCCACCGACGCGCCGGACGCGGTCGAGGACGCCGCGGGTGAGCTGCTCTCCGCACGGCTCGACGAGGCGGGCGACGAGATCCGCCGGCTCGTGGGCCTCGACCGGCGCCAGCTCGTGCAGACGGTCGTGCTGCCGCAGGGCGAGTTCGCGACGTTCCTGCGCGCGAAGCCCGAGGACCGGGCCGTGCTGCTCCAGAAGGTCTTCGGCACGGAGCTCTACCACCGCGCCGCGGCGCGCCTGGCGGAGCTCGCGCGCGCGGCGCGCTCGCGCACGGACGCCGCGCGGCAGGGCGTCGTGGGCGCGGCGGAGCGGTTCGCGGGGGCCGCCGGGCTCGGGCCCGACGACGCGCGGCGGCTGCGCGAGGCGGCGGACGACGACGACCGGCTGCGGAGGGCGGACGACGACGCCCCGGCCGCTGCGGAGGCGGCGCCGGGCGTGCACGCGCTCGCCGTCGCGCACGTCGGGCGCCTCGACACCGAGGCCACGGCGCTGGCCGAGGGTGCGGCGGGGGCCGACGCGACGCTCGCCGCCGCGCGTGAGCGGTTCGAGCACGAGCGCGCCCGGCACGACGCGCTGGAGCGGCGAGCCCGGCTGCGGGCCGACGCGGCACGCCTCGACGGGGAGGAGGCGGCGGTGGCCGAGTGTCGCCGTCGGGCGGACGCGGCGGCACGTGCCGCGGTCGTCGCTCCGGCCGCCCAGGGCCTCGCACGCGCCGAGCAGACCCTGCGCGCCGCGCTCGACCGGCTCGCGCTCGCGCGCACCGGGGCGCCCGCCGTCCTCGCCGACGCCGACCCGACGACGCTCGAGGCCCTGCGCGCCGACGTCGCGACGGCGGCCGTCCGCGTGGCGCGGCTCGTCCCGGTGGGGGCGTCGCTGCCCGCGCGCGACCGCGAGCTCGCCGACGGGCGAAAGGAGGTCGCGCAGGCGACGGAGGAGCGCGGTCGCGTGCTGGCCGAGCTCGACGCGCGTCCGGCGCGCCGCGACGCCGTGCGCGCGCGGGTCGCGTCCCTCGCCGAGGCCGCGGGCGAGCTCGGGGTGCTCCGCGAGCGGGCGGACCGCGCCCGGGCGGTCGAGGAGGCGGCGCGCCAGACGGCGGCGCTCGCGACCGAGGCGGCCGAGGCGCACGCCGAGCGGGCGCGGGCCGCGGCCCGGGCGCACGAGGCGGTGGAGCACGAGGCCCGGTTGCGGGCCGCGCGCATCGCGGGTCTGGCCGGGGAGCTCGCCGCGGGCCTCGCCGTCGGCGAGCCGTGCCCGGTGTGCGGCGGGGCCGAGCACCCGCACCCGGCGCCGCTCGCCGAGGACCACCCGACGGTCGAGGACGTCGAGCGCGCCGAGCGGGAGCGCGCGGACGCCGAGCGCCTGCTGCACGACGTTTCGGCCCGGGCGCAGGTGCTCGCCGAGCGGTGCGAGGCCCGCCGTCGGGACGCCGACGGGCTGACCCCGCAGGAGGCCGGGCAGCGGGTCGCGGACGCGGAGGAGCTGGTGGCCGCCGCGCGCGCCGCGGAGCGTGAGCGCGCCGAGGCCGAGCGCGAGCTCGAGGAGCTGGACGCGGAGACGCGTGCGCTGGAGACCCGGGCGGCCGGGCTCGCCGAAGCGGTCGCGGGCACGACCGCGCGGCTCGAGGAGACCGAGGCGGCCCTCGCGCGCGACCGGGCCGAGATCCGCGCCGAGCTCGACGCGGCGGGCCCGCTCGTGGATCTCGTGGACCTGCCCGACCCGCTCGCCGACGAGGGCGGCGCGCGCAACCCCGTCGCCGTCCTCGCGGCCGCGCTGGAGGGCCGGGTGCGCACGATCGACGCGCTCGCGGACGCGGGCAGCGCCGTCGCCGCGGCGCAGCGGGCGTGCGAGGAGCGTGCGGCCGACGTCGCCGCGCTCGTCGCACGGTCCGGGTTCGCGGACGCGGCCGAGGCGCTCGCCGCGGTGCTCGACGACGCCGAGCGGCACGCGCTCTCTCAGCGCGTCGCGGAGCACGACGCCGCGCGGACCGCGACGGCGACCGGCCTCGCGGACCCGGCGCTCGCCGACCTGCCCGAGGACGCACGGGCCGACGTCGCGGGCGCGCGCGCCGCCGTCGCCGAGGCAGAGGCGGTGGCCGGAGCCGCGGCGCGGCAGCACGAGCTCGTCGCCCGCCGGGCCGAGGAGGCCCGGACGGCGGCCGAGGCCGTCGGTGCGGCGGTCGACGCCTGGACGGCGGCGCGGGACGCGGCGGGACCGGTCGTGCGCATGGCGGCGCTCGCGTCGGGCACGGGCGACAACGCGCACGCGCTCTCGCTCGCGACGTTCGTGCTCGTGCAGCGGTTCGAGGACGTGGTCGCGGCGGCGAACGAGCGCCTCGCCGAGATGTCGTCGGGGCGGTACGAGCTCGTGCGCAGCGCGACGCGGGAGGACGTGCGGGCGCACAAGCGCGGCCTCGCGATGAAGGTGCTCGACCACGTGACGGAGCGCGAGCGCGACCCGCGCACGTTGTCCGGCGGGGAGACGTTCTACGTGTCGCTGTGTCTCGCCCTCGGGCTGGCGGACGTCGTCACGGCCGAGGCGGGCGGCATCGAGCTCGGGACGCTGTTCGTCGACGAGGGCTTCGGCAGCCTCGACCCCGAGACGCTGGAGGCCGTCCTCGCGGCGCTCGGCCGGCTCCGCGCGGGCGGGCGCGTCGTGGGCGTCGTCTCCCACGTCGAGGCGCTCAAGCAGTCCGTCGCGGAGCGCGTCGAGGTCCGCCGCCTCCCCGGCGGCGGCAGCACGCTCAGCGTGCGGGCCTGACCAGGGCTGCGCCGTCCGTCAGGACCGAGGGCGCGGTCCTGGTGACGGCGCGCACACGCGGTCGACGAGCTCGGTCACGGCAGCCCGCAACGGTCCCGGCGGCGCGCCCGCGTCGAGCGCGAGGGCGGCGCGGTCGAACGCCGCGGACAGCAGGAGCGTCAGCGCGTCGAGACGTTCCTCGTCCGCGAGGTCTCGTGCGACGTCGCTGGGCTCGCTCCGGCCGACGGCGGACCCCTCGCCTCGCGCGACGTCGTCGACGGCGGACCCGTCGCCCCGGCCGCGTCCGGCGCCCCGGCCGTCACCGGCCCTCGGGCCGGGAACGTCGTCGTCCGCGCCGGAGCCATTGCTCGCGCTGCCCCCGCCGGGCTGGGCGCCGAGCGCCGCGCCGAGCCCTTCCCGCAGGGTGCGGCGCGCGTGGCGGGCGTCGAGCGCGTCGGCCTCTGCGGGGCCGAGCACGGCGGGTGCATCGACGAGGAGGAGCCGCGTGCGGCCGGGTTCACCCATCGCGTCGAGGTAGGCGCGCGCACCCTCCACGAGCATCGCGCGGGCGTCCGGGGCGTCCGGGGCGTCCGGGGCGTCCGGGGCGTCCGGGGCGTCCGGGGCGTCCGGGCCGTATGGGGTGTCCGGCGTGTCCGGTCGTTCCGCGGCTGCCGTGCCGGGATCCGCGGCGGTGCGCTCCTCGATCTCCCGGGCGACCGCTTCCGCCTCGGCCTCGGCGACGGCGCGGAAGAGGTCCTGCTTGTCGGCGTAGTGGTGGTACAGCGCGCCGCGCGTGACGTGCGCGGCGGCGGCGATCTGGGGCGTCGACGTCGCGGCGTACCCGGCGCGGACGAAGAGGTCGCGCGCGGCCGCGACCAGGGCAGCGCGGGTCGCGTGGGTGCGTTCGGCGTTGGTCCGGCGGCGCTCTTGCATACCGACAGACTGTAGGCCATCCTCGATACATACAGCCTGTTTGTTTCTGCGACCACCCGGTCGCCGACGACGAGGAGAAGACCGTGCGCATCACGAGCTGGTACCCGGTGCTCATGACCGGCGACGTCGCAGGGACCGTCGCGTTCTACCGCGACCACCTGGACTTCCGGCCGCTCTTCACGAGCGACTGGTACGTCCACCTCCAGTCCGCGCACGACGCGTCGGTGAACCTCGCCGTGCTCGACGGCGACCACGAGACGATCCCGGAGAGCGGCCGGGGTCGCGCGGGCGGGCTCCTGCTCAACATCGAGGTCGAGGACGTCGATGCCGTGCACGCGCGCCTCGTCGCCGCGGGACTGCCGATCCTGCGCTCGCTGCGCGACGAGGCGTTCGGGCAGCGGCACTTCATCACGGCCGACCCGAACGGGGTGCTCGTGGACGTCATCACGCCCATCCCGCCGACGGGGGAGTTCGTCGAGCAGTACGAGGAGTCCGCCCTCCCGACGGCATAGCCGGCGCGCGCGTCCCCGAAGGTCGCTTGGGGGTTGGGGCTTGGGGCTTGGGGCTCGAGGGCTGGGGTTCACGGTTCAGGGCTGAGAGGCGCAGGACCCCCGGCGCGGGGCGCAGGTTTGCCGCTCACGGCTCGGCCGGACGGGACGGGATGTCACGAACCGGCCCCGTGTCCGTCCCTCTTCGAGGAGCAGTGCGACGGCCCGCCGTCGTCGCGTCCTCTCCCGGGAACGGCCGCGTCCGGCGGCGTCGTCCGGGAGCCGTCGAAGGAGAGCAGCAATGTCAGTAGCATCGTCCCCGCTCGAGCGCGAGCTGCGGCGCATGGAGGTCATCGCGCGCCGGGAGCAGCTCCGTCTCGTCGGCCGCGTCGCCCCGCGCGTGGCGGAGCGCCGCCGCTGGGCCGACGCACCGCGCCGCCAGTCCCCGGCCACCGCCGCCCGCTAGCGGCGGTCGGGGCTCGCGGCCCGGAGAGTCCGGCGGCTCGCCACCGTGCGCGGTCGCGAGCGCGCGCACGTCAGGCCGGTGCGCCGAGGCCCGCGAGCTCGCGCGCCCGGAGCAGCACGTCGTCGAGCATCTGCGGGGTGAGCTGGCCGGTGAACGTGTTCTGCTGGCTCACGTGGAAGCACCCCAGCAGGGTGAGGGTCTGCTCCGGGGGCGGGGGGCCGCCGTCGGGCACGACGCCGGGGAGGGACGCCCCCGGAGTGGGGCGAGGGGTGGCCCGGCGCAGCGTCACCTCCGCACCGTGCGCGAACCGGGGCCGCGGACGCGGCACGGCCCAGCCCTGCTCGGCGAGCGTCGAGAGCAGCGCCTGCCACCCGAAGCCGCCGAGGACGACGGCGACCCGCACCGTCGCGCCCAGCAGCTCGACCTCGCGCGCGAGGTACGGGCCGCAGCGGCGGCGTTCCTCCGGAGTCGGCTTGTTGTCCGGGGGCGCGCACCGCACCGGCGCGGTGACGCGGATCCCGGTGAGGCGGAGGCCGTCGTCGGCGGAGACCGACGTCGCCTGGTTGGCCAGGCCCGTGCGGTGCATGGCGGCGAAGAGGAAGTCGCCGCTGCGATCGCCCGTGAACATGCGTCCTGTGCGGTTGGCCCCGTGCGCGGCGGGCGCGAGCCCGACGACGACGATCCCCGCGCGCTCGTCACCGAAACCGGGGACGGGGCGGGCCCAGTAGTCGTCGTCGCGGAACGATGCCCGCTTGACGTCGGCGACGTGCTCGCGCCAGGCCACGAGCCGCGGGCACGCCCGGCACTCGACGAGGTGGGCGTCCAGCGCCGCGAGCGTCGGCGCCGTCCGGGCCGCGAGCGGGTAGGCGGGGTCGTCAGGCGTCACCCGCCCATCCTGCCCGGACCCCCACCCGCCCGCGCCTCGTCCGCCGAGCACGGGATCAGCGACCGACATCCGCGAGATCCGGTCGACGACCCCGTGCTCAGCGGGCGGCAGGGCCGTGGTCAGCCGTCAGGCCCGCCGGTTCGTCGGCGCCGTCGCGCCGGCGAGCGCCGCGGTGTCGTGGGGAGCGTCGGCAGCCGAGACGGCGCCGTCGTGGGGCGCGTCGGCGGACGGGAGGGTAGCCCCGACGGGAGCGTCCGGGAGGTCTGTGGCCGGGGTGGGGACAGCGACGGCGGGGTCGGGCGTACCGAGGGAGCCCGCGGCGTCGGCCGGGAGCGGTGCGCCGAACGTGTGCCGCAGGCCGAGCAGCACGACGCCCGCGACCACGACGACGCCGAACATCACGGCGGCCATGGTCACCGGCGGAGACCCGCCGAGCAGGCCGGTCACCGGCGCGACGACCGCCCCGACGCCGAACTGGAACGCGCCGATGAGGGCCGCGGCGCTGCCGGCGCGGTGCGCGTTGCGCTCGAGCGCGATGGCCGGGACGGACGGCATGACGAAGCCCGCGGTGCCGAGCGTGAGCACGATGAGCGGGACGAGCCACGCGAGCCCGCCCCCGGCGAGCGCGGCGACGAGGAGCCCGCCCGAGAGGACGAACCCGGCCGCGACCGCACCCTGGAGGATCCGCTCGGGCGTGACGCGCCCGACGAGCGCGCCGTTGATCTGGCTGCCCGCCGTCACGGACACCGCGCCCACGCCGAAGACGATCGCGTACTGCTGCGCAGACATCCCGTAGAAGTCCTGGAACACGAACGTCGACGCGGAGATGTAGGTGAACATCGCGGCCATGTAGAAGCCGGCGATGAGCGCGAGGCCGATGAACGACCAGTCCCCGAGGAGCGAGCCGTACGAGCGCAGGGCCGCGACCGTGCCGCCGCTGCGGCGGCGTTCGACGGGCAGCGTCTCGCGCAGCCGCAGGAGCACGAGCACGAAGAGCACGGCCCCCACGACGGCGAGCGCGACGAACATGCCGCGCCACGACCCGAGGCGCAGGAACTGCGCGCCGATGGTCGGCGCGAGGATGGGCGCGACGCCCACGACGAGCATGAGCCGCGCGATGACCTTGCCGATCTGGTAGCCCTCGAACGAGTCGCGCACGATCGCCATGGACAGCACCATCCCGGCCGCCGCGGAGAGGCCCTGGACGAACCGCAGGCCCGTGAGCGCGGCGACCGAGCCGGCGAAGACGATCCCGACGGACGCCGCCACGTACACCGCGAGCGACACCAGCAGGGGAGCGCGGCGACCGACCGCGTCCGAGACCGACCCGATGAGGAGCTGGCCGAGGGCGAGGCCCGCGAGGGTCGCGGTGAGGGTGAGCTGGACGCGGGACTCGGTCGTGCCGAGCTCGTCCACGATGCGCGGGAACGCGGAGAGGTAGAGGTCGATCGTCAGCGGCCCGACGGCGGTGAGCGCGGACAGCAGCAGGACGAGACCGGCGCTGATGCGCCCGGTGCGGGCCTCGGGGGTCGGGGAGGGTGCGGTGCCCGGGCGGGTGGCGACGGGCGCGGTCGGCGCCGGGGTCGCGGGTGGGGTGGAGGCCATGACAGCGGCAACCACCGGTGGTGCGGCGCGTGTTCCCGCACGGCGTACGTGATCGGATGCTGAGACGTGCGGCGGGTCAGGCGCGGTCGGCCCGGGCGGCGGCAGCCCGCGCCGGGCCCGCGCGTGCTCCAGCCGGTCGTCGAGCTCGTCGGCGAGGGTGAGCGCGGCGTCGTGCAGGTGCGGCGCGCTCGGCGTCATCGGACGCGCCGTCCGGCGGCTGGTCGACACCGAGTCGTCGCCCTGGCGCACACTGTCGTACTGACGGCGGGGACGAGAGCGACGGGACGAGAGCGACAGGACGGGAGGGCGGACGGTGCACCGGTCGCCGTGGTGGTGGCGCGCAGGGCTCCTGCTCGTCGTGGTCGGCGTCGGCGTGGCGGTTGTCGCAGCCGACGACGGCCTGCGCTCGGAGGTCCACGCGGCCCTGTCGAACCTGGCGCGAGCCCTCTTCTGACCAGACCGTCCCGCCGAGCACGGGGTTGCTGTCGTCCTGGGCGTCGGAGCGACAGCAACCCCGTGCTCGGCACCCCGGCGGCGCGGGCAGCGCCGGCGTCAGCCCTGGGCGTCGCGCCAGGTGATCCACTCGCGCACGAGGGACAGGTCGTAGTCGGGCCCGCTCGTGCCGACGGTGAACAGGGTCGCGCCCGCGGCGACGAGCGCGTCCGCGGACTCCGCCGGCGGCCGGGACACGGCGACCGAGCGCTCGACGAGCGCGGCGGTGTCGCGACCCACGGCCGCGCCGTGCTCGTCGAGGATCGCGCTCTTGCGCGCGAGCGTCTCCGCGTCGCCGAACGAGTGCCAGACGTCCGCGTGCTCCGCGACGACGCGCAGCGTCTTGCGCTCGCCGCCCCCGCCGACGAGCACCGGGATGTCCCGGGTCGGAGCCGGGTTCGACGCCGCCCAGCGGGCCTTGATGCGCGGGAGCGCCGCGGCGAGGTCGGCGATGCGGCCGCCCGCGGTGCCGAACTCGTACCCGAACCGGTCGTAGTCCTTCTCGAACCAGCCCGCCCCGATCCCGAGGATCAGACGACCGCCGCTGATGTGGTCGACCGTCCGCGCCATGTCGGCGAGGAGGTCCGGGTTGCGGTAGCTGTTGCACGTGACGAGGGCGCCGATCTCGACGCGCTCGGTCTGCTCGGCCCACGCCCCGAGCATGGTCCAGCACTCGAAGTGCTTGCCGTCGGGGTCGCCCGTGAGCGGGAAGAAGTGGTCCCAGTTGAAGATGACGTCGACGCCCAGGTCCTCCGCGCGCAGCACGGCGTCGCGGATCTGGGCGTAGTCGGCGTGCTGCGGCTGGAGCTGGACGCCGATGCGGAAGGGGTGCCGAGGAGAGGTCATGCTCGGAATCTACGTCCGGGCCGAGAACGACGACACCCCGCGTCGAGCACGACCTTGTCGGCGCCACGAGCGTCAGAACGACGGCAAGGTCGTGGTCGGCGGACCTAGGGTGGGGCGCATGAAGCGACTGGTGGGCCTGCTCGTGACGCTCGTGGTGCTCGTGGCGGTCGCCGTCGTGGCCGACCGGGTGGCGGTGCGTGCCGCCGAGCGCGGGGCGGTCACGGCGTTCGAGCAGCAGGCCGACGACGTGTCCGGCGCCCAGATCGACATCACCGGCTTCCCGTTCCTCACGCAGCTCGTGCGCGGCTCGCTGACGCACGTCACGGGCTCCGCGGACTCCGCGTCGTTCGGCGGCTACGCGATCTCCGACCTCCAGGTCGAGGCCGACGGCGTGAGCACGTCGGAGCCGTACCGGATCGCGTCCGGCACGGCGTCGGGCGTCATCGCGGCGGAGTCGTTGCAGCAGGTCGTCGCCGAGCAGAGCGGTCTCGACGTCGGCGTGACCGCGACCGGCGGCGTGCTGTCCCTGGGCTTCGAGCTGCTGGGCACCACGATCACCGTCGACGTGACGCCGCGCGTGTCCGGGCCGGCCGAGCTCGCCGTCGACGTCGTCGCCGTCCGCACCGGCCTCGGCACGGTCTCGGTCGACGACCTGCCGTCCGGGCTCTCGAGCGCGCTGTCCGACCTGCGCGTGCCGCTCGACCTGCCCGACGGCGTCGCGCTCGACTCCGTGTCCGCCGTCGAGGGCGGCGTGCGCGTCGCGGTGACGGGGACCGACGTCGTCGCCACCGACCTGGTGGCCTCGTGACCCGGGTGGTGCGACCGTCGTGACCGGGGCGGGGTCGTGAGCACCGAGGCGGTCGACGGACGCCGCGTCCTCGCGGCGCGCCTCGCCGCGCAGCGGCTCCGCTCGCCCGACCTGCCCGACGTGCCGACCGCCGTCGGGCACCTCGTGGCGGTGCAGGGGCAGGAGTTCCACCCCGCCCTGTGGGGCCTCACACGGCGGCTGCGGCCCGACGCGCGGCCCGGGGCGGCCGGCGCGGTCGCCGGGTGCGACCGCGGGGAGGTGCTGCGCACGCACGTGCTGCGGCCCACCTGGCACCTCGTCCGGCCCGACGACGCGCGCTGGCTCCTCGAGCTCAGCGCGCCCCGCGTCCACCAGGCCAACGGGACGCTGTACCGGCAGGTGGGGACCGCCGGGCACGGGCCGGAGACCGACCTCGTCGTCGCGGCCGTGCAGGAGCGGCCCCGCACGCGCCGCGAGCTCGCGGGGCTGCTCGCCGCGCACGGCCGCCCGCTCGAGGGCATCGCGCTCGGCTACGTGCTCATGCGCGCCGAGCTCGACCGGCTGCTGGTCAGCGGGCCGCTCGACGGCAAGCAGCAGACGTACGCCGCGTTCGACGACCGCGTCCCGCCCGGCTACGGGCCGCTCGGCGAGCGGTTCGACCGGGACGCCGCTCTCGTCGAGCTCCTGCGCCGCTACCTCGCGAGCCGCGCGTACGCGACGGTCAAGGACGTCGCGCAGTGGTCGGGCTTCACGCTCACCGACGTGCGGCGCGCGCTCGACCTGCTCGACGACGAGGTCGTGGCCGTGCCCGGGGCGGGTGCGCTCGACGGGCTGACGCTCTGGCGGCTCGCGGACCCCGGCGACCGGGTGCTCGACCCCGCGCCGCTCGTCGGTGCGCTCGCGCCCGACGGTGACCCCGCCCGGCCGGTCGTCGACCTGCTGCAGAGCTACGACGAGCTCTTCCAGTCCTTCGGCGAGTCGCGCAGGATCGTCGTGGCCGACGGCGTCGACCTCGGCGACCGGCTCGGGTCCTTCATCCATGCCGTCGCGGTCGACGGCGTCGTCGTCGGGCGGTGGCGCTGGGTCGTCGGGACACGTGACGTCGTCGTCGAGCCGCAGTGGCGCCGCGCGCCGTCGCCCGCGGAGGAGGCGGCGTTCGTCGCCCAGGTGGACGCGGTCCGCGCCCACTGGGGCACGCTCCTCGCGTGACGAGCCGCCGAGCACGGGATCCGCGACCGGATCGGCCCCGAGACGGTCGCCGACCCCGTGCTCGACGGGGGCGGGCGGGCTAGAGGGTGGCAAGGTGGTGGGCGTGACGGACTTTGGCGCTCCGCGTCTCGCGAACTGGGCCGGGAACCTCACCTACGGGTCCTCCGGGGTCGCGCACCCCGCGAACCCGGAGGAGCTGGCCGACGTCGTGCGGCGGTCGGCGCGCGTCAAGGCCCTGGGGTCGCGGCACTCGTTCGGGGACGTCGCGGACACGACGGGCACGCACGTCGTCCTCGACCGGTACGACGACGGCCGCGCCCCCGTCGAGGTCGACCCCGCCTCGGGCGTGGTGTCGGTCGCGGCGGGCCTGCGGTACGGCGACGTGACGCGGCACGTCCAGGCGGCGGGGCGGGCGCTCGCGAACCTCGCGTCGCTCCCGCACATCTCGGTCGCGGGGTCGGTCGCGACGGCGACCCACGGCTCGGGCGACGCGGTCGGCTCGCTGGCGAGCGCCGTCGTCGGGCTGGAGCTGGTCACGGGCGACGGCGAGCGCCGGACGCTGCGGCGCGGCGACGCGGACCTCCCCGGCGCGGTCGTGGCGCTCGGGGCGCTGGGCGTCGTGACGCGCGTCGAGCTGGAGACGGTCCCGACGTTCGACGTGCGCCAGGACGTGCACGTCGGGCTGCCGTGGGACGCGGTGACGGCGCACTACGACGAGATCACCGCGTCGGCGTACTCGGTGAGCCTCTTCACGGACTGGGGGCCCGACGGCGTCCAGCAGGTCTGGCGCAAGTCGCGCCTCACCCCGGGGGAGGCCGGCGCGGCGCGGGCGGACCTCTTCGGGGCGACACCCGCCACGACGATGCTGCACCCCCTGCCCGGCATCGACCCCGTGCACTGCACGCCGCAGCTCGGCGAGCCCGGCCCGTGGAACGAGCGGCTGCCGCACTTCCGGCTCGACTTCACGCCGAGCAACGGCGCCGAGCTGCAGTCGGAGTACCTCGTGCCGCGCGCCCGGGCCCAGGAGGCGTTCGCCGCGATGCGCGACCTCGGCCCGCGCGTCACCCCGCTGCTCCAGGTGGGGGAGATCCGCACGGTCGCGCCCGACCCCGAGCCGCTGTGGCTCAGCCCGTTCGACGGCCCGACCGTCGGCGTGCACCTCACGTGGAAGCCCCTGCCCGACGACGTCGCGCGCGTCCTGCCCGACGTCGAGGCCGCGCTGCTCCCGCTGGGCGCGCGCCCGCACTGGGGCAAGCTCTCGCACGCGCTCGTCCACGACCCGGGCTCCGTCGCGGCGCTCTACCCGCGCGTCGACGACTTCGGCGCGCTCGCGCAGCGCTACGACTCGCAGAGCCGCTTCCTCGGCGGGTACGTCGAGCGTCTGCTCGCGGGCTGAGCGCCGCGCCCCGGCTCGCACGGTGCGCGACCGGTCGCTACGGTCGTCCGAGCACCGAGAGGCTCGCCGCCGCGCCGATCCGCACGGCGCCCGCGCGGGCACGGCACGACAGAGGTACCGAGGAGAACTGTGGCAGCGACCGGCACGGCGGGCGGGGAGCCCGCGACGCAGAAGCCGCGCGAGGAGTGGACCGGGCAGGTCGGCTTCATCATCGCGGCCATCGGCTCGGCGGTCGGGCTGGGGAACATCTGGCGGTTCCCCGGCGTGGCGTACGAGAACGGGGGCGGGGCGTTCCTCGTGCCGTACCTCGTCGCCCTGCTCACCGCGGGCATCCCCATCCTGTTCCTCGACTACGCGATCGGGCACCGCTTCCGCGGCTCGGCCCCGACGGCGTTCCGGCGGATCGCGCGGTGGCTCGAGGGCCTGGGCTGGTTCCAGGTGATGATCTGCTTCGTCATCGCGCTCTACTACACCGCGGTCATCGCGTGGGCCGTGAGCTTCTTCGTCTTCTCGTTCGACCTGCGCTGGGGCGACGACCCGGCCGCGTTCTTCACGGGCGACTACCTCCGGCTCGCCGACCCGGGCGTGAGCCTCGAGTTCGTCCCGGCGGTGCTCGTGCCGCTGGTCGCGGTCTGGGTCGTGACGATCGTCGTCCTCGCGCTCGGCGTGGCGAAGGGCGTGCAGCGCGCGAACACCGTGTTCCTGCCGCTGCTCGTCGTGGCGTTCGCGGTGCTCGTGGTGCGCTCGCTGTTCCTCGAAGGCGCGGCGGACGGGCTGAACGCGCTGTTCACGCCGGACTGGTCGGCGCTCGGCGACGCCAACGTGTGGATCGCCGCCTACAGCCAGATCTTCTTCTCGCTGTCGATCGCGTTCGGGATCATGGTCACGTACGCGTCCTACCGCCGGCGCCGGTCCAACCTCACGACGCCGGGGCTCGTCGTCGCGTTCTCCAACTCCTCGTTCGAGATCCTCGCCGGCATCGGCGTCTTCGCGACGCTGGGCTTCCTCGCGCACGAGCAGGGGGTCGGCGTGGGGGAGCTCGAGGGCATCAGCGGGCCGATCCTCTCGTTCGTCACGTTCCCCGCGATCGTGTCGCAGATGCCGGGCGGCCCGATCTTCGGTGCGCTGTTCTTCGGGTCCCTCGCCATGGCGGGGTTCACGTCGCTCCTGTCCATCCTCCAGGTCGTGTCCGCGGGGTTCCAGGAGAAGTTCGGCTGGACGCCGCGGCAGGCGTCCGTGCGCCTCGGCGTCGTGAGCGCGGTCATCTCGGTCCTGCTCTTCTCCACCACCACCGGCCTCGTCGCCCTCGACACCGCCGACCAGTGGGCCAACAACGTCGGCATCGTGGGGTCCGCCGTGCTCATGACCGTCCTCGTGCTGTGGGTGCTGCGGCGCGGACCGGAGCTGCGCTACCACCTCAACGCCGTCTCGACGTTCCGCCTCGGCCCCTGGTGGCAGGTGCTCGTCGCCGTGCTGGCACCGCTCGTGCTCGGCTACATGCTCGTGTCCAGGATCGTCACGCTCGTCGTCGACGGCTACGAGGGGTACCCCGCGTGGTACCTCGCGCTCGTCGGGTGGGGCGCGATCGCGTTCATGGTGCTCGCCGCGCTCGTGCTCACGGCGATGCGCTGGCGCCGCAGCCCCGACGACTTCGTCCCCTGGCCGCCGTACCCGCCGGGTGACGCCTCTGCAGGACCGGGCCGGGCGCCGTCGGGCCGCGGGACGGCTGGCCGCACGACTGCCCCGACCGGTGCCGACGGGGAGGAGACCCGATGACCACCTCGGCCGTGATCCTGCTCGTGCTCGCGATCGTCGTCGTGTGGGGCGGGCTGCTCGTCGCGATCCTGCGACTGCGCGCCCAGCCCGAGCGGGCGGACTACCCGCCCGGGGACGAGGACGACCACCGCGAGGACGAGGCGCCCGCCGCACGCGACACGTAGCCCGCGCCGGTCCGCGCCGAGGGCGGGTGCGGTTCGTCACGGTTCGGCCTCGATGTCCCCGCCGGTTTGGTGAGCGGGGCCGAACGGCCCCACACTCGTGCGCAGGTGCCGCGCACCGCCGGGTCCTCTGTTCCCCGTACGTTCCTCTGCCCTCACGGGCCGGGTGCTGACGTAACACGACGGAGACGATCGGTGTCTACGCTGCCCCTGCCCGGCCCCCACCGATCGGAGACACCATGCGTACGACCCCGCGCAAGCTCCCCCTCACCGGTCTCGTCGCGCTCGCCGCGACGAGCACCCTCCTGCTCGCCGCGTGCACCGACGCGTCCCAGACCGGGACGGACGGCAGCACGTCGGGTTCCGGTGACGAGACGTCGGCAGCGCCCTCGTTCGACCCGTCGACCGTCGAGGTCGACGACGCGGCCGCCGCGCTCCTGCCCGAGGACGTCGCGTCCGCGGGGACGCTCGTCGTCGGCTCGAACACCGAGTACGCGCCCGCCGAGTTCATCGACGCCGACGGCAAGACGCCCATCGGGTTCGACATCGACGTCATCAAGGCCGTCGGCGCGACGCTCGGGCTCGACGTCGAGGTCCAGTCGGCCGACTTCCCGGCGATCATCCCCGCGCTCGGCACCAAGTACGACGCCGGGATCTCCTCGTTCACCATCACGGAGGAGCGCATGCAGGAGGCGAACATGATCGCCTTCCTCAACGCGGGCTCCGCCTACGCGGTCGCGTCGGGCAACCCGGACGACATCGACCCCGAGAGCCTGTGCGGCGTGACCGTCGCCGTGCAGACGGGCACGGTCCAGGACGAGGACATCGCCGTGCAGAGCCAGGCGTGCACCGACGCCGGCGAGGAGAAGATCGACATCCTCCAGTACGACTCGCAGTCCGACGCCACGACGAACGTCGCGGGCGGCAAGGCGCAGGTCCTCTACGCCGACTCGCCGGTGATCGGCTACGCCGTCGAGCAGACGGGCGGCCAGCTCGAGCAGCTCGGCGACGTGTTCGACAGCGCGCCGCAGGGCGTCGTCGTCGCGAAGGACGACACGGAGCTCGCCGCCGCGATCCAGGCAGCCCTGCAGTCGCTCATGGACAGCGGCCAGCTCGAGGAGATCCTCGGGGCCTGGGGCAGCGGCGACGCGGCCCTGGAGACCGCCGAGCTCAACCCGTCCGTCGGCTGACTGCCCCCTCGCCAGCCCCCGTCCGTCCCGCCGCCCCGCGGGCGCCCACCCGGCGCCCGCGGCCGGCGGCCGGGACGACCGCGCGGACGACGACGATCGCGCGGCCCGGCTCGTCCCCCGAGCCCCGACCCCCCGAGGTGCACCATGACGACCGGTAGCTCCCCCCGCGGCGCCGCCGCCGGACCGGCCGACGACCCGGTCCCCGACCGCATCCACGCCGTCCCCGTCCCCCGGCCCGGGCGGTGGATCTCCGCCGCCCTGCTGCTCGTGCTCGCCGCGATGGCGGCCAACGCCCTGCTGACGAACGAGAAGTTCCGGTGGGACGTCGTCTGGCTGTACTTCCGCGACGTGACGGTCGTGCGCGGCGTCGGCTGGACGCTCGTGCTGACGTTCGGCTCGATGCTCATCGCGATCGTCCTCGCCGTGCTCCTCGCGATCATGCGGCGCTCGGACAACCCCGTCATGCGGTCGGTGAGCTGGGGCTACATCTGGTTCTTCCGCGGCACCCCGATCTACACGCAGCTCGTGTTCTGGGGCCTCATCTCGGTGCTCTACCCGCGCCTGAGCCTCGGCATCCCGTTCGGGCCGGAGTTCTTCGAGTTCCGCACGGCGGACCTGTTCACCGCGTTCGTGTGCGCGCTCATCGGGCTCTCGCTCAACGAGGCGGCGTACCTCGCGGAGATCGTGCGCGCGGGCCTCGGGTCGGTCGACCCGGGCCAGACCGAGGCCGCGAAGGCGCTCGGCATGAAGGACGGCAAGATCCTCACGCGCATCGTGCTGCCCCAGGCCATGCGCGTGATCGTGCCGCCCACGGGCAACGAGACGATCTCCATGCTCAAGACGACGTCGCTCGTCCTCGCGGTGCCGTTCACGCTCGACCTGCAGTACTCGACGAACGCGATCGGCAACCGCCTCTTCCTGCCGATCCCGCTGCTCATGGTCGCCGCCATCTGGTACCTGCTCATCACGAGCGTCCTCATGGTCGGCCAGCACTACGTGGAGCGGTACTACGGCCGCGGGTTCGGCACGCAGACGCCGACGCGGCGCCGCGGGCGCGGCCCGGGCGGGCGCGGGCGCAAGCCGAACCGGCAGGACCTCATCGCCGCGTCCGGCACGACGAAGGACGACCCCTTCCTGGAGGTGACCCCGTGAGCGGGACGCACGACACGGCATCCGCGGCGCCCCGGACCTCCCCGGAGGCGGGCCGCTCCACCGACGCCGCCCCGATGGTGCAGGTCGAGGGCCTGCACAAGATGTTCGGCGAGCTGCACGTGCTCAAGGGCGTGGACCTCGAGGTCGCGCGCGGCTCGGTGTGCGTCGTGCTCGGCCCGTCGGGCTCGGGCAAGTCGACGCTGCTGCGCTGCGTCAACGAGCTCGAGGAGATCACGGGCGGCCGCGTCCGGGTCGACGGCGAGCTCATGGGCTACCGCGAGGTCACCAAGGACGGCCGCACGCGCCTGCACCGCCTGCACCCCAAGGTCGTCGCGCGGCAGCGCTCGCGCATCGGCATGGTGTTCCAGCGCTTCAACCTGTTCCCGCACATGACGGCGCTCGAGAACGTCGCGGAGGCGCCCGTCCAGGTGCGCGGGCTGAGCAAGGCGCAGGCGCGGGCGCGCGCGTCCGAGCTCCTGGACCGCGTGGGCCTCGCCGACCGTGCCGACCACTACCCGGCGCAGCTCTCCGGCGGCCAGCAGCAGCGCGTGGCCATCGCGCGGGCCCTCGCCATGGACCCCGAGCTCATGCTGTTCGACGAGCCGACGTCGGCCCTCGACCCCGAGCTCGTCGGCGAGGTGCTGGCCGTCATGCGCGACCTCGCGCGGTCCGGCATGACGATGATGGTCGTGACGCACGAGATCGGGTTCGCGCGCGAGGTCGCCGACACCGTGGTCTTCATGGACGAGGGCGTCATCGTCGAGCAGGGCAGCCCGGAGCAGGTGCTCGGGGACCCGCAGCACGAGCGCACGCGGTCGTTCCTCGCCCACGTGCTGTAGACGGCGTCCGGCACCGGCGAGGGAGCCTCGCGAGACCGGCCCGGCGCCTGGGCGGACCCTCGACGGGTCGACCGCGGGCAGGCGGGTCGGTCTCGCGCTCAGCCGGCGCGGCGGCGGCGCGGGAGCGCGGGCGCCCCGTGCGCGGGCGCGAGGCGGGGCGAGAGCCCCGTGGGGCGGGCGACCGTGACCATCTCCCCGCTGAGCGCCCGGCCGAGGTGCACGAGCGGCAGCATGTTCTCGTGCTCGACCACGAGGGCGTCGTAGATCGGGGTCTCGCTGTCGGGGGTGGGAGAGGAAGATCGCGTCAGCACGCCTCCCACTGTCGGTGAGGGACGTGTGTTCCGCGACCGGAAGCGGTGACGTGTCCGTGAGGCGTTCGTGGAGACCGCCGGGTCACCAGCCCCAGTCGCCCCAGTCCCAGCCGCCCCCGCCGCCGTCCCCGTCACCGCCGTCGTTCCCGTTGCCGCCGCCGTTCCCGGGTCCGTTCCCCGGACGCTCCTCCTGCTCGCGCTCGTCCTGCTCCTTCTGGCGGTCGTCGAGCTCCTGCGAGCGCTTCGACGCGTCCTCCTCGGCCTGCGCGACGGCCTCCTCGCGCTCCGTGAGCTGGGCCGTCGCGGCGTCGAGCTCGGCACGCTGGGCGTCGAGGTCGGCCCGCTCGGACTCGAGCTGCTCGCGCTCCGCCGCGACCTCGCTCTGCACGCGCTGCGCCTCGGCCCGCTCGCGCTGCGCCTCGCCCTGCGCCGAGAGCGTGAGGCCGATGCCGACGAGCAGGCCGACCGCGACGCCCGCGAGGCCGACCGCCGTCGGGACGAGCCAGCGCCGCCCCCGCTCCGGCGCGTGGTCGCCGTCGTCGTCGGCCGCGGGCAGGGCGAGCGGCCCCACCGGGACGACGCCGGACCGCCCGGCCCGGGCCGGGACCGTCGGGGCTGCACCCGGGGTGGCGGACGGCGTCGGGCGCGCGGCGGGCGCAGGCGTCGCCGGGCGGGCGGCCGGGCCGGGCGACGGGCGCGCGGCCGGGTCGTCGAGCATCCCGCCGAGCGCGGGCAGGATCATCGTCGAGCTCGCCACGGGGTGGTCCTCCACGGCGCCCGGGATTGGCGGGGCGGCCGGGACGGCGGCCGCGACGCGCGTCGCGTCGGCCTCGGGACCGACCGCCGGGGTCGCGCCCGACGAGCGGGCGCGCAACGACCGTCGGGTCGGCGCGCCGGACCCGACGGGCAGCGGCTCGGTGCTGCGCAGGACGGGCGCCTCCGGGGGCGGCACGGGCCCGGGCGCGGGAGCGGCGTCGTCGGCCCAGAACACCCACCCGGGCGGGGGCGGCGGCCAGGACGGGTCCGGGTGCCACTCGGTCGTCGGGGTGAAGCCCGCGGGCACGGGCCACCCCGGCGGCGGGACGAAGCGCACGGCCATGGGTCCTCCTTCGGTGGCGCCCGCCGCGCGGGGGCGGGGGCGCCGGGAGCCGCGGGGCTCCCGGTCCGGCGTGGACGTGCCGCGGCGACGTCCGACGACGACGTCCGGGCGGGACGTCCGACGGGAACAGTAGGGGAGCCCCGCCCGTCGGCACGAATCGCCGCATCCCGGGCACGGGTCGGCCGGGGAGCGGCGGGCGGGGCCGCCGGGGGCGGGCGGGCGGGCGGTGGAGTGTGGTCGGCGGGGGGCCGGTGGGTCGTCGGTGGGTGCGGCGGTGCGGGTGGGTGGTGCGGAGGGGTGGCGCGGACGCGTGGGTGGCCGCTGGTAGAACGGACGCAGACCGACGGACGGTCGGCGGCGACGGCCGTCGGCGGCCGTCCCGAACCGGAGGTGTGCGTGTTCCTCGTCGACGAGCCGGTGCTGCGGGCCGCGACCGTGGCCGACCGGGCCGGTGCCGGCGCGGCGCCACCCCGCGAGCAGGCGCTCGTGCTGTCCGCGAGCGACCTCGTCGTCGCCGCGGACTGCGAGTACCGGCTCCTGTGCTGGCTCGACGAGCAGCTCGGGCGGACGCCCCGCCGCGACGAGGGCGACGACGCGATGCTCGCCCGCACGGCCGAGCTCGGCGCCCGGCACGAGCGCGCGGTGCTCGCGGGCTACGAGGCCGAGCACGGCCCGTTCGACCCGGCGACCGGCCGCGGCGTCGTGCACGTCGAGCCGCCGCGCGGCACCTCGTGGGACGAGCTCGTCGCCGCGCAGGCGCGCACGCTCGCCGCGGTCGAGGCGGGGGCGGACGTCGTGCACCAGGCCGCCTTCTTCGACGGCGCGTTCCACGGCCGGGCCGACTTCCTCGTGCGCACCGGCACGGACGACGCGGGCGCGGCGCGCTACGCCGTCGTGGACGCCAAGCTCGCGCGCCGGGCCAAGGTCCCCGCCCTGCTCCAGCTCGCGGCCTACGGCGACCAGCTCCTCGCCGCGGGCGTCCCCGTGGACCCGGACGTCTCGCTCGTCCTCGGCACGCGCGAGCGCACGTCGCACCGCCTGGCCGACCTGCTGCCCGTCTACCGGGACCGGCGCGAGCGGCTCGTGCGCCTGACGACCGAGCACGTCGCGCGCGAGGGGCGTGCCCCCTGGGACGACCCGGCGGTCCGCGCGTGCGGGCGCTGCGCCGACTGCCGCGCCCAGGTGGAGGCGCGCCGGGACGTGCTCCTCGTCGGTGGCGTGTACGAGTCGCAGCGCGCGGCCCTGCACGCGGCGGGGATCCGGACGATCGACGAGCTCGCCGCCGCGACCGACGAGACGCCGGTCCCGGCCGGGATGAGTCGGTCGACCTTCGCGCGCGTGCGGCGCCAGGCCGGGCTCCAGCTCGGCACCGGCCCGTCCGACGGCACGGTCGTGTGGGCCGACGCGTCCGGGCCCCGCGAGCTGTCGTGGCGCATCGACGACCCGGCGCCCGTGCTCGCCCTGCCGGAGCCGAGCCCGGGCGACCTCTTCTTCGACTTCGAGGGCGACCCGCTGTGGACGGACGCCGGCGGCACGAGCTGGGGGATCGACTACCTGTTCGGGTGGGTCGAGCGCCCGGCGACGCCCGAGGACCGGCCGCCGTTCCACGCCCTGTGGGCGCACGACCTCGCGGCGGAGCGGGACGCGCTCGTCGCGTTCGTCGACCACGTCAACGCGCGCCGCCGCGTCCACCCCGACCTGCACGTCTACCACTACGCCGACTACGAGCGCGCGCACCTGCTCGCGATCGCCGCGCGGCACGGCGTCTACGAGGAGGAGGTCGACGACCTCCTGCGCGACGGCGTCCTCGTCGACCTGTACGCCGTCGTGCGGCAGGCGCTGCACGTGTCCGACCGCTCGCGGTCCATCAAGAAGCTCGAGCCGCTCTACATGGGCGACGAGCTGCGCACCGGCGACGTGACCACGGGCGCCGCGTCCGTCGTCGCGTACGCCGAGTACACCGCCCTGCGCGACGCGGGCCGCAGCGAGGAGGCGGCCGAGCTCCTGCAGGGGATCGCGGACTACAACCGGTACGACTGCGTGTCGACGCTGCGCCTCGCCGCGTGGCTGCGCGAGGCGGCCGCGGCGGTCGCCGGGACCGCGGGTCGCGACGCCGATGCCGCGGCCACGACGGCTGGCACGGCCACGACTGCTGGCACGGCCACGACGACCGGCGTGGCGGCGGGCCCGGGCGCCGCGAGCGCCGCGGCTGCCACGACCGGTGCGCTCGCCGAGACCGAGACCGAGACCGAGACCGGGGCCGGGGAGCGCGAGCGGTCCTCCGCGGTGCTGCTGGAGGAGGAGATCCGGCAGGCCGTCGGCGAGGACCGCGCGCGGCGCACGGCGGACGAGCAGGCTCTCGCGATGTACGGGGCGGCGGCCGGGTACCACCGGCGCGAGGCCAAGCCGTTCTGGCACGAGCACTACTCCCGCCTCGCGCTCCCGCCCGACGAGTGGCTGGGGCGGCGGAACGCGTTCCTCGTCGAGCAGGCCGAGGTCGTCTCGGGGTGGGAGGTCGAGCCGGGGCGGCGCACGTGGTCCCGGCGCCTCGAGCTCGTCGGACGGCTGCCCGAGGGCAGCGACCTGCGCGTGGGCGTCGCCCCGTTCGTGCTCTACGACCCGCCCCTGCCGCCGTGCGCCCGCTCGGCCGTCGACGGCGTGCGGGGCTGGCTCACCGGCGGGGTGATCCTCGACGCCGGGCGCCGCGCGACGCCGGCGGGCGAGCGCGACGTGCTGGTGGTGCGCGAGCAGCTCCCGACGAGCGCGGAACCGTTCGACGCGACCCCGGTCGCGCTCACCCCGTCGCCGGGGCCGGGCACGAAGCCGCTCGAGGCCGCGACCGAGGAGGCCGCGCGCCGCGCCCTCGCCACGTGGCGGGCCACGGGCTCGCTCCCGCAGGACGCCGCGACCGACCTGCTGCTGCGCCGGCCGCCGCGCCTCGTGCCCGCCGGTGCGGCCGCGCCCGACGTCGCCCCGGGCGGAGTCGCCGCAGCCGACGGCGTCGGCAGCGTGACGGGCGGCGCGCTGCCGCCCGTCGCGGACGACGTCGTCGACGCGGTCACGGCGGCCGTCGAGCGGCTCGACGACTCGTACCTCGCCGTGCAGGGCCCTCCCGGGACGGGCAAGACGTACGTCGGCGCGCGGGTCGTGGCGCGGCTCGTCGCGCAGGGGTGGCGCGTCGGCGTCGTCGCGCAGTCCCACGCCGTGGTCGAGAACCTGCTGCGCGCGGTCGTGCTCGGCGCGGGCGTGCCGCGCGAGCTCGTCGCGAAGAAGCTCGCGGCGGACGGGCCGTCGCCGCGCGCCGTGTACGCCGAGCTCGACGGCGCCCACCTCGCCGCGTTCGCGACCGAGCCAGGCCCGCGGGTCGTCGGCGGCACCGCGTGGGACTTCGCCGCCGAACGGCTGCCCGCGGGCACGCTCGACCTGCTCGTCGTCGACGAGGCGGGCCAGTTCTCGCTCGCGAGCACGGTCGCGGTCGCGCGGGCGGCCCGCCGCCTGCTCCTGCTCGGCGACCCGCAGCAGCTCCCGCAGGTCAGCAAGGGCCGCCACCCCGAGCCCGTCGACCGCTCGGCGCTCGCCTGGCTCGCCGACGGCCACGGCGTGCTGCCCCCCGAGCGCGGCTACTTCCTCGCCACCACGTGGCGCCTGCACCCGGACCTCGCCGCGGCGGTCTCGACGCTCTCCTACGAGGACCGGCTGCGCGCGCACCCGCTCGCCGCGGCCCGCCGCCTCGACGGCGTCGCGCCCGGCGTGCGGCAGGTGCTCGTGGAGCACGCGGGCAGCACCGTGCGCTCGACGGAGGAGGCGGCCGAGGTCGTGCGCCAGGTCGCGGACGTCCTCGGCCGGTCCTGGACGACGACGGTCGACGGCGTCGCGCACGAGCGTCCGCTCGGGCAGGGCGACGTGCTCGTCGTCGCCCCGTACAACGCGCAGGTGTGGGCGGTGCGTGGTGCCCTGCGCGACGCGGGCTACCCGGACGTCGAGGTCGGGACGGTCGACCGGTTCCAGGGCAAGGAGGCTCCGGTCGTCATCCTCACGCTCGCGGCGTCGTCCGGGCACGAGGCGTCGCGCGGGCTCGGGTTCCTGCTGTCCCGGAACCGCCTCAACGTCGCGGTGTCGCGCGCCCAGTGGAGCGCGGTCGTCGTGCGCTCGCCCGGGCTCACCGACACGCTGCCCCGCTCGGCCCGCGGTCTGGAGGAGCTCGGCGCCTTCCTGGCCCTCACGTCCTGACGGGCGGCGGTGCCCGGCCGCGGGGCCACCGGAACCGTGCACACCGGAAGCCCTCGCCGGAGCATCCGGCCGGAACCGTGCACACCGGAAGCACCCGCCGGAGCCTCCGGCCGGAACCGTCCGCACCGGAAGCACCCGCCGGAACCACGGGCCGGTGCGCGTCGTTGGTCGGGGAGTGAGCCGTACCCGGCCACGACCCCGGCGCGAGCGCACCGCTCGGCGCCCCCACCCCCGGAGGACGACCCATGGGATTCCTGGACCGGCTCCTCGGCCGCGAGCCGCGAGACGACGGCGGCGCGCCGCAGCACACGGGCCCCTACGGCGCCCAGCCCCCGACGCAGCCCGCGAACCCCTACCCGACGCAGTACCCGGCCCAGCAGCCCGCGTACGGCAGCGCCCCGCAGGACGCTCGGCCCGCGGCCGGGCAGCGTACGCCGGACCAGGTGGCGACCGACCGCTACCGCTACCTGCTGCGCACCGCCCCGCCGGACGCCGTCGAGCAGGCGCACGCCGAGGCCTTCGCGCGGCTCACGCCGGAGCAGCGCCGGCAGGTGCTCGCCGAGCTCGGTGAGCAGGTCCCGGCGGGCGAGCGGGCGACGTCGGACGCCCCGCAGGACCTCGCACGCATGGCGACGCGGGCCGAGATGCGGCAGCCCGGGACGCTGGAGCGCACGTTCGCGGGCCGGGGCCAGACGGGCCCCGGGTTCGGCGCGATGGTCGGGTCCAGCCTGCTGGGCACGATCGCGGGCGTCGTCATCGGGTCCGCCGTCGCGAACGCCCTGTTCGGGCCCGCGTTCGCCGACCCGAGCCAGCCCGTGGCCGAGGACGCGGCCGCCGGCGAGGACCCGGGCGCCGGCGAAGACCCGGGCGCCGCCGAGGGTGGCGCTGACGGCGGCGCCGTCGAGGCGTCGGGCGGGGACCCCGCGGGCGGTACCGACGGCGGCTTCGACGGCGGCGGTTTCGACGGCGGTGGGTTCGACGGCGGCGGCTTCGACGACTTCGGCGGCTTCGGCGAGTTCTGAGGCCGCCCCGCCTCGCTGCCCGGAACGCACGAGTGCCCCCGACCGGAGGGTCGGGGGCACTCGAGGAACGATCGATCGGTGCGGCGAGCCGCTACCGAGGAGATCGGGTCAGACGGGGCGGATGTTCTCCGCCTGCGGGCCCTTCGGGCCCTGCGTCACGTCGAACTCGACGCGCTGGTTCTCCTCCAGCGTGCGGAAGCCCTGCGACTGGATCGCGGAGTAGTGCGCGAACACGTCGGCCGAGCCGTCCTCGGGGGCGATGAAGCCGTAGCCCTTCTCGCTGTTGAACCACTTCACGGTTCCGGTAGCCATTGTTACTCCTTCAAGAGTGTGGAAACACCCCCCGCGGGCGCAGGGGAGTACATCACGGTGTTCGTCGTCAACTCTTGGGTAACAAGGTCCGCCGGGCACCCGCCGGGTGGCGGTCACGTCGACGCGAGGACAAGCGAGGCACTGCAATCTCGGAGACAACCGTACATGGTAGGCCCCCTCTTGGCCATGGGTTGCCGCGAGCTGTTGTGCCGACCCCCGCGGCGTCCGCGGTGGCGGGTGCCGGGAGCGCGCGGGGAGGCGCCCGGAAGGTCCCCGGGCGCTCCCCGTGAGGTGCCCGGAGAGCGTCGCCGGGGAGCGCGTCGAGGGCTCAGAACGGGACGTTCGTACCGTTCACGGAACGAAACGAGACCCTTGCGTTACGAGTCGGTAACAACTCCCTGCGTCCCACGAAACCCGATCCGCCTACGTTCGCGTCACCCAGGAACGCGGAGGCGCCCCCTCCCGCGGATTCGTGGGTCCGGAGCCCTCCGAGATGCCGCGGAGGGCTCCGGACGGCGCGACCGCGGGGAGGTTTCGTCCCCGGGTGACCTGTGTCACTATTCAGCACGCAATTCAGTGTTGAATTCAGCGATCGACCGCGGAGAGAGGCGGCTTGGCTGCCTCCGCGGGGATCAGGACCACGGAGGTTGGCATGCATCGCACAGCACGACGGGCGAGCGGGGGTGCCGCCCTGCTCCTCGCGGCCACCCTCGTCCTCACCGCCTGCGGTCCCCAGTCCCAGGGCGGCGGCGACGAGACGACCGGGACGTCGACCGAGACCGACGACGGCGGCGGCTCGGCCGACCTGAGCATCGTCCCGTCGGTCCAGATCGACATCGACGGCGCCGAGGTCGAGGCCACCGCGGCCGGCAACCCGGCGGACCCCGCCGGTGACGGCAGCGCCGAGTGCGCCGAGGGCACCTCGATCGCGGTCGCCGGAGCTCTGACGGGCCCGAACGCCGCGCTCGGCCTCAACATCCAGTACGGCGCCCAGGTCGCCGTGGACGCGTTCAACGAGGCGAACCCGGGCTGCCAGGTCACGCTCAAGCCGTTCGACACCGAGGGCGACCCGCAGAAGGCGACCCAGGTCGCGCCGCAGATCGTCGGCGACGCGAGCGTGCTCGGTCTGCTCGGCCCCGCGTTCTCGGGGGAGACGGCCGCCACGGGCGACGTGTTCAACCAGGCGGGCCTGCTGTCGCTCACGGCGTCGGCGACCAACCCCGACCTCACGACGAACGGCTGGACGAACTTCTTCCGCGGTCTCGCCAACGACGCCGTCCAGGGCCCGTCGGTCGCGAAGTACCTCGTCAACACGAAGGACTTCGGCAGCGTCTGCGTCGTCTCCGACAACTCGGACTACGGCATCGGCCTCGCCCAGCAGATCACCGAGGGCCTGGGCGACGCCGCGAACGAGGACTGCGCCGCCGAGGTGAAGACCGGCGACAAGGACTTCTCGGCCGCCGTCCAGATCATCTCCGGCGCCGACGCGGACGCCGTCTTCTACGCCGGCTACTACGCGGAGGCCGCGCCGTTCGTGCAGGGCCTGCGCGACGGCGGCGTCGACATCCCGTTCGTCTCGGCGGACGGCACGAACGACCCGCAGTTCGTCTCGCAGGCGGGCGCCGCGTCGAAGGGCGCGATCCTCTCCTGCCCGTGCGGCCCGGCCCCGGAGGACTTCGCGGCCACCTACGAGGAGACGAACGGCCAGGCGCCGGGCGTGTACTCGGTCGAGGGCTACGACCTCGCGACGATCATGCTCACGGGCATCGCCTCGGGCGTGACCGACCGTGCTGGCCTGATCGACTACGTGGCGAACTACTCCGGTGAGGGCCTGGCCCGCGCCTACGAGTGGGACGACACGGGCGAGCTCGCCTCGGCGCTCATCTGGATCTACGAGGTCCAGTAGTCCGACGACGACGGGCGCCCCGCCCCGACGTCCCCGCCCCGCGCGGGGACCGGTCGGCGGGGCGCCCGTCGTGGACCACGACCTCGTACCCCAGAGAACGAACCAGGGAGCGTCATGCCCGCTCTTGCTGACGCGCTGATGCACAGCGCGACCGCCGGCCCCCTCGTCCACCAGTCCCTCATCGACTTCAACATCGCGGGCCTCGCCCGGAACTTCTGGGGCCTCACCATCGAAGGCCTCACCTACGGCGCGATCTACGCGCTCGTCGCCGTCGGCTACACGCTCGTCTACGGCGTGCTGCGGCTCATCAACTTCGCCCACTCCGAGGTCTTCATGCTCGGCATGTTCGGGCAGTACGCGACGCTCATGCTGCTCGGCTTCTACCCGAGCGGGAACGCGTACGACAAGGGCATCGCCCTGACGGTGCTCTACCTCGGCATCGCGATGCTCGGCGGGATGCTCGTCGCGGGCGGTGCCGCCGTCGGGCTGGAACGCGTGGCGTACCGGCCGCTGCGACGGCGCGGCGCCCCGGCGCTCGTCTTCCTCATCACCGCGATCGGGATGTCGTTCATCATCCAGGAGTTCGTGCACTTCGTGCTGCCGAAGCTCACGGGCGGCACGCTCGGCGGCGTCAACGCGCAGCAGCCGATCCGGCTGGTCCAGCCCGAGGTGCAGTTCACGATCGGCGGCGCGCCGGTCACGAACATCACGCTCGTCATCATCCTGTCGGCGCTGGTCCTCGCGCTCGCGACGGACATGTTCATCAACCGGACGAAGTTCGGCCGCGGCATCCGCGCCGTCGCGCAGGACCCGGTGACCGCGACCCTCATGGGCGTCTCGCGCGAGCGCGTCATCATGCTGACGTTCCTCATCGGCGGCATCCTCGCCGGTGCGGCCGCGCTGCTCTACACGCTGCGCGTGCCGAACGGGATCATCTACTCCGGCGGCTTCATCCTCGGCATCAAGGCGTTCTGCGCCGCGGTGCTCGGCGGCATCGGCAACCTGCGCGGCGCGCTGCTCGGTGGCCTGCTGCTCGGCGTCATGGAGAACTACGGCCAGGTCGTGTTCGGCACGGAGTGGCGCGACGTGGTCGCGTTCGCGCTCCTCATCATCGTCCTGATGTTCCGCCCGACGGGCATCCTCGGGGAGTCGCTGGGGAGGGCCCGCGCATGAGCACCTCGACACCTGCACCCGGCCCCGCGCCCGACGGCGGTCGCCCCACCGCGATGCCGCCCGCCGGCCGCGTCGCGACGAAGGACCGGCCGCACAGCGGCGTCGGCGACCGGCTGCGCCTGTGGTGGGACGCCCAGGCCCGGCCCACGCAGTGGGCGATCGGCGTCCCGTTCCTGATCTTCCTGGCGCTCGTGCCGATCCTCAACATCCCGGTGCTCACCACGGTGGGCACCAACTTCGGCGGGGTGATGGCGCAGTTCGGCATGATCGCGCTCATCGCCATCGGCCTCAACGTCGTGGTGGGCCAGGCCGGCCTGCTGGACCTCGGCTACGTCGGCTTCTACGCCATCGGCGCGTACACGGTCGCGATCCTCACGAGCCCCGACAGCCCGTGGAACCAGACCGACGAGTGGCTGTCGAAGGACTGGGCGTGGCTCGCGGCGCTGCCCATCGCGGTCGCGATCACGTCGCTGTCCGGGCTGATCCTCGGCTCGCCGACGCTGCGCCTGCGCGGCGACTACCTCGCCATCGTCACGCTCGGCTTCGGCGAGATCGTCCGCCTCCTCGCGGACAACCTCGACGAGCTGACGGGCGGCGGCCAGGGCCTGCGCGGCGTCGCCTACCCCCGGGTGGGCGTCACGGAGGAGCTGCCCAACGGCGTCTTCTCCGCGGGCAACGCCGCGGGCACGCTCAACTCGGGCGTGTGGTGGTACTGGCTGAGCCTCGTGTTCATCGTCATCTCGCTGCTGCTCGTGGGGAACCTGGAGCGCTCGCGCGTCGGGCGCGCCTGGGTCGCGATCCGCGAGGACGAGGACGCGGCCGAGATCATGGGCGTCCCGACGTTCCGCTTCAAGCTGTGGGCGTTCGTCATCGGGGCGTCGATCGGCGGTGTCGCGGGCGCGCTCTACGCCGGGCAGGTCCAGTTCGTCATCCCGACGAACTTCAACGTCATCAACTCCGTGCTCTTCCTGTGCGCCGTCGTGCTCGGCGGCCAGGGGAACAAGCTCGGGGTGATCCTCGGCGCGTTCATCATCGTGTACCTGCCGAACTTCTTCCTCGGCCGCACGGAGCTGTTCGGCATCCCGATCAACGGCAACGAGATCGCGAGCTACCGGTACCTGTTCTTCGGGATCGCGCTGGTCGTGCTCATGATCTTCCGTCCGCAAGGGCTCCTTCCCGTCCGGCAGAAGCTCCTCGCCTACGGGCGCGAGCTCTACGTCGCCGCGCGACGCGCGGCGCAGGCCGTCACGCGGAGCGGGTCCGACGACGGCGCCCGCCCGGGCTCCCCGGCGGTCGCCACGGCGTCGGGCGGCTCCCGCGCGACGCGCGTGACGGGCACGACGACCGGGACCGGCGCAGACGGCACCACGACCGGGGAGGAGACCCGATGAGCACCCACGACCCCGGCGGCATCGGCGCGGGCGGCGAGCACGGCGACGAGCACCTCGCGTCGTCGGGCCGCGCCGACTCCTCGCGTGCCGACCTGTACATGCCCGGAGCCGTCCTCGAGGAGCCGGCGGTCGTCGACGTCGCGGACGTGCGCCCCGAGCTCGCGAACCCCGAGCTCGTCGACGCGATGGTCGCGCCGGACCGCACGGTCCACGCGCGCGTCGGCGAGCCGCTGCTCCAGATGCAGAACGTCACGGTCCAGTTCGGCGGCCTCGTCGCGCTCGACGACGTGACGTTCGACATCCGGCGCGGCGAGATCCTCGGGCTCATCGGCCCGAACGGCGCGGGCAAGACGACCGCGTTCAACGCGATGACGGGCGTCTACCGGCCCACCCAGGGGCAGGTCGTCTTCGACGGCTCCCCGGTGGGCAAGCTCAAGCGCTACCGGATCACGCAGCGCGGCATCGCCCGCACGTTCCAGAACATCCGCCTGTTCAACGAGATGACGGCGCTGGAGAACGTCGTCGTCGGGTCGGACGCGCGGCACCGCACGTCGGTCCCCGGCGCGCTGCTGCGCACGCCGCGGCACCGGCGCGAGGAGCGGGACGCGATCGACCGGGCGCTCGCGCTGCTCGAGTTCGTGGGCGTCGGCGGGCGGGCGACGGAGAAGGCGCGCAACCTCTCGTACGGCGACCAGCGTCGGCTCGAGATCGCGCGGGCGCTGGCGACCGAGCCGAAGCTGCTGTGCCTCGACGAGCCGGCGGCCGGCTTCAACCCGGCGGAGAAGGAGTCCCTCATGGACCTCATCCGCCACATCCGCGACGACGGGTACACCGTGCTGCTCATCGAGCACGACATGCGCCTCGTGCGCGGGGTGACCGACCGGATCGTCGTGCTCGAGTTCGGGCGCGTCATCGCGGACGGCACGCCCGACGAGGTCACGAACGACCCCAAGGTCGTCGCGGCGTACCTCGGCGTGCCCGACGAGGAGCTGGCCGGCCCGGACGGCGTCGGGCCCGCGGCCCCCACCACCGAAGGAGGCAGCGGCCATGCCCCTGCTTGAGCTGCAGGACATGACGGTCGCCTACGGGCGCATCGAGGCCGTGCGCGGCATCTCGATCACCGTCGAGGAGGGCGAGCTCGTCACCCTCATCGGGGCCAACGGCGCCGGGAAGACCACGACGATGCGCGCCATCTCGGGCATCCGCCCGGTGGCGCGCGGCAAGGTGCTCTTCGACGGCAAGGACATCACGAAGATGAAGGCGCACCTGCGCGTGCTCGAGGGCATCGTGCAGGCGCCCGAGGGCCGCGGCATCTTCCCCGGGATGACGGTCGTCGAGAACCTGGAGATGGGCGCGTACGCGCGCACGTTCGCGTCGAAGGCCGAGCACGACGAGACGGTCGAGCGCGTCTTCGACCTCTTCCCCCGGCTCGCGGAGCGCAAGGAGCAGGTGGGCGGCACCATGTCGGGCGGCGAGCAGCAGATGCTCGCGATCGGGCGCGCGCTCATGGCCCGGCCGCGGCTGCTGCTCCTCGACGAGCCGTCGATGGGGCTCGCGCCCATGGTCATCCAGCAGATCTTCCGCATCGTGTCGGAGATCAACGCGCAGGGGACGACGGTGCTGCTCGTCGAGCAGAACGCGCAGCAGGCGCTGTCGCGCTCGCACCGCGCGTACGTGCTCGAGACGGGTGAGGTCGTGCGCAGCGGCGGCGGGCGCGAGCTGCTCGCGGACTCGAGCATCAAGGAGGCGTACCTCGGCGTCGCGTGACGGGCACGCCGTCCTCGGCCGGACGCGCCTCCGGGCAGGTCCGCCCGGGTCGGGCGCGGCCGGGGGCGGTCCGGCCTGGTTAGGCGCGCCCAGGGGCGGGCCCGGCCGGGGGCGGGTCCGCCGCCGGGCGCGCTGGCCTAGGCTGGCCGCGTGCCGCTCCGACGACGTGACGCCCGGGACCGACTGACCTTCGAGCTGGTCGAGTCCGACGACGTCGACGCGGACGACGACGCCCTCGGCGGCCCGGGCCCGGTCTCGCCGGGCGGGCCGCGCGGCGTGCCGTCCGGTGTGCCGGGGGGCACGACATGGACGCCGGGCGCGACGGCGGGCGTCCGGGCCGCCCTCGGGGCGACGGACGGTCCCGCCGGACCCGACGGTCCGCTCGGGCGTGCGTCGGTCGACGACGACCTGGCGGAGAGCGACCCGGCGGAGAGCGACCCGGCCGAGGGTAGGCCGCCCCGGCGAGGACGGCCTGCGGCCGTCGTCGCGGGGGTCGCGGCGGGGGTCGCGCTCGTGCTCGGCGGCATGCTCGCGGTCGACGCGTGGCAGGGCCGGGCCGACGTGGAGCGGCTGCGGGCCGCGCCCGGCGGCCTGGAGCCGCTGCCCGACGCGCCCGTCGAGCGCTGGACGGCCGACGTCGAGGTCTCCAGCGGGCTCGCGCTCCTGCCCGGGGCGGTCGTGACGGTCGAGGACGGGACCGCCGTCGCCCGCTCGCTCGACGACGGGGCGGAGCGCTGGCGCGTCGATGTCGGCGCCCACGCGTCGTGCGGCGGCCAGCTGCTGTGGTCGCTGCCCTTCGGTGAGCCCGCCTCGACGCTCGTGTGCGTGGCGCCGTCGTCGGACGCCGTCGGACTCGGGGGCGTGACCGACCTGCAGCTCGACCCCGAGACCGGCCGCGTCCTCGCGTCGGACTGGGCGGTCACGGTGCTCGCCGCGGACGGCGAGGTGCTCGGGCGCCGCGACACGACGTCCGACGGCGGCACGCCCGCCCCCGGGCCCGGCGGCACGATCCTCCGGGCCCTGCGCGTCGGCGAGGTTCCCGCGGGCGACGGCGCCGTCGTCGAGCAGGACGTGGCCACCGGGGAGGTCGCCGACCTCCCCCTGGGGCGCCCCGCCGTCGTCCGCGTCGAGGACGCGCTCACGGGCGAGGCGCGGTGGGAGGCCGACGTGCCGTTCCTCGCGGGGGCCGGGCAGTGCGTCGGCTGGACTGAGGTGGACGGGACGGAGACGATCCGGGCGGAGCTCGAGAACTTGTGGACCGCGACCGAGTCGCGCCTCGTGCGCGTCGAGGGCTGCGGCGTCACGGGATGGTTCACGCCGGACGGTGAGCGCCTCGACGACCCCGACAACCCTCTGGACTCGGTGGTGGCGCTCCCGGACGGGACGTACTACCGCGATCCGACGGGGTACGGCTCCACCTGGGGCTCGTCGTCGGCCGTTCCGAGCGAGGCGGCGCCCGCCGTCCTCGGGGCCGACGGCAGGGTGCGCTGGGAGCCGCCCGGCCCGGTCCTCGTACCGCGCTCGACCGACGGCTCGGACGCCCCGCTGCTCGCCCGGTACGAGGGGGAGCTCGTCGCGTTCGACGGTGACGGCAGCGAGCTGTGGCGCTCGTCGGAGGTGGTGGCGCCCGAGGCGGTGCTCGTCGCCACGCACGACACGGTCGTCGTGTCCGGGGGTTCCAGCACGGGCTGGATGACCGGGCTCGACGCGACCTCGGGGACGGTGCGCTGGTCCCTCGACCGCGAGACGGTCGAGGCCGCGGCCGGCGGGAGCGTCAGCTGGATGGACACCGCCTACACGGACGGGCGGCGCGCGATCCTGCTCGCCTACCAGGACGACGGGCGGACGGACCTCCTCGCGGTCGACCTCGCCGACGGTCACGTCGCGTGGTCCGGTGGTGTCGGGCCGGAGGAGGGCTCCTGGCCCGTTCCCCTCCAGGGCCGGCTCCTGCGGATCGGGCAGTCGGAGATCGCCCGGCTCGGTTGACGACCGGCCTACGCTGAGGGGGTGCCGCTCCGACGGGGAGACGGCGGCGACGGCCGCCGGACGTTCGAGCTCGTCGACACGGCCGGGGTCGACGACGACCTCGACCTCCTCGACGCGCCGCACCCGGTGCTGCTCGGCGGACCGCACGCCGTGCCGCGCGGTACGACCTTCCCACTGCCTCCCGGAGCGTCGGCGCCCGAGCCGTCGGGTCCGGGGGCGCTTCCGCCAGGGGCTCCGCCCGGACCGCCAGGGGCGCCGCGCGTGCCCGGCCGCCGCCGCCGGGTCGTGGCCGCGGCGGTCGCGACGGGCGTGGTCGTGCTCGTCGTCGGCGGGATGCTCGTCGTCGACGCCGTGACGAGCCGGGACGCGCAGGAGCGGCTGGAGACGGCGCGCGGCGCGGTCCGCGCGCTCGACACCGCCCCGACGGAGCAGTGGCGCGCCCCCGCCGCGGCGGACCGCGGGACGGCCTTCCTCCCGGGCCTGCTCGTCACCGTGAACGGCGACGAGGCGGTCGCGCTCGACCTCGACACGGGCGCCGAGGCGTGGCGCGTGCCGGTCGGCGGCGACGAGGCCGTGTGCGGGTCGTGGAGCCCGTGGGAGCGGTCGGCCGTGCCGTCGCGCACGGTGGTGTGCGTCGCCGGGTCGGGGGTCGCGCCGTCCTGGTACGACGTCAGCCCGCCGCCCCGGCCGGGGGAGGGCACCGCGACCGTGACGGTGCTCGACGCCCGGGGGCGGGTCGTGGGGCAGCGGCAGGCGCAGACGGCGGGGGCGCTGCTGGTCCCCGGCCCGGACGGTGGCCTCGTGCGGGCCGAGCGCGTCGGCGAGCCGGGCGAGCCGAGCGGTGCCCCTGTCGCCGTCGACCCCGGTGCGGGCGAGTCCGTCGACGGCGTCGCGGGGCGGGACGTCGTCGTGACGCTCGAGGACGCCGCCACGGGCGCGGTGCGCTGGCGGCGCGAGCTGCCGTTCCAGGACGTCCCGTGGTCGTGCACGTCGTGGCACGCCGAGACCGGCGGGGAGGAGGTCGACCCGGAGCGGCTGCTGCTCGTCGCGACGGAGACCCTGGTCGACGTGGGCGGGTGCGGCGTCGCGGCGTCGTTCCTGCCGGACGGCGAGCGCCTCGACGACCCGGACGTCCCGACCGACGGCGCGGTCCCGCTCGCGGGCGGGCGGTTTCTCCTCGACGCGGACCGGCAGGGGTCGGACGGCGCGCTGCGCGCCGACCGCGTGCTCGACCCGGACGGGACGCCGCTCCTCGACGTGCCGGGCGAGGTCCTGGACCCGCAGGCGACCGACGACCCCGCTCCGGGCGTGCTCCTCGTGCGCGACGGCATCGCTCTGCGTGCCTACGACGAGCAGGGCGCGCGCCTGTGGGCGTTCGACGGCGCCCGCGTGCCCGAGGCCGTGTACGTCGTCGCGGAGGGCACGGCCGTCGTCGGGACGGCGAGCACGGTCCTGGGGCTGGACGCGCTGTCGGGCGAGCAGACGTGGTCGCGGTTCGTCGACGACCTCGCGGGCGAGCGCGGCCACGGCGCCGTGGTGACGCAGGCGTTCACCGACGGGCGCTGCGCCTTCCTCGTGCTCGTCGACCCCGCGACGGGAGCGAGCTCGCGCGTCGTGGCGCTCGAGCTGTCGTCGGGGTCGGTCGTCTGGTCGGAGGACCTCGACGGCGGCTGGGGCGGGCTGCTCCCGGTGCAGGGACGGCTCCTGCGCTGGGACGGGCAGACGGTCGCCCTCCTGGGCTGAGGTGCACGGACGCTCACGCGCTGATGTCGTCGGGCCCCGGCACTACCCTGGCGAGATGCCCGACGACCTCACGCAGCCCGCCACGCCGTCTTCTCCCGAGCCCGAGGTGGCCGAGGCGCCCGAGACTCCGCAGGCGCCCGTCGCCCTCCGTCGTCCCGCGCCGCGCACGCACCACGGCGAGACGGTCGACGACGACTACGAGTGGCTGCGGGACAAGGAGTCGCCCGAGGTCGTCGCGCACCTCGAGGCCGAGAACGCGTACACCGAGGCGCGCCTCGCGCACCTCGAGCCGCTGCGCGAGCGGATCTTCGAGGAGATCAAGGCCCGCACGCTCGAGACGGACCTGTCCGTCCCGGTGCGCCAGGGCGCGCACTGGTACTACGCGCGCACGGTCGAGGGGGCGCAGTACCCGATCCGGGCCCGCGCCCCGATCGACGCGAGCCTCGGCAGCGACGCGCCGTCGGCCTGGGTACCGCCCGTGCTGGAGCCGGGCGTGCCCGTGCCGGGCGAGCAGGTGCTCCTCGACGACAACGTCGAGGCCGAGGGCCACGAGTTCTTCTCGCTCGGCTCGTTCGACGTCTCGGTCGACGGGACGCGGCTCGCGTACGCGGTCGACGTCGTCGGCGACGAGCGGTTCACGCTGCGGATCCGCGACCTGGAGTCCGGCACCGACCTCGTGGACGAGGTCCCGGGGACGTTCCCGGGCGCCGTCTTCTCCCCGGACGGGCGGTACGTGTTCTACCCGACGGTCGACGACGCGTGGCGGCCCTGGCGCGTGTGGCGCCACGAGGTGGGCACGCCCGCGACGCAGGACGTCGTCGTCTTCGAGGAGCCCGACGAGCGGTTCTGGGTCGGGGTGGGCGTCTCGCGCTCGCAGCGGTTCGTGCAGATCGACGTGGGCTCGAAGATCACGTCCGAGACGTGGCTGATCGACGCCGACGACCCGACGGGCGAGGCTCGCGTGGTCTGGCCGCGCCGCGAGGGCGTCGAGTACACGGTCGAGCACGCCGTCCTGCCGAGCACGTGGTTCCCGACCGCCGAGCACGCGGTCGGCGACCGTCCTGACGAGAATCCGGTCGCCGACCCCGTGCTCGGCGGGGCGGGGGAGCGGCGCGCGGGGGAGCAGCGGGACGTTTTGCTCGTCCTGCACAACGACGGCGCGGAGAACTTCGAGCTCGTCGTCACCGGTGTCGCCGACGTCTCCGCCGGGCCGGGCGACGCGACCGTCGTCGTGCCGCACGACCCCGCGACCCGGCTCGAGGCCGTGGACGCGTTCGCCGGGCACCTCGTCGTCTCCTACCGGCGCGACGCGCTGTCGCGGGTCGGCGTGATCGACCTCGCGAGCCCCGAGCCGCCGCGGCCCGCGGGCCTGCCCACCCCGATCCGCACAGGAGACACACCGGCGCCCGCGACCGACCTCTGGCACGTGCACGAGGTCGCGTTCGACGAGCCGCTGTACACCGCCGCGCTCGGGGCCAACCCCGAGTGGGACCAGCCGAACGTCCGGCTGAGCTACACGAGCTTCGTCACGCCGTCGACCGTGTACGACCTGCGGGTCGAGACCGACGAGCTCACGCTCCTCAAGCAGCAGCCCGTGCTCGGCGGCTACGACGCCGCGGACTACGTGCAGCGCCGCGAGTGGGCCACGGCCGAGGACGGCACGCAGGTGCCGGTGTCGCTCGTGTGGCGGCGCGACGCCGTCGGGCTGGACGCGACGGGCACGGGTGCCGAGCCGGCGCCGCTCCTGCTGTACGGCTACGGGTCGTACGAGATCAGCATCGACCCGGGGTTCTCCATCTCGCGCCTGTCGCTGCTCGACCGCGGGGTCGTGTTCGCCGTCGCGCACGTGCGCGGCGGGGGCGAGATGGGGCGCCGCTGGTACGACGAGGGCAAGACGCTCGCCAAGCGCACCACCTTCACGGACTTCGTCGCGGTCGCGCGGCACCTCGTCGACGCCGGCTGGACGAGCCCCGAGCGGCTCGTCGCGCAGGGCGGCTCGGCGGGCGGCCTGCTCATGGGCGCGGTGACGAACCTCGCGCCCGAGCTCTTCGCGGGCGTGCTCGCGCAGGTGCCGTTCGTCGACGCGCTCACCTCGATCCTCGACCCGTCGCTCCCGCTCACCGTCGTCGAGTGGGACGAGTGGGGCGACCCGCTGCACGACCCCGACGTCTACCGGTACATGCGCACGTACACGCCGTACGAGAACGTGCCCGACGACGCGTCGCACTACCCGCGGATCCTCGCCGTGACGTCGTTCCACGACACGCGCGTGCTGTACGTCGAGCCCGCGAAGTGGGTCGCGCGGCTGCGCGCCGCGGGGGCGCCCGCGCTGCTGAAGATCGAGATGCACGCCGGGCACGGCGGGGTCTCGGGTCGCTACGAGGGCTGGCGCGAGGTCGCGTACGAGGACGCGTGGGTGCTCGACGTGCTCGGGCTGGCCGACCGGTGACGTGCCCGCGGGCGTGAGGCCGCAGGCGGAGGGGGAGCGATGACCGACGAGACCGTGACGCCCGACCCGCGGACGGCGCGCGACGCGACGCCGCCGGGGAGGGCCGTGCTGCTGCTGCGCCCGGTCGGGTACCTCGCCGTCGGGCTCGTGGGGACGGCCGTCGGGCTCGCCCTCCTGGGCCTGTACCTCGCGCCCGCGGCGTACGGGCTGCTCGCGCCGCCGGCGGACCAGGAGCCCTGGGCCGAGCTCGTCGCGTCGCCCGGCGCCGAGCTCGGGCGGCTCGCGGTCGTCGCGCCGGTCGCCGTGGTGCTCGCCGGCCCGGTCGCGTGGTACCTGGCGTGCGCCGTCTGGCCGCTCGCCGCGCTGGCGTTCGTGCACGCCGGGCGGGCGCTGCGGCCGTCGTCCCGGGGCGACCGGCTGTCGTTCACGAGCCGGCTCGCGCCGGGCACGACGCTCGGGTCGCCCGTGCCCGGGCCGCTCCCCGTGCCCCTCCAGCCGCAGCGGCGCTCGCGGCTCACGGACACGCTCGTGCGCTTCGCCATCTGCGGCTGGCACCCCGACCGCCGCGAGGCCGGGGCCGCGGTCCCGGCCGGCGTCGCGTGGGTGCTCGCGAGCGCGGGGGCGTCGACAGCGCTGCCGCCCGGCTGGCGGGTCGTGCTCGTCGTGGCCGCGGTCCCGTTCGCGCTGTGGTCCGTGGTCGCGCTGCGGCGCCGGTGGGTCTGGCGGTTCCACCGCGAGCGCGTGCGCGCGGCGCGGCGCGAGCGGTGGCTCGAGCGCCACGCCGACGGGTACGTGATGCGCGACGGCCCGCGCGTCGTCCGGTCGCGCCCGCAGTCGGCCGAGCACCGCGCACGCGTGGAGGCGGAGCGCGCCGCGGCCCGTGCCGAGCAGGACCGCCTCACGAGCCTGACGAGCGACGCGATCGGCGAGCGCCGCGAGGCGGTGCTCCGCGCCCGCCGCGAGCGCGAGCAGCACCAGAACGACGCCCCACGAGGAGACTGACCCGCGAGGCCGCCGAGCATGGGGTCGTTGCCCGTCCGGACTCGGGGACGGGCTATGACCGCATGTTGGGCTGGGGTCAGACGGCCTGCGGGCTGCCGCACTCCGCGCAGTAGCGCGCGGCCGCGGCGTTCTGGGTGCCGCACTCGCGGCACGCAGCCACCTGCGCCAGGCGCTCGCCGCACTCGGGGCAGAACTTGCCGCCGTCGACCTTCGCGCCGCACGACGGGCACCGCGTGACGGCGGCCGTCCGCAGGTCCGCGCCGCCGACGAGGTCGGTCGTGCGGAGCTGCTCCTGGACCTGGTACCGGCGGGCCTCGGCCTGGAGCTGGGCCAGCTCCTCCACCTGCTTGGGCGAGCAGCGCACGCACTGCCCCACGGCGTCGTTCCAGCAGACCTCGTGGCACATCCAGTCGCCGCACCCGTGGCACTGGCGGAACGCGTCGCGCACCTCGCCGACGGCGGCGTCGAGCGCCTTGTCCTTCGCCGACGAGTTGGTCTGGCGGTCCGCGGCCCACGACCCCGCCGCGTAGGAGAGGTCGGCGACCTTGCCCCCGAAGAACCGGCCCGCCGCCTGGACGAGGCTGCTGCCCTTCGCGACGACGTCCGTCCGGTAGGCGGAGCGGTAGCCGTTGCCGCAGCGCTCGCACCGGAACTCGAACTGGTAGCCCCCGGCGTTCGACAGGTCGCGGACGTTGTCGGTGAAGGCGATGGGCGTGCTCATGGCGGGGACCTCGGTGGGCTCGTGGGGTCGGCGTCCCCGCAGGCCAGGCCCGCGGGAGGGGGGAGTCATGGGGATCCCGTGACCGCTGCGATGCTACCCACCGACCCTCGCCGTCCCGACGGATCACCCGGGTGAAATCGGGTCGACCGGCGGGCGCGCCGCAGCCGGGGGTTCAGGGGCGGACGAGGCGGAGCGGGGCGTCGGCGGTGCGTACCGTCACCGTCTGGCCCCACGAGGCGACGAGGCGGTCGTCCTCCACGCCGTCGCCGAACACGACGAGCCGGTCCGAGGCGACGGTGAGCGCGACGTCGGCGCCCTCCTCGACGACGCCCTCGGTGAGCGAGACGCCCGTCGCAGGCGAGGGCCACGCCTCGCGGACGAACCAGCCGAGCCGGTGCTCGGTGCGCCCCGGGGCCCGCCGTCCGCCGCGGTCGTGCGCGAGCGACGCCCACCAGCCGGTCGCGCCCGTGCCCGTCGCGACGAGCACGCCCGACGACGACTGCCGCTCCTCACCTGCGCCGCAGCGCAGCGTGTAGCGCGCGCTCTGGTGGCTGGGGTGCCCGACGAACACCTCGTTGAGCGCGGTGAGGTGCTGGCCGTCGTCGAGGTCGGCGCGGACCATGGTGAGCGCGTCGACGGGCAGGAGCGCCACCCGGTCGGGCGCGCCGCCCGGCACCTCGGCGTCGGCCCCGAGCCCGCGCAGGAGGGCCGTCGCCGCCGCGACCGGGTGCCGCACGAGCACGCCCGCGTTCACCCCGGGCTCGGGGTCGACGCCGAGGACCGGCTGGCCGTGCAGGTACTTCGCGACGTTCGCGACGAGGCCGTCCTGCCCCACGACCACCACCACGTCCTCGGGCGCGACGAGGAACCGCGACAGGTCCGCCCGCTCGACGTCGGCGCGCGCCCAGCCCGGGGGCAGCGCGGCCACGACGGCGTCGCGCGCGGCCGCGAGGGCGTCGTGCCGCGCCTGCACCTCGGCCAGCGACCGGCCGCGCGACCGGAGGAAGAACTCCGCCTGGCCGCGCGTCCCGTGCCGGTCCAGCAGGTCGTCGAGCTCGGTCCGCCGGTGCACGACGACGGCGCGTCGCCGGAGCATCGTCAGGCCGCCTTCCCGGGTGCCGCGGCGGGCGAGCCGCCGTCGGGGCCGAGCCCGCGCGCCAGGGTCGACAGCACCCCGGTGAGCAGGTCGGGCGTGATGGTGAGGTTCTGCACGTCCGGCAGCGACCCGGCGGCCTCGCGCAGCGCGAGCGCGAGGAGCGTGCCCTGCCCGGCGCTCGCGTACACGTCCATGCGGGCCTGCTCGGCGGCGGCCTCGGCCGCGCCGACGACGCGCACCTGCTCCGCCTTCGCGTCGGTCGCGAGCTGGGCGCGCTCGGCGGTCGCGCGGGCGTCGACGAGGGCCGCAGCCGCCTTCTCCTCGGCCTCGCGCCGCGCGTTCGCGCCCTCCTGGGCGACGAGGCGCTCGCGCCGGGTCGCGAGCTCGATCCTGCTCGCGAGCTCGTTCTCCGCGATCGCCCGCTCGCGCTCGACGGCGAGGGCCCGGCGCTCGTAGGTCGCGCGGTCGGCCTCGGCCTGCACGTGCTCGCGCGCGGGCGTCTGGAGCGCGCGCTCGACGTCCTTCTCCGGCCGGACGGCGAGCACCTGGACGCCGATGACGACGATGCCCGTCGTGGTGAGGCGCGGGTCGGTGGTCAGCGCCTCGGTGAGGACGTCGCGCACGCGCGGCACGCCGGTCGTCAGGGCGTCGGCGAGGGGCATCGCGGCGAGCGCGTCGGTGGCCCGGCTCTGCGCGAGGCGCCCGACGATGCTCGTGACCTGGTCGCGCCCCGCGGTGCTCGTCTCGCCGCTGCCCGGGTCGACCGCGAAGTCGAGGCGCTGCGAGACGGTCACCGGGTCGGCGAACCGGTACGTCACGCCGGCCTGCACGGTCACGTCCTGGTGGTCGGCCGTCACGGCGTGGAAGAAGACGGGGAGCTCCTGGTCGTCGACGGGGACCTCGGAGAGGACCGACGTCGTGGGCCGGAACCAGAACGCCTGACCGACGCCCTCGTGGGCAACCCGCCCGCGGCGCAGGTGCACGACGTGCCCGGTGGGGCTGCCGAGGAAGTGCCGCGTCCACGGGTAGGTGCGGATGGTGGCCATGGTCGTCTCCGATCTATTTTCGTCAACCTGACGAAAACGAGCGTAGGCGCGCGTGCGGGTTCTCGTCAACCTGACGCGAATATGCGACGATGGGCCCATGGCCCCTCCCGCTGCCCAAGCACCGGACGTCCCGCCCGGCGCGGCCCTGCTGCCCGTCACGGTCGATGTCGTCGCGCTCACCGTGCGCGACGACGCGCTGCACGTGCTCCTCGTCGAGCGCGGCGTCGAGCCGTACCGCGGCGCGCTCGCGCTCCCCGGCGGGTTCGTGCTGCCGGGCGAGCGGCTCGCCCGCGCGGCGCGCCGCGAGCTCGCCGAGGAGACGGGCGTCCGGCCGCCCGGGCACCTGGAGCAGCTCCGTACCTACGGCCCGCTCGACCGCGACCCGCGCGGCCCGGTCCTCTCGGTCGCGTACCTCCTGCTCGCGCCCGAGTTCGGCGTCGTGCACGCCGGGTCCGACGCCGGGGGAGCGGCCTGGCACGCCGTCGAGCCCCTGCTCGGGGACGGGCCGGGGACCGGCCTCGCGTTCGACCACGCGCGGATCCTCGCCGACGGCGTCGAGCGGGCCCGCGCCAAGCTCGAGTACTCCGCGCTCGCGACGGCGTTCTGCCCGCCCGAGTTCACCGTCGCCGACCTGCGGCGCGTCTACGAGGCCGTCTGGGGCGTGCGGCTCGACCCGCGGAACTTCTCCCGCAAGGCCACGACGACCGCCGGCTTCCTCGAGGACACGGGCCGCACGACGTCGGGCGGGGCCGGGCGGCCCGCGGCGCTCTACCGGGCCGCGCGCCCGGCGCCGGGCCCGCAGCCGGGCGCCGGACCCGACGCCGCCGCGGCCGACGTCGCGGCATTCGACGCCGCCGCGGTCGACCCGGACGACGCCCCCGCGAGCGTGCCCGCGGTGCTCGACCCGCCCCTCATGCGCCCGCGCCGCTGACGCCTCGGCCGGGCCCGGCATCGGTGCCTCGCGCCGACGGCCCACGCCGGTGCCCCGCACCGACGGGCCCACGCCGGGGGAGTTCTCCCCCTCGACAGCGCCGACCCGCTGAGTACGCTCGCGCGCATGTCGACGTACAGCTCCTGGCGCAGCGACCAGGGCAACATGCGAGCCCTGTCCGACGAGCTTGCCGCCCAGGCCGCGATGGCGCGGTCCCGCGAGGCGTCGCTCCACCGGCGCCTGCGGTCGCTCGAGGGCGACCTGTCGAGCCGCGTCGAGGTGCTGACGCGCCTCGTCAACGCGCTCATCGAGCTCGGCGAGGTCCGCGAGGAGCTCGCGCTCTTCACGCCCGCGCGCCGCGCCCGCGACGCGGCGCGCGCCCTGACGAGCGCCGTCGTCACGGGGGAGGGCGACGTGTCGCACCTGCGGCGCTCGCCGGACCTCGTCGACGTGCCCGGCTACTGGCTCGTGCCCGCCGCGCTCGCGGTCGCCGAGCTCCCCGCCGGGCGGCTCGACCGCGAGGCGGCCGAGGAGGCCCTGCTGCGCGACCGCCGTCGAGCCGCGACGTACCTCGTCGCGGTGTGCGCGCTCGTCGGGCAACCGGGACTCGCGCGCGAGTGGGTGCCGGGGGTGCTCGACGCGCCCGTCCTGCCCGCCGCGGGCTGGGGGAGCGCCGACGGCGCCCCCGAGCCGTCGCCGGGCGCGGGCGAGGGGCCGGACGAGGTGGGCGTCACCGGGGCCGAGCGCGCGCTGTGGGTCGCGGCGGCGGCCGGTCACCTCGGCGGTGACGGGGTCGAGGTCGTGCGTCGCGCGCTCGCGGAGCGGGTCGCGCTGCTCGACGACGACGCGCGCGCCCGCTGGCGGGCCCGGCTCCTGGAGGCGGCGCCGTCGCTGCCCGAGCCGCCCGCCGACGGCGCGGCCTGGGGCAGCCCCGAGGCCGCGGGGGACGTGGCGGGGGCGCGCCGTCGGGCCGCCGCCCCCGACGCGCTCCCGCTCCTGCGGTCGTGGACGGCGTGGTCGCGCGCGCTCGTGGCGCGGGAGGTCGCGGTGCCCGCGTCGGACCCCGGACCCCTCCCGACCGGCGCGCCGACGCCCGCCGTCGCACCCGTCGCCGTCGGCCCCGGTGCGTCCGGCGCCGGTGCGGCGGACTCGCCGGCCGCCGGGGGCGCGGACGACCCGGCCGGGACCCCCGAGACGCCCGGCGCGGCGCTGCTCCGCGTCCTCGCGTCGCTCGTTGACGAGGGGGCGCCCGTGGAGCGCGGGCTCCTGGACCGGGCGGCGCTGCTCGACGAGCGCGTCGGGCGAGCACCACGGGAAGACGGGCCCGGGTGGGACGCCCCGGCGGGGACGCTCGTCGACCTGCTCGTCGAGGACGCCCGCGGGACCGACCCCGGGCGCGCGGCGCTCGCGGGCCCGCTCGTCGCCGAGGAGCTCCGGGCCGCGACCCACGCGCGGGCCGCGGAGCTCGCGGCGGCGCCCGCGCCGTCGCGCGAGCTGCGCCTCGGGGGCCGCACCGTGACGGTCACGCCGACCGAGGACGGCGCCGCACCGGCCGCGACGGCCCGCGCGGAGCTCCTCGCGCAACCGGTGGACGGCGTGTCGTGGGGGGCCGTCGGCGGGACCGCCGCGGTCGCGGTGCTCGGCGTCGTGCTCGGCCTCGCCGCCTCGCCGGCGTGGTTCACGGTGGCCGTCGTCGCGGCCGGCCTCGCCGCGTGGCAGTGGTTCGCAGGGGAGCGCCGCGCGCGCGACCAGCGCGCCGAGGCGCAGGCCCGCGCGGACCGGTTCGACGCCGACCTCGCCGAGGCGCGCACCGCCGTGGCCGCGTCCGCGGAGCGCGCGCGGACCCAGCGCGAGGCCGTCGCGACCGTCGTCGCGGACCTCGACGACACCCTCGCCGAGCTCGCCGCCCGAACCCCGGCCTGACGCGGGCGGACGGCCGCGCCGGGCCCGCCCGATGCGGCCGCGCCAGGGGCCGTCCGCCCCCGCTCCCGGGCCGTCCGGCCCGGGAGCGGACGGGCCCCTCCGGCGTTCGAACGAGGGCTTCGAACGCCGGATGAACTGTCGGTGAACAGTGGCGGAAGAATCCACAGGATGGTCGAGCGCGCGGCGGTCGTGACCGCACCATGGACGACGTGACCGAGACGCTCCTGCTGGTGCTCGTCGTCGTGACCGCACTGGCCTTCGACTTCACCAACGGCTTCCACGACACGGGCAACGCGATGGCCACGTCCATCGCCACCAAGGCCCTCAAGCCCAAGACCGCCGTCGCCCTCTCCGCCGTCCTCAACATGGTCGGGGCGTTCCTCTCCCTGGCCGTCGCGGCGACCATCGCGAAGGGTCTGGTCGACGCCGACGTCATCACCCTCGAGGTCGTCCTCGCGGGACTCGTGGGCGGCATCACCTGGAACCTCCTGACCTGGTTGCTCGGCATCCCGTCGAGCTCGTCGCACGCGCTCATCGGCGGCGTCGTGGGCTCCGTGCTCGCGGCCGTCGGCACGCAGGGCGTCATCTGGAGCGGCGTCGCCGCGAAGGTGCTCATCCCCGCGCTGCTCGCCCCGCTCATCGCGGTCGGCGTCGCGAGCGTCGGCACGTGGGCCGTGGCCCGCCTCACGCGCGACGTCCCCGAGGACGTCTCCACGCGGGCGTTCCGCTGGGGCCAGGTCGGCTCCGCGTCGCTCGTCTCGCTCGCGCACGGCACCAACGACGCGCAGAAGTCGATGGGCATCATCCTGCTCGCGCTCATCGCGGCGGGCGCCGTCCCGGCCGACTCGAGCGTGCCGTTCTGGGTCATCCTGTCCTGCGCGTTCTTCATGGCCCTCGGCACGTACCTGGGCGGCTGGCGGATCATCCGCACGCTCGGCAAGGGCCTCGTCGAGATCGACACCCGCCAGGGCATGGCGGCCGAGACGTCGTCCGCCGCGGTCATCCTCATGTCGGGCCTCTTCGGCTACTCGCTCTCGACGACGCACGTCGCGACCGGCTCGATCCTGGGCTCCGGTGTCGGGATGCCCGGCGCGAAGGTCCGCTGGGGCGTCGCGGGCCGCATGCTCGCCGCGTGGGGCCTCACGCTCCCGGCCGCCGGCCTCGTCGGCGCGGCCTGCTACGGCATCCAGCACGGCATCGGGGGCGCCGCCGGGACGGTCGTCGTGTTCGCGATCCTCGTCGGGTCCTCGCTGGCCATCTGGATCGCCTCGCGCCGCAAGCCCGTCGACCACACGAACGTCAACGACGCCTGGGAGGAGGGCGCGGTGGACGCCGGGCTCGAGTCCGAGGTCGTCGAGGCGCGCGAGGCCGCGCTCGAGCGTCGCCTCGACGTCGCCGACCCGTTCACCGACGCCGCGCCCGCCCCGGCGCCGACCACCCCGACCACGCCCGCCTCGCGCCAGCGCGCGGGCGTCTGACCGGCAGCCCGGAGGAGAGAACCGTGTTCGTCGAGATCGACTCGCTGCTCAAGGTCGTCGTCGCCGGCCTCGTCGTCGGCGCGGGCCTGCCCGCCCTGTTCGCCCTGGGGGTCCGGCTCGCCGCCGGGCGCGCCGTGCCCGTCGAGGTCGGCACGCCGGACGGCCGCTTCACGTCCGACGGCCGCACCGTGCGTGTCGAGCGCGCGACCCGCCCCCGTCAGGTCGGCGCCGTCGTGTGCTTCGCCGTCGTGGTCGTCGCGATCGCCGTCGGCATCGCGTTCGTCGCGGGCGGGGGCCACTGACCCGGGACCACACGCTCCGCTGAGTGCAGGAAGAAGTCGCGGTCGGACGTTCCGGCCGCGACTTCGTGCTGCACCCGGCGGGTGGGGTCAGGCGGAGTCGCGGACCACGAGGTGCGGCTCGAACAGGACCGAGCGCGCGTCGGCGTCCGGGTCGTCGATCGCGGCGAGCAGGAGCCGCGCCATCTCGGCCGCCATCTCCTCGACCGGCTGCCGGACCGTCGTGAGCGGCGGGTGGGCCTGGCGCGCGACCGTCGAGTCGTCGAAGCCGACGACGGCCACGTCCTGCGGGACGCGGCGGCCCGCCTCCTGCAGGACGAGCGACGCGCCGTCGGCCATGAGGTCGCTCGCGCCGAACACGCCGTCGACGTCCGGCCGCGCGGCGAGCAGCTCGCGCGCCGCGGCCTCCCCGCCCGCGCGCGTGAAGTCGCCCTCCACGACGAAGGGCTCCGCGAGCCCGGCGGCCCGCACCGCCGCGAGGAAGCCGTCGCGGCGTCCCCGCGCGAACGGCACGTCCGACGGTCCGGCGACGGTCGCGAGGCGCGTGCGGCCGTCCGCGATCAGACGCTCGGCCGCGATCCGGCCGCCGGCGGCCTGGTCGAGGTCCACCCAGCTCACGCCGGCCGCCTCGTCGACCCCGTCGAGGTGCGTCGACAGCACGACCGGCACCGTGAGCGCGGCGAACCGTGCCGGCAGCGGGTCGCTCGCGCTCGACGTGATGAGCAGGACGCCGTCGACGTGCCCCTGCCGCACGTAGCGCACGACCTGGTCGTGCGCGGGCGGGTCCGCGGGCAGGATCGCGAGGTGGATGTCGCGCGGGCGCAGCACCTGCTGCGCGCCCGCGGTCACGCGCCCGATGTACGGGTCGGTGAACAGCCGCTCGAGGAACGGGCTCGGGGAGCGCTGCTCCGACGGCTCGGACACGACGAGCGCGACCGACCCCGTGCGCCGGGTGACGAGCGTCCGGGCGGCGAGGTTGGGGACGTAGCCCGTCTCGTCGATCGCCCGCTCGACGACCGCCACGATCGCCGGGTCCACCGTCGGCACGCCGTTGATCACGCGGGACACCGTGGCGCGGGAGACGCCCGCGACGGCCGCGACGGCCTCGAGCGTCGGGCGGGGAGCGGGGCGACGGGCAGCCATGCGGTCAGTTATACCGCCGGGCCGTGCGCTCAGCGCAGCCGCTCCTTCGCCGCGAGCACGCGCAGCACGGCCGCGTCGACCTGCGCGGCGAACGCGTCGTCGCTCGACGCGCGCTCGACGACGGCCGCCACCATGGGCTCGACGACGCTCGGGTCCGCGGACGCCAGCACCATGTCGCCGCCCGCGGCGATCGTCAGGACGGCGCGGTCCGCGGGCGACCAGGCCTGCACCTGCTGCGCGGCGGACACGTCGTCGGTGAGGACGACGCCGTCGAACCCCAGGTCGCCCCGCAGCATCCCGTCCACGACGACGGGCGAGAAGGCCGCGGGGAGCGTCCCGTCGATCTGCGGGTAGACGGCCGTGGAGGTCATGACGAACGCCGCGCCGGCCTCGATGCCCGACGCGAAGACGGCGACCGACGCGTCGTCGCGCGTCGTCACGTCGTCGGTGACCCCGGCGTCGGTGTCGGTGTTCTCGGTGACGCGGCCGAGCCCGGGGAAGTGCTTGATCGTCACGTCCACGCCCGACGCCTCCATCCCGGCGCTGAACGCGTTCGCGTGCGACGTGACCGAGTCCGGCGTGAACCCGTAGCTGCGCTGGAAGGCCCCGATCGGCGGGTTCTGCGCGGCCGTCCCCTCGGGCACGAGGTCCATCACGGGCGCGAGGTTGAGGTTCACGCCCGCCGCGGCGAGCTCGGCGCCCCACGTGGTCGCGTCGGCCTGGAGCGTCGCCGGGTCGAGGCGGGCCTGGTCGGTCGCCGCCGGGATCTGCGAGAACCCGGGCCCGCGCAGCACCTGGACCTTCCCGCCCTCCTGGTCGGTCGCGACGAACAGCGGGGTGCCGTTCGTCGTCTCCGGGGAGACGAGCGCCGTGAAGCCCGCGACGAGGTCCGCCGTCGGGCCGGTCCCGGCCTGCGAGCGGCCCGCGAGGAACACGTTGCCCACGTGCAGCCGCGAGACGGCGTCGTAGCTCACCTGCTGCGGGTCCCGCACGTCGACCCCGACCATGAAGAGCTGCCCTACCTTCTGCTCGAGCGTCCACCCGGCCAGGGGGTCCTCGGGCGGGGTGGACGGCGTCGGTGACGTGCCCGACGGCGTCGGGTCGGCCGGGGCGGACGGCGTGCCCGACGGCGGGGCCTGCGGCGCGGGGGCGGGCCGCGTGAGGTACCAGGCGACGGCCGCCACGGCGGCGAGCGCGGTCACGACGGCGACGACGATCCAGGTGGTCCGGGCACGAGCGGTCACAGGCGACACCTCCGACGCCACGGTAGCCCGACGGCCGCAGAGGGGGCCGTCCAGGACGATCCCGCCACCCCGGGGGGGTATGACCGGCGTCACCACCGGGTTCGCGTCATGATCGGCGTCCCGGCGCGTCTCCTGGGTGACATGGCGTCCTGGCCTCGCGGCCGCGGGGCGCACCCCCCGAACCTGGAGCCCGGCATGACCCCTCGCCCACCCTCCCTCCGCGTCGCACCCGGACGCCTGCGCAGAGCGGTCGCGGCGCTCGTCGCCGCCGTGCTCGCCCTGGCCGGCGCCGTCGTCCTCGTCTCGGGGCCGCAGGCGCGCCCGGCGTCCGCCGCGGTCGGGTTCTGCCCCGCGCCGGGGGACATGCCGAACGTCGGCCAGACGCCGCCGCTGTTCACGGACACGAACGTCACGGTGTGGACCGGGGGCGACTACCACGCCACGGCGAGCGCCGCGGAGTCGGAGGGGCTGCTCGTCGTCGCAGGGGAGGCGACGATCGACGGGTCCGGGAACTTCAGCATCGGCGCGGTCGGCGCGGGCTCGCAGATCACGCCGCCCGACGGCGCGGTGATGCTCGCCGTCGGGGGTGGCCTGGAGATCGGGCCGGAGACGAGCGTCACCGTCGGCTCGACGCTGCCGACCGGCGGCGCCGTGAACGTCGGTGCCGCGGTCACGGGCGGCGGGTCGCTCTCGACCGCCGGGACGACGCCGGGCGCGGACGCCCCGGTCACGCAGGGCATGGGCGCGGCGGCCCTCGGCGAGTGGGCCGGGTACGGCGCGGTGGTCGCCGACGCGTCGGCGACGATCGCCGGGTGGCCCGCGACCGCGGCGGGCGTCGTGTCGGGGAGCCGGGTCACCTTCACCGGCTCCGGCACCGCCGACCCGCAGGTGTTCTCCGTCGACGCCGCGCAGCTCGCGGGCGTCAAGGAGATCGTCTTCGCGAACGTGCCGGACGACGTCGCGATCGCGATCAACGTGACCGGGGACGCTCCGGTGAGCATGAGCCCCAACTACTGGGAGGGCAACGGCTCGCCGTTCATCAACGACTTCAACTCCAACCCGGGCTTCGGCAACTGGGCCGCGCGCATCCTGTGGAACTTCGCGTCCACGCCGGACCTCGCGCTCGGCCGGGCCGACCAGTTCCTCGGCACGATCGTCGCGCCGGTCGCGGACGCGACGATCACGACGAGCACGAACGGCCGCGTCCTCGTGGGCGGGAACCTCACGTTCGGCGACCCGAGCGTGACCGGCGGGCTCGAGATGCACAGCTACCCGTGGATCGGGCCCGGCCCGTTCGACTGCACCGGGGGCGCGAGCTTCGCCGTGCAGAAGACCGTGACGGGCGAGGCGGCCGCGGACGTGCCCGCGGGCACGACGTTCCAGGTGGAGTACACCTACGAGCAGCCCGACGGCGTCACCGGGGGCGACACGCTCACGGTCCCGATCAGCGGAGCTCTGCTGAACGGGCCGACCCTGCCGGAGGGCACGGTCGTCACGGTCCGCGAGACGAACCTGCCGTCGGTGGCGGGCGTCGAGTGGGGCACGCCGGTGATCCGCGTGGACGGCGAGCCGCTCGGCGACCCGGCGCAGTTCACCGTCGCCGAGGGCCGCACGGTCACGGTCACCGTGGTCAACACGGCGAACGCCGGCGGCGGGACCACCGCCGCGGGCGGCTTCACGGTGGCGAAGGTCCTCGCCGGGGACGCCCTCGGCCTCGTCCCGGCGGACACCGCGTTCCTCGTCGACTGGGAGGCCACGCTGCCGCAGGGCGCGACGTACGACGGCGACCTCACCGGCACCCTGAGCGTGCTCGCGGACGGCGCCGTGGTGGCCGGGCCCGCCGACCTGCCGGTCGGTACGACGGTGACGTTCGCCGAGCGGCTGCCGCTCCCGGTGGTCGACGGCGTCGCGTGGGGCGACCCGGTCGTGAGCCCGGCGGGGCCGGTGACGGTCGTCGAGGGCGCGACGGGCGTCGCGGTGACGGTCACCAACGTCGCGGAGCCCGTCGTCGGCGGGTTCGCGGTCCGCAAGGCCGTCGAGGGCTCCGCCGCGGGCGACGTCCCCGCGAGCACCGCGTTCCTCGTCGATTGGACCGCGACCGTCCCCGCGGACGTCGCCTACGACGGCCCGACCACGGGCACGCTCACGGTGCGCGCCGACGGCACGCTCGTGAGCGGTCCGGCGGACCTGCCGGTCGGCACGGTCGTGACGCTCGCGGAGCAGCAGCCGCTGCCCGCGGTCGACGGCGTCGTGTGGGGCGTCCCGTCGTTCGATCCGGGGCCGTCGGTGACGGTGGTCGAGGGCGCGGCCGTCGAGGTCACGCTGACGAACACCGCGGAGGCGGTGCAGGAGGTCGGCGGGTTCGCCGTCCAGAAGACCGTCGCGGGCGGCGCGGCCGGCGCCGTCCCGGGCGGCACGGAGTTCGTCGTCGACTGGACGGCGGAGCTCCCCGAGGGCGCCGAGTACGCGGGGGACACGCAGGGCACGCTCACGGTCCGCGCCGACGGCACGGTCGACGCGGGACCGCAGGACCTCCCGGCGGGCACCGTCGTGCGCTTCGTCGAGCGGCAGCCGCTGCCGACGGTCCCCGGGGTCGCGTGGGGCGAGCCGGTGTTCTCGCCCGCGACGGTGACCATCGGCGACGGCGACGCCGTCGCGGGCGTCGCGCTGACCAACCAGGCCGACGCGCTCGTCGGGGGCTTCTCCGTCGCGAAGACCGTCACGGGCGACCTCGCCGGGAGCGTGCCGCCGGGCACGGAGTTCTCGGTCGCGTGGTCCGCGGCGCTGCCCGCCGGGTTCACCCACGACGGCCCGCTCGCCGGGACGCTCACGGTGCGTGCCGACGGCACGGCCGTCGACGGCCCGCAGGACCTCCCGGTCGGGACGGTCGTGACGTTCACGGAGACCGACCTGCCCGAGGTGGGCGACGTCGTCTGGGGCGCGCCGGTGTTCTCGCCCGCGTCCGTCACGGTCGGTGACGGCGAGGACACGCTCGTCACGCTGACCAACACGACGCAGGACGTGGCCGCGGTCGGCGGGTTCTCCGTCGCGAAGGAGGTCGTGGGCGACCGCGCGGACCTCGTCCCCGCGGGGACGACATTCACGGTCACGTACGCGTATGAGCTCGAGGGCACGCCCGTGGGCGGCTCCGTCGAGGTCCCGGCCGACGGCACGGTCGTCGCAGGGCCGCAGAACCTCCCGGCCGGGACGGTCGTGACGTTCGGCGAGACGGACCTGCCCGCGGTCGACGGCGTCGAGTGGGGCACGCCCGTCTTCAGCCCGCCGACGCTCGTCGTCGGCGACGGGACGGACGCGCTGGTCACGGTGACGAACACGGCCGACCAGGCCGTGGGCGGTTTCTCCGTCGTGAAGGAGGTCGTGGGGGCCGCGGCGGGCTCGGTGCCGGCGAGCACCGAGTTCACCGTCCGCTACGCGTTCGACCGCGACGGCGAGCCCGTCACCGGCACGCTCACGGTGCGGGCCGACGGCCAGGTCGTCGACGGGCCGCAGGACCTTCCCGTGGGGACCGTCGTGCGGCTCACCGAGACCGACCTGCCGACGGTCCGCGGCGTCGACTGGGGCACGCCGGTGCTCACCGTCGGTGACGAGCGGGTGACCGAGGTGACGGTCGGTGCGGGCGCGCCGGTCGTCGTGACCCTGACGAACACCGCGTCGTCGGCCGGCGGCCTCGCGATCACGGGTGCGGACGCCGTCGTCGTGACGACGCTCGCCCTGCTGCTCGTCGGGACGGGCGCCGCGCTCCTCGTGGTCCGCGCGCGCCGCCGCCGCACCGCCTGACGCGCGGGGCGTCGTCGGGCCGGTGCCGGACGGCCGACGGGCCGGTCACCTCCTCGTGGGGGTGACCGGCCCGTCGTCGTGCAGGGCGGGACGAGTCAGTCGTGGCCCGCGAGCGTCGCGAGCGCCTTCGTCCACAGGGCGTGCGCGCGCTCGGCGCGCTCGGCCGTCTCGATGTTGCGCTCGACGACGCGCACGAGCGTCCCCGAGTCGTCGGGCTCGAGCGTGATCGCGATGTCGTGGTAGCTCTCCGGCACGTCGGGCAGGCCCATGGTGGGCGAGAAGTGCGTGAAGTGCAGCAGGCGCGGGCGCTCGACGGCGACGACAGTGCCCCAGTCCGCGAACTCGCGGCCCATGTAGTGGCCCTCGAACGTCACGGGGCTCCCGGGGCGGAAGTCGGTCTCGATGTTCATGCCCAGCATCCAGCGGGCGCTCGGGTGCATGAGCTCGGCCCAGACGACCTGCGGGGGTCGGGCGACGTGGGTCTCGACGGTCGTGCTGTGCTCGGTCAGGGTGCGGTCGTTCACGGGGGACTCCGGGGGGTGGGGGCTGGCTCCTGGGCCCGACGGTAGACCCTCCGGGCGGCACCGGCAGCCGGTAGGTTCGGCGCGTGACCCGACTCGTGCTCGTCCACGGCCGCGACAACCAGGGGCTCGACGCCGAGCAGCTCGACCGGACGTGGACCGAGGTCCTGGACGCGGGCCTCGCGGCGGCGGGCTCCGGCGTCGTCGTGCGCGACGCGGACACGGCGTTCGTCTACTACGGCGACACGCTCGCCGCGCTCGTCGGGGGCGCCGCGACGCCGCCCCCGGTCACCGTGCACGCGGTCGGCGCGCCGCGCGACGGGGTCACAGCGACGTCCGTGGCCGAGGCCACGGAAGAGGCCGCGGAGGAGGCCGCGTTCGTGGCGGCCGTCGCCGAGGAGGTGCTGCGCGCCGCGGGCGTGACGGTGCCGGCGCGCCCGGAGGGTGCCGGGCCCGGCGCTGTCGGGGGCGACGTCGGCGCGTGGCTGAACCTGCTGCTGTCCGCGCTCGACCGGTACGTCCCGGGCCTGAGCGGCGCCGTCGTCGCGCTGCTCGCGCGCGACGTCTGGGCGTACCTGCACGACGACGCCGTCCGCACGACGATCGACGACGCGCTCGCCGCCGCGATCCCCACGGACGGGCCCGCCGTCGTCGTCGCGCACTCGCTCGGGTCGGTCGTCGCCTACGCCGTGCTGCGCGAGCACCCCGACGCCGCGCGCTGGGACGTGCCGCTCCTGCTCACGCTCGGGTCCCCGCTCGCCGTCCGCGCGATCCGGGACGTCCTCGCCGCGCGCGTCCCGCTGCGCGTGCCGGCCCCCGTGCGCCGGTGGGTCGCGGCGCGCGACCCCCGGGACGCGCTCGCGCTGCACGGCCTCGGCCCGACGGCGTTCCCGCTCGACCCGGCGTCGCCGGGGATCGAGGAGCTCGTCGTCGCGAACGCCGCGCCGGGCCACCACGCGGCGGCCGTCGTGCTCGACGGCGCCCGGCCCGCCGGCTACCTCGCCGTCCCGGAGGTCGCGCGCACCGTCGCGGACGCGCTCGACGCCTGAGAGCGTCGTCCCGCGGGCGCGCGGTCCGGGCGCACGGCACCGGGAGCACGGCACCGGGCGGGCAGGCTCCGGTCAGGAGACGCCGTGCAGACGCGCGTGCAGCGCGCGGACCTCCACCTCGAGCTCGTACGCGGGACCGCGCACGGCGACCTCGGGCGCGACGTCGCCGATCGCGAGCGGGCGCACCGGGCCCGGCGCGACGCCCCACTCCTCCAGCCACCCGACGAGCTGCGTCGTGCTCGCGGCGTAGACGACAGGGCCGAGGCCGACCCACGCGTGCGCCGCGCTGCACATCGCGCAGTGCTCGCCGGACGTGTAGACGGTCGCGTCGCGCCGCTCCTCGGGCGTGAGGTGCGCGGCGGCCCAGCGGGCGATCTCGAGCTCCGGGTGCCGGGTCGCGTCGCCGTCCTTGACGCGGTTGCGGTCCTCGAACCGGACGACCCCGTCGCGGTCGACGAGGAGCGAGCCGAACGGCTCGTCGCCGTCGTCGAGCGCCTCGCGGGCCAGCTCGACGCAGCGGCGCAGGTGCACGAGGTCGTCGGCGGTCGGCAGGGGCAGGGTCTGGTCGCTCATGGCGTCATCCTCGCCCGCTCACGACGCGACCGCGAGGGCGGCCCGCACGTCCGCGACGAACCCGTCCACGTCGCCCGGGGTCGTGTCCCACGCGCACATCCACCGGACCTCGACCCGGTCGGGCGTCTCGCCCGGCCCCCAGTCGTAGAACCGGTGCCGCTCGCGCAGGCGCGCGACCGCCGTGCGCGGGAGCGTCGCGAAGACGGCGTTGACGAGCGTGGGCTGGGTGAAGGCGAGGCCTGCTGCCGGGCCCGGGGCGGCGTCGTCGGGCCCGACGGCGGCCGGCACGACGACGTCCGCGAGCCCCGCGCGCAGCCGCGCGGCCATCGCGTTCGCGTGGCGGGCGTTGCGGAGCCAGAGCTCGTCGGCGTCGGCCACCTCGTCCACCTCGGCGACGACGTCGCCGACCGGCTCGAAGAGCGCGAGGAGCTGCGCGGAGACGTAGCGCATCTTCGACGCGAGCTGCATCGTCGACTTGCGCACGAACTCCACGCCGTCGACCGCGGACGGGTCGAGCACGACGACCGCCTCGCCGAGCGCGAGCCCGTTCTTGGTGCCGCCGAACGACAGCACGTCCACGCCCGCGTCGGTCGTCAGGGCGCGCAGCGGGACGCCGAGCGCCGCGGCGGCGTTCGCGAGCCGCGACCCGTCGAGGTGCACCCGCATGCCGCGGGCGTGCGCGGCGTCGGCCACCGCCCGGATCTCGTCGGCCGTGTAGAGGGTGCCGAGCTCGGTGGACTGCGTGAGCGACACGACGAGCGGCTGCGCGCGGTGCGGGTCGCCGAGGTCGCCCGCGAACCGCTCGACCGCCGCGGGCATGAGCTTCCCGTCGGGCGCCGGCACCGTGAGCACCTTGACGCCGCCCACCCGCTCGGGGGCGCCGTTCTCGTCCGTGTTGAGGTGCGCGTGCTCGGACGCCACGACGGCGCCCCAGCGGGGGAGCGTCGCCATGAGCGCGACGACGTTCGCGCCCGTCCCCGTGAGCACGGGGTACGCGGTGGCGTCGGGCCCGAACCGCGCGCGCACCGCGTCCTGGAGGCGCGCGGTCCACGGGTCCTCGCCGTACGAGATCTCGTGCCCGGCGCTCGCGGCGGCGAGCGCGGCGAGGACGTCGGGGTGGGCGGGGGAGTAGTTGTCCGAGGCGAACGAGGTCACGTGCCCAGCGTAGGTCGGCGGGGCGGCCCGGCCGCGCGCGAGCGGGCCGGGGCGCGCCTAGCGTCGAGGGTGGACGCGGTGCGCGTCCTCAGGACCGCGCGCAGCGCGCGAAGCACGGAGGTGCAGCCATGACCACGAACCCCGACCAGCCCGGCACGGGTCCGGGCTCCCCGGCGGAGCCGACGGTGGAGCCGCCCAAGTCGCCCGGTCCGCCGCCCGACCCCTCGGAGCCGCCGCACGACCCGAGCCACGCCGACCCGGTCCCCGGCGGGCCGGCCGACCCGTCGCCCGACGTCCCCGACCGGCCGTCGTCCCCGGGTCGGCCCGTCGGACCCGACGAGCCGACCCACGGCTGACGCTCCGGGTCCACGCCGGTCGGGTGCCGGTCGG
>NZ_JBMVFX010000015.1:0-111892 GCF_049538415.1 Cellulosimicrobium sp. AB352 | reverse complement strand
TACGTGCCGGGCGTGGCCGCGCGTCCGGCCTGTCGGCCGAGCGAGCGGATCTGGACGCCGAACGCGATGAGCATGAAGCCCCAGACGATCGCGAAGAGCGCGAGCAGCCACACGATCGACACCAGGCCGGCGTTGACGTTGAACAGCACGAGCAGACCGAAGACGATGCCGAGCAGGCCGGCGACGACGCCCCAGCCCCACCCGCTCCCAGGGACCTTGCGCAGGTCGAGGCTCGCGACCGTCTGGAACAGGCCGTAGACCACGGCCCAGAACCCGACGATCCAGGTGAGAACGATCGCGGTCTTGCCCGGCCAGACGAGCAGCACGACGCCGACCGCGAGGCTCAGGACGCCCATCGTCACGAGCAGCGCGGTGCCGCTGCCCGTGCCGCGGCGCCGGATGCCCTCGACGATCTCGACGATGCCGTCGACGACGGCGAAGATGCCGATCACCCAGATGACGACGGCCGCCGTCTTGTCCGGCCACGCGAGCGCGATGATGCCGAAGAGGATGGCGAGCACGCCGCGGATCACCGGCCAGTACCAGACCTGCTTCGCGGTGCGCGAGAAGGCGGTGAGGATCGGGTCCTGGATCGTCATGGTCACTCCCCTGCCGAGGTGACGGGCCGGCTCCCGACGGCCTGGGCCCGGGCGCCTCCCGCTTCGCCTCCATGGAACACCCGGCGGTGCCGCGTGTCGCGGCGAACCGCGCGTCTCGCCCGTACGGGGTGACCCGGGCAGCGGGCCGGGTCGCGTCGCTCAGGCGCGCGCGGGGTGCGGCGCGAGGGCGGGCGAGGGCGCGCGGCGTCGTCGGCCTCGCCAGACGACGAGCGCCGCGAGCGCGAGCACGCCGGCGAACGCGAGGACGGGCCCGGCGAAGAACGGCCCGATCCGCTTCTCGGCGACCACGGCGTACGTCGGGGTGAAGGCGACGTCCGCGGCGGCGGGGGCGAAGGAGAAGTCGGAGACGATCTGCGTCGCCGGCTCGGTGAACACCTGCTCGTGGGCCGTGACGAAGCCGCCGGCGGCGAGCAGCGCCGCGAGCTCCTCCGACGCGACGTCCGCCGGGTCGAGGCGGCCGGCGAAGCGCACGGTCGGCTCGTGCGCCTCGGCGGTCGGGTCGACGCGGTCGACGCGGTGGTCGGCCAGGACGTACGTGCGCGTGCTCTGGGTGTCCTCCGCGACGGCCGACATGCGCATGGGGTAGACGAGCGAGCCGCTCGGGAACGTGACCCGGAGCGGCTGGAGCGTGCCGTCGAACGCGGCGGCCTCCTCGGGCGCGAGCCGGGCCGCGACGAACGACCAGCCCTCGCCGACGTAGGGGGCGAGGGCCGTCCGGATCGTCTCGGGGAGCTGGAACCCGCGCTCGGTGAGCCAGGCGTCGAGCGCGCCCGTGTCGGTCGCGCCGAGCGTCGTGACGTCGAGCGGCCCGAGGCGGACCTCGTCGAGCACCGTGACGCCCGCGCCCGCCACGGCGTCCGCGCCGCTCCCGAAGCCGAGCTCGGGCCACCACCGGGTGTCGGAGACGACGGCGCGCGGCCGGGTGAGCTCGTCGAGCTCGCGGAACACCTGCGGGTCGGCGAGCGCGACCTCGGCGGGTGCGGGCGTGGGCAGCAGCAGGCCGACCTCGGGCGCGTTCGACAGCGTGGAGAGCTCGACGAGCATCGTCTCGGTGGTCCCGTCCCACTGGAGGACCGCGGTCTCGTGGGAGACCGCCGTGTCGTACGCGGGCCCGTCGACGAGGCCGCCGCACGCGCACGCGCCCGCGGGTGGCGCCGCGACGACGCCCGTCCCCGCGAGCGCGACCGACACCACCGCCACGCGCAGCGCGCGTCGTGCTCCGGCTCCCCTGCCCATGCTTGGGAGGGTAGGTGCGTGCCCGGGGCACCGCGCGGCGGGTGCCGAATCGTGATGCCGTCGTGACGGCGTCGTGACCGGCCGTCAGCCGACGGCGGCGCTCACCCCGAGGTGCACGACGACGCCCAGCACGAGGGCCCAGGCCGCGACGGCCACGACGCCCCACGTGAAGACGCGGGCGCGCGGGGCCCCGAACCCGACCATCGCCGCGGCGGTGACGTGGCTCGGCAGGAGCAGCGGCCCGAGGAGGCTGACGCCGGGCACGCCGTAGCGGTCGAACACCTGCCGCATCCGCTGGCGCTTGGGCGTGGTCTCGACGGTCCGTCCGCGCGTGATCCCGCTGCGCGCGGCGCCGATGACCCAGACGACCAGGGCGAGCGCGATCGCGTTGCCGACGATCGCGACCGGGATGGCGACGAACGGGTTGACGCCCGCCACGACCCCGAGGACCGCCGCGCCCTCGGCCTCGACGTAGGGGATCGCGCCGGCGAGCAGGACCCCGACCCAGCGCAGGAAGGGCGGCAGGCCCTGCGTGAGGTCCTGGAGCCCGGTGACGATGTCGGTCATGGTGCGCCTCTCGTTGGTGGTGCCTCCAGCCTCGCGTCGGCACGGCGCCTGCGGCAGTGCGGCCCGTCACCGGACGGGGTGGAGTCCTCACCCGACGGGCATGACACGTGTCATGCGTTCGGAGGGGATCGTCGACCCTCCCCACGGATACCTCACGGGGGTATGATGGGGCGTACCCTGACGGGGTATCACCGCCGCACCACCCGCGCGGCGGGCGCGCTATCGCGTCCTGGACGAGGAGGAGAGCATGACCGACACGACCGAGGCGACGGCCGTCGAGCAGGAGCAGGCGGTCCACACCGGTCCGCACGGCTACGCGTCCGACAAGGAGGCGTACCTCAAGCGCATGCGCCGCATCGAGGGCCAGGTGCGCGGCATCGCCCGCATGATCGACGAGGACGTCTACTGCATCGACATCCTCACGCAGGTCTCCGCCGTCACCAAGGCGCTCCAGGCCGTGAGCATCGGCCTCGTCGAGGACCACCTGGGCCACTGCGTCGTGGACGCGGCCCGCCAGTCCGAGGCGGAGGGCGCGGCGAAGGTCAAGGAGGCCGCCGACGCCATCGCCCGCCTCGTCCGCAGCTGACCACCCCACCATCCGAGGAGCACCATGAGCACCGTCACGACCCTGGGCGTCACCGGCATGACCTGCGGCAACTGCGTCGCCCACGTCACGAAGGACCTCGAGGCCGTCGCCGGCGTCGAGAACGTGAGCGTCGAGCTCCGCGTCGGCAGCACGTCGGAGGTCACGGTCTTCTCCGACGACCCGCTCGACGAGGCCGCGCTGCGCGAGGCCGTCGACGAGGCCGGGTACGAGGTCGCGTCGGTCGAGGTCCAGCAGGACGCGCTCGCCGCCCAGTACGCCGAGCAGGCGGCCGACAAGCAGGAGGCGCACGACTGCGCGTGCGGCTGCGGCACCGAGCCCGCCGCCGACGCCGCCCCCGCGACGAAGACGTACGACCTCCAGGTCCCGCCCCGCGCCTGACCGTCCCCGGTCCGCATCTCCCCGGTGCCCGACGGCGGGACGCGCCTCGACCGCACGAGGACGCGACCGCCGTCGGGCACCCTGGGTCCCGGTCGCCACCGCGACCCCGACCCCCCGCGCGCACGAGCAGCGCCGCGCACGCCGCGACGGCCACCACGCCGGACGACCGCGGCGACCTCGCCCCGCACCCCGTCGAGGAGCCCCACCGATGACCGCACAGCCCGCGCCCACGTCGACCGCCGCACCCGGCGGAGCCGCGGAGGCCCGGCCCGTCGCCGAGGTCGACCTCGCGATCGGCGGCATGACGTGCGCGTCGTGCGTCGCGCGCGTCGAGAAGCGCCTCAACCGCGTCGAGGGCGTCACGGCGACGGTCAACCTCCCGCTGGAGACCGCGCACGTCGTCCTCGCGGCCGACGTCACCGACGCCGACCTCGTCGAGGCCGTCGAGAAGGCCGGCTACACGGCCCGCGTCACGACTCGCCGCGCAGCCGCCGCGACCGAGCAGGGCGCTCCCCCGGCGGACCAGGGCGAGACGACCGCCGAGGCGGCGGCGCGGCCGGAGGACCCGGAGGCGGGCCCGCGCACCCCCGCCGACGACCCCGCCACCGAGCCGGCCCCCGCCACCGGGCCTGCCCGCGCCGCCGGGCCTGCCCGCGGCACCGCCGCACCCGACGACGGCGCCGCCCCGACCGACCGCGGCGTCGTGCTGGCGCAGCGCCTGCGCGTCGCGGCGGTGCTCACCGTGCCGGTCGTCGCGCTGTCGATGGTCCCGGCGCTGCAGTTCACCGGCTGGCAGTGGGTCGTCGCGGCGCTCTCGCTGCCCGTCGTCACGTGGGCCGCGTGGCCGTTCCACGCGGCGGCGTTCCGCGCGGCCCGGCACGGCGCGTCGACGATGGACACGCTCGTGTCGCTCGGCGTGGTCGCCGCGACGCTCTGGTCGCTGTGGGCGCTGCTGCTGGGCGGCGCGGGCGAGCTCGGGATGCGCATGGAGCCGACGCTCGTCCCGTCGCGCGGCCACGCGGGCGCCGCTCCCGAGCTCTACTTCGAGGTCGCGGCCGTCGTGACGACGTTCCTGCTCGCGGGCCGGTACGCCGAGCACCGCTCGAAGCGGCGCGCGGGCGACGCGCTGCGGTCGCTGCTCGCGCTGGGCGCGAAGGACGCGGAGCGCATCCTGCTCGCCCCCGACGGCACCCCGCGCACCGGGCCCGACGGCGCGCGCGTCACCGAGCGCGTGCCCGTCGCCGACCTCGCGGTGGGCGACGTGTTCCTCGTGCGGCCGGGCGACAAGGTCGCGACGGACGGCGTCGTGCTCGAGGGGTCGAGCGCGGTCGACACGTCGCTGCTCACGGGCGAGCCGGTGCCGGTCGACGTCGGCCCCGGCGACGCCGTGACCGGCGCGACGGTGAACGCGGCGGGCGCGCTCCTGGTGCGGGCGACGCGCGTGGGCGAGGAGACGACGCTCGCGCAGATCGGCCGCCTCGTCACGCAGGCCCAGACGGGCAAGGCACCGGTGCAGCGGCTCGCGGACCGCATCTCCGCGGTGTTCGTGCCGGTCGTGCTCGTGCTCGCGGTGGGGACCCTGGCCGCGTGGCTCCTCGCGGGCGCCGGGACGCAGCTCGCGTTCACCGCCGCGGTCGCGGTCCTCATCATCGCGTGCCCGTGCGCGCTGGGGCTCGCGACGCCGACGGCCCTGCTCGTCGGCACGGGCCGGGGCGCGCAGCTCGGCGTCCTCATCAAGGGCCCGGAGATCCTCGAGTCGACGCGCCGCGTCGACACGGTGGTGCTCGACAAGACGGGCACGGTCACCCAGGGCGCGATGGCGCTCGAGGCGGTCGTCACGCCGTCGGGCCGCGCGCCGCTCGACCGGCTCGTGGCCGCCGACCCGACGGCCGCGGACGCGCGCGACGCCCTGCGGCACGCGGGCGCGGTCGAGGCCCTGAGCGAGCACCCGATCGCCCGCGCGATCACCGCGGCCGCGCGCGACCTGCCCGCGGGCGCCCCGGCGCCGGACGACGGCCCCCGGGTCGGGGCCGACGGCGTCGCGGTGGGCTCGCTGCAGGCGTTCGACTTCCGCAGCGCCCCGGGCGGCGGGGTCGAGGCCGTCGTCCGGACCGCGCACTCGGGTCTCTCGCTGGGCGCCGACGGGGCGGGGCTCACCGCGCGCCGGGTGCTCGTCGGACAGCCCGCGTGGCTCGCGCGCGAGGGAGTGACCCCGGAGCCGGCCCTCGACGACGCGTTCGCGGCGGCCGAGGCGTCGGGGGCGAGCGCCGTCGTCGTCGCGTGGGACGGCCGGGCGCGCGCCGTGCTCGTGCTGCGCGACCCGGTGAAGCCCACGTCGGCCGAGGCCGTGCGCGAGCTCCGGGAGCTCGGCCTGCGGCCCTACCTGCTCACGGGCGACGGCGAGGGCGCGGCCCTCGAGGCGGCGCGCGCCGTCGGCATCGGGGAGACGGACGTCGTCGCGCGCGTCCTCCCCGACGAGAAGGTCGACGTCGTGGCCCGGCTCCAGCGCGAGGGCCGCGTCGTCGCGATGGTCGGGGACGGCGTGAACGACGCCGCCGCGCTCGCGACGGCCGACCTCGGGCTCGCGATGGGGACCGGCACGGACGTCGCGATCGAGGCGAGCGACCTCACGCTCGTCCGCGGCGACCTGCGCAGCGCGGCGACCGCGATCCGGCTGTCGCGCCGCACGCTGCGCGTCATCCAGCAGAACCTCTTCTGGGCCTTCGCGTACAACGTGGCGGCGATCCCGCTCGCGGCGGCCGGCCTGCTCAACCCGATGATCGCGGGCGCGGCGATGGCCGCGAGCTCGGTGCTCGTCGTCGGGAACTCCCTGCGTCTGCGCCGCGCTGCCTGAGCCGCGCCGACGCCGACGAGAACGCCCGGCGAACACGGGGACGGCGACCGGAATCGCTCGGATCCGGTCGCCGACCCCGTGCTCGGCGGGAGGGGTGGGGGTCAGAGTGACGGTCAGCGGAAGCGGCGGCCCTCGTCGCGGCGGTAGGCTCCGACCGCGAGGACGGCGAACAGCACCGTCCAGCCCAGGAGCACGAACCACGCCGCGCCGTACGCCGGCTCGCCCGTGAGGGCCTGGACGAGCAGGTCGCGGCCCGCGCGGGTCGGGGTGGCCTTCGAGATGGCGTCGAGCCAGTCGGGGAAGAGGAACGGCGGCAGGAACAGGCCGCCCGCGAACGCGAGCGGGAAGAGGATCACCTGCACCACCGGGAGCGCCGCCTTCGCCGACAGCGAGTAGCCGATCGCCATGCCGAGCAGCACGAACGGCACGGACACGAGCAGCACCGTCCCGACGCCCGCGAGGAGCTGGGTCGCGGTGACGCTCGCGTCGGTGAACAGCCAGCCGATGAGGATGAGCGGCACGAGGCCGAACAGCGAGAAGATCCCGCCGTTGAGCACGCGCGCCGCCATGCGCGGCGCGGGCCCCGCGGGCAGCGTGCGGACGAACGGGTCGAACGGCAGCTGCCGGTCCTCCGCGACGCCGAGCCCGTACGTGAACAGGCTCGCCGAGCAGATCGCGAACAGCCCGAGCGACGCGACGGCCATGGTCGCCGCCACCGGGTCCTGGGCCACGGCCTTCTGCGGCACGACGAAGAAGAACATCGCGAGCGCCGGGAACAGCAGGTTGCCGAGCACCGCGACGGGGACGCGCACGGTCTCGAGGAACTGGTACTTGAGATGCAGCCACGTGAGGCGCAGCGGCCCGGGCAGCGCCGCCGCCCGCGGGGTGGTGGTCGTGGTGGTCATCGGGCCCGTGCCTCCGTCGTCGGGGCCGCGTCGCGCGCGACCATCTGCTCGAACGCCTCCTCGAGGCTCGCGCCCCGGATCTCGAGGTCGTGGAAGTCGACGCCCGAGGTGACGAGCTCGCGCACGAGCGCGTCGGCGTCGGGCGTGTACAGCTCCTGGCGGCCGTCGCCGAGGCGGTCGGCCCGCACGACGCCCGGACGGTCGCGCAGGTCGACGGCCGACCCGACGACGACGCGCCGCAGGGACACGCGCCGCAGGATCGCGTCGAGCGAGTCGTCGGCCTTCACGACGCCCTGGTCGATGACGACGACGCGCTGCGCGAGCGCCTGCACCTCCTCGAGGTAGTGGCTCGTGAGCAGCACCGTCCCGCCGCCCGCGTGGTACGCGCGGATCGCGTCCCACAGCGCCTGGCGCGCGCCGACGTCGAGGCCCGTCGTCGGCTCGTCGAGCAGCACGACGCGCGGGCGGCCCACGAGCGAGAGCGCGACGGCGAGGCGGCGCTTCTGCCCGCCGGACATTGCGCCCGTCTGGCGGCCCGCGAGCTCGGTGAGGCCGAACTGCTCGAGCAGCTCCGCCGTCGGGACCGGGTCGGGGTAGTGGCCGCCGACGAAGTCCACGACCTCCCGCACCTTGAGCGTCGCGGGCAGGCCCGTCTCCTGCGGCGTGAGGCCGAGGCCGACGCGGCTGCGCGCGTCGCGCGGGTCGCCCCCGAGGAGCCGCACCGTCCCGGAGTCGGGCCGCCGCTGCCCGCTGACCAGGGACAGCAGCGTCGACTTCCCGGCGCCGTTCGGGCCGAGCAGCCCGACGAGCTCGCCGCCCCCGACGGTGAGGGAGACGTCGTCGAGCGCGACGACCGCGCCGAAGCGACGCGTCACTCGGTCGACGGCGACCACGGGCGGGGTGTGGTCCGTGCCCGACGGCGCGGGCTCGGCTCGGGCGGTCCGGACCGGGCCGGTGCGCGGGGCGCGCTCGGTGCGCTCGTCGCTCATGGTCGGGCTCCCTTCAGGAGGGCGTCGAGGGCGGTCGTGTAGTCCTCGAAGGCGACGCGACCGCGGGCGGTGAGGGACAGGTAGGTGGCGGGCGTGCGGCCCTCGTGCGTCTTGGTGACGGTCACGTAGCCGGCGTCCTCGAGCTTGCGCAGGTGCGTCGAGAGGTTGCCCGCGGTCATGTCGAGGAGCTTCTGGAGCTTGGGGAAGGACAGCTCGTCGCCCGTCGGGAGGGTGGCGAGCGTCGCGACCACGCGCAGCCGCGCGGGCGCGTGGATGACGGGGTCGAGCTCGGTCTCAGGCATCGGCCGCACCCTCCGCCGGCCGGGCGGGCACGGGGCGGGACGCGCGACGCCGTCGTCGGACGCGCACGACCTGCTCGATCCCGGCCATGACGAGGAAGCCGCCGCCGCCCGCGAGCGCCATGACGAGGTAGGTGAGCGGCAGCCCGGCGAACGTCGCGACGGCCGCGGTGAGCAGGATCCACACCCCGAGGACGAACAGCCCGCGGTCGCCGAACGCGGCCGCGCCGCCGAGGTAGAGGAGGCCGACGACGACGCACGCGAACGCGTTGCTGGCGAGCGCCATGACCTCCTCGGACGCCCCGGCGCGGGCCAGCCCGCCGAGCACGAGGCCGAAGCAGAGGAACCCGAGCATCCACGACCACCCGTACATCGCCCCGGTGCGGGCGCTCACGCCGCGCGTCCCGGCGGTGCGCGTGACGCTGTGGACGATCGTGAACGCGACGGCGGCCGCGATGAGGCTGAAGAAGACCCAGAAGGCCCACGGCTCGGGCTGGGCGCCCATGACCTGACCGGCGCCGCTCGTGACGCGGACCGTCGCGGTCCCGTCCGCGACCCGGACCGCGCTCGTCCACAGGCACAGGTAGCCGACGAGCCACGCGACGCCCCACGCGAGGAACAGCAGCCGGGAGTCGGGCTCGGTCGCCTGGCGCGCGCGCTCCTGCTGCTCGCGGATGAGGCGGAGCGTCTCGGCGGCGCCGAGGGACGGCTCGTCGGGCTCGCCGACGGCTCCGTCGTGGACGGCGTCGCCGCGGTCGGTCGTCATGGTGGCCTCTCGGTGGCACGGGTCATTCCGGAAACTACTTTGCGCTTCAAACCTGTTTGTAGATTCCCACACGCGTGCGCCGTCGCGCAAGACCCGGGGGACGGATGGCGGCGCTCCTCCGAAATGTGATATCACTTTGCTATACACGACGCGGCCCCGACGCAGGAGAGGACGACCACCGTGACCGAGAGCGCAGCACCCCCGCAGGAGTCCGTCGGCGGCGAACCGACCGGCCGCCCCGTCGGCCACGACGGCACGCGCGTCGACGTCACCGAGCGGCCCGCCTGGTCCCTCGGCGCGGGCGGCGCGGCCGCCGTCATCGCGCTGAGCATCGTCCTTCTCCTCGGCGGCACGGGGCTCGTCGTGGCCGCCGCGGCGGAGGCCGGCAACCCCGCCGTGCTCATCACGCTCGGCGTCCTGGCGTTCCTCGCGGGCGTGCTCGTCCCGACCGGCGTCGCCGTCATCAACCCCGGCGAGACGGTCGTCGTCCAGTTCTTCGGCCGCTACCTCGGCACCGTCCGCACCACGGGCCTCGTCGCGACGGTGCCGCTCAGCACCCGCCGCCGCGTGTCCGTGCGCGTCCGGAACTTCGAGACGAGCGAGCTCAAGGTCAACGACGCCGACGGCAACCCCATCAACATCGCCGCGATCGTCGTCTGGCAGGTCGCCGACACCGCCAAGGCGTCGTTCGCGGTCGAGGACTACGACGACTTCGTCGTGGTCCAGGCCGAGTCCGCGCTGCGCCACGTCGCCATGTCCCACCCGTACGACGACGCCGAGGCCGGCGAGGAGTCGCTGCGCGGCGCGACGGAGGTCGTCTCGGCCGAGATCGCGGCGGAGGTCGCGGAGCGCGTCGTCGTGGCGGGCGTCGAGGTCATCGAGGCCCGCATCTCCAACCTCGCCTATGCGCCCGAGATCGCGCAGGCGATGCTCCAGCGCCAGCAGGCCGGGGCGATCATCGCGGCACGCTCGCGCATCGTCGAGGGCGCGGTGTCCATGGTCGAGGACGCCCTGTCCCGCCTCGAGGCCGAGGACATCGTCACGCTCGACGACGAGCGCCGCGCGACGATGGTCTCCAACCTCCTCGTGGTGCTCTGCGGCGACAGCCGCGTGACGCCCGTCGTCAACACGGGGTCCCTGTACCAGTGACGCCCGTCGGGCCCACGCCGCCCGAGAAGCGCGACGCGCCCGACGACGGCGACCGGCCGTCGTCGGGCCGCGGCGTGCCCGCGGGGGAGCCGGCCACGCCGGAGGGCGACGCACCCTCGCCGGGCGAGCAGGCGTCGTCGGGCACAGCGCCCGGCGCGGGCGCGGGCGCAGACACGGGCACGGACACGGGCACGGGCACGGAGACGACCCCGGGCGCGGGCCGAGCGCAGCGGCCGCAGCGCAAGTCGGTCCTCCTGCGCCTCGACCCCGCCGTGCACGACGCCCTCGCCCGCTGGGCCGGCGACGACCTGCGCAGCGTCAACGCGCAGATCGAGATGCTCCTGCGCCGAGCGCTCGACGACGCGGGCCGCCTCCCCCGCGACGTCCGCCCACCCCGCCGCCCGGGCCGCCCACCCCGCCAATAGCCCCCCACCCGCCGAGCACGGGGTCCGCGACCGCTCTCGCCCCGATCCGGTCGCGGATCGCGTGCTCGCGGGGCGCTCCGCCCGTGGTCGGCGAGCAGGTTCTGTCCAGGGGGCACCGAGGTGGGTTCCGGTGAGCGGTGCTATAACCGGACGGTGCCCGACCTGACCGCTCCCGGCTCGCCCGCCGCGCCCGTGCCCGGCCCGACGGCCGCCGGCGTCCCCGGCACCGCCGACGGCGCTCCTCCCGCGCGCCCGGACCGTGCCACGCGCCGTCGTATCGGCGCGGAGATCTGGATCGTGCTCGGGCTCAGCCTCGGCAAGTCGGCGGTCTACGCGATCATCACCATCGTCGCGCGGCTCACCGCCGGGACCCCGCTCGGCGAGCAGTCCGCGAGCCTCAACGTGAGCCGGTCGGCCCGCCCGTACCTCGACCTCGCCTACCAGCTCGTCGGGATCTTCTTCGCCGTGCTGCCCGTCGCGCTCGCGCTCTACCTGCTCAGCGCGCGCGGCCGCTCCGCCGTCCGCGCCATCGGGCTCGACGGCGCCCGGCCCCTGCGCGACGTCGGCTGGGGGTTCGCGCTCGCCGCGGCCATCGGCATCCCCGGCCTGGGGTTCTACGCGCTCGGCCGTGTCCTCGGCATCACGGTCGAGGTGCAGGCGTCGGCGCTCAACGCCGCGTGGTGGACGGTGCCCGTGCTCATCCTCGCCGCGCTGCAGAACGGCCTGCTCGAGGAGGTCATCGCGGTCGGCTACCTGTTCGAGCGCACGCGCGACCTCGGCTGGGGCCGCGTGAAGTTCGTCGTGTGGAGCTCGCTCCTGCGCGGGTCCTACCACCTGTACCAGGGCTTCGGGCCGTTCGTGGGGAACGTCGTCATGGGCGTCGTGTTCTCGTGGTTCTACACGTCCCGCTGGGGCCGGCACCGCGTCATGCCGCTCGTGATCGCGCACACCCTGCTCGACGTCGTCGCGTTCGTCGGGTACGCGCTGCTCCCCCTGGAGTGGAAGCAGTCCCTGGGCCTCGCCTGACGCCGCCCGCCGAGGGAGAGCCCAGGTCGTCCGGAGCAGAGCCCCGGCCTCCTCCATGGACCAGGGCTCTCCCCCGGCAGACCAGGGCTCTACCTCGCCAGACCGCGGCTCTACCCCACGGGACCACGGCTCTACCTCGGCGGGCCACGGCTCTCCCCCGACGGGCCGGGGCGTCAGGCGCCGCGGAGGGCGCGGAGCTGCTCGCGGCGCTCCGCCTGGAGCACCGGGTCCGGGACGGGCAGGGACGCGAGGAGACGCTGCGTGTACTCCTCGCGCGGGCTGCCCAGCACCTCGGCGCCCGTACCTTCCTCGACCAGCCGCCCGCGGTAGAGCACCGCGATGCGGTCGGACAGCAGGTCCACGACGGCGAGGTCGTGCGACACGAACAGGCTCGCGAAGCCCAGCTCGCGCTGCAGCTCGGCGAACAGCTCGAGCACGCGCGCCTGCACGGAGACGTCGAGCGCCGACGTCGGCTCGTCGGCTACGAGCAGCTCCGGGTCGAGCGCGAGGGCCCGGGCGAGCGACGCGCGCTGGCGCTGCCCGCCGGAGAGCTCGTGCGGGAACCGGTCACCGTACGACCGCGGGAGCTGCACGGCCTCCAGGAGCTCGTCGACGCGCCCGCGCGCCGCCTGGGGCGACTCCGCGCGCCCGTGCACGACGAGCGGCTCCGCGACGCAGTCCGCGATCGTGAGCAGCGGGTTGAAGCTCGTCGCGGGGTCCTGGAACACGAACCCGATGCGCGGCCGCACGGGGCGCAGCTCGCGCTCCTTCACGCCGTTCATCTCGACGCCGAGCACGCGCAGCGACCCGCCCGTCACCCGGGTGAGGCCGGCGACGGCGCGCGCGAACGTCGTCTTGCCGGAGCCGGACTCGCCCACGAGGCCGAGCACCTCGCCGGGCCGGATGGTGAGCGAGACGTCGTCGACCGCGGTGAAGCCGGGACGGCGCAGGCGGCCCGGGTAGGTGACGGTCAGTCCCTGCGCCGCCACCACGGGCTCCGCGTCCGCCCATCCGACGTCGCGGGCCGACGCGCGGGCCTCGGCCCGCGCGGTCCCCTCGCCGACGCGCGGCACGGAGTCGAGCAGCGCGCGCGTGTACGCGGCCTGCGGGGCGGCGAAGAGCTCGCGCGCGGGCGCCTGCTCGACGACCTTCCCCTGGTACATGACCGCGACCCGGTCGGCGAGGTCCGCGACGACGCCCATGTTGTGCGTGATGAGCACGATGGCCGTGCCGAACTCGTCGCGGCACCGGCGCAGGAGGTCGAGGATCTCGGCCTGGACGGTCACGTCGAGCGCGGTCGTGGGCTCGTCCGCGACGATGAGCCCCGGGTCGAGCACGAGGGCCATGGCGATGACGATGCGCTGCTTCTGCCCGCCGGAGAACTGGTGCGGGTAGTGGTCGACGCGCGTCTCCGGGTCCGGGATGCCGACGCGCCGCAGCACGTCGACCGCGCGCCGGCGCGCCTCGCGCCGCGACACCTTCGTGTGCGCCCGGATGCCCTCGACGATCTGCCAGCCAACCGTGTACACCGGGTTGAGCGCGGCGGACGGCTCCTGGAAGACCATCGCGACGTCGGTCCCGCGGACCTGGCGCAGCCGCTCCCCGCCCAGCGTCACGACGTCGTGGTCGGCCGTCCCGGCCTTGTTCGTCAGCACGACGGCGCCGCGCGCCGTCGCGGTCGACGGCAGCAGGCCGAGGATCGTCTTCGCGGTCACCGTCTTGCCGGAGCCCGACTCGCCGACGACGGCCAGCACCTCCCCGGGTGCGACCTCCAGGTCGACGCCGTCGACGGCGCGCACGGCCCCGGCGTCGGTCGCGAACGACACCGCGAGGTCGCGGATCGTCACGACGGGGCGTGCGGCGTCACCGCTCTCGCGGCGGGTCGTCTCGGTCACGGCGCTCATCGCCGGTCCTCCGTCTCGTCGTGGGGCGCGTCCGCCGGAGCAGGCGCAGGACCGGCCGCGGGGCCCGCCGCCGGACCTGTCGGAGGGCCGTCGTCCGCCGTGCCGCCGGGCCGCCCGTCGAGCCCGACGGCGTCGGGGTCGCGCTGCCCGGGGACGGCGGCGAGCTCGTCGGAGCGCGAGCCCGCGCCCTCGATCGCGTCGAGGCCGCCGGGACCGGCGGTGAGCGTGCCGCCCGGCACGACCGACGTCTCCGCGACGTCGCCCGACACCTCGGCGGACGCGCGGCGCGAGCGCAGCCGCGGGTCGGCGAGGTCGTTGAGGCTCTCGCCGACGAGCGTGATGCCGAGCACCACGAGCACGATCGCGAGGCCCGGGAAGAGCGCGGTCCACCAGATGCCGCTCGTCACGTCGGACACGGCCTTGTTGAGGTCGTAGCCCCACTCGGCGGCCGCGGTCGGCTCGATGCCGAACCCGAGGAACCCGAGCCCGGCGAGCGTGAGGATCGCCTCGGACGCGTTGAGCGTGACGATGAGCGGCAGCGTGCGGGTCGAGTTCCGCAGGACGTGGCGCACCATGATGCGCCGGTGCGGCGTGCCGAGCACGCGCGCCGAGTCGACGAACGCCTCGCCCTTGATCCGCACGACCTCCGCGCGCGTGACACGGAAGTACTGCGGCACGAACACCACGGTGATCGAGAAGGCCGCGGCGAGGATGCCGCCCCACATGCTCGACTGGCCGCCGGAGATGACGATCGCCATGAGGATCGCGAGGAGCAGGGACGGGAACGCGTAGATCGCGTCGCAGACCACGACGAGCAGGCGGTCGGCCCAGCCGCCGAAGTACCCGGAGACGAGCCCGAGCAGCACCCCGACGACGATCGAGGCGAGGATCGCCACGACGATGACGAGGAGCGCCGTCTGCGCGCCCCAGATGACGCGCGACAGGACGTCGTAGCCGCCGACGGTCGTGCCGAGCAGGTGCTCGGCCGACGGCGGCTGCTGCGCGCCGAAAGGCCCGTCCGCGGTGCGGAGCTGGCTGTACCCGTAGGGGGCGAGCACGGGCGCGAGGGCGGCGGTGAGCAGGAAGAGGCCCGTGATGACGAGGCCGGTGACGAGCATGCCGCGCTGCAGCCCGACGCTCTGCCGGAGCTGGTGGACGACGGGCAGGCGCTTCCACCACGCGACGCGCCCGCGCTCGGGGACGACGACGGGGACGGGGCCCCCGGTTTCCGGACCGGCCGGGACGACGGTCTCCGCGACCATGTCAGTACCTCACCCTCGGGTCGATGAGCGCCGCGATGATGTCGACGAGGAAGTTCGTGACCGCGACGATCACGGCCATGAGCACGACGATCCCCTGCACGGCGACGAAGTCGCGCGCCTGGAGGTACTCGGCGAGCTGGAAGCCGAGCCCCTTCCACTCGAACGTCGTCTCGGTGAGCACGGCGCCCGCGAGGAGCATCGCGACCTGCAGACCGATGACGGTGATGATGGGGATGAGCGCGGGGCGCCACGCGTGCGCGCGCACGAGCCGGGACTCGCGCACGCCGCGCGACCGCGCCGCGACCACGTAGTCGGTCGAGAGCGTCCCGATGACGTTGGTGCGCACGAGCCGGAGGAACACGCCCGCCGTGAGCAGCCCGAGCGCGAGCGCCGGCAGGACGGCGTGCTGGAGCACGTCGCCGACGATCGCGGGGTCGCCCGTCCGGATCGCGTCGATCAGGTAGAAGCCGGTCGGGTCGTCGAGGAACTGCAGCTCGATCTCCGCGTCGGTGGACGCGCGCCCGGACACGGGCAGCCAGCCGAGCCACACCGAGAAGACGAGCTTGAGCATGAGGCCGGCGAAGAACACGGGCGTCGCGTAGGCGAGGATCGCGGAGACGCGCAGGATCGCGTCGGGCACGCGGTCGCGCAGGTAGCCCGCGAGCATGCCCAGCGGGATGCCGACCACGAACGCGACGAGCAGGGCGTAGACCGCGAGCTCGAGCGTCGCGGTGCCGTACGTCGCGAGCACCTCGGTGACCGGGCGGTTGTCGCTGATCGTCGTGCCGAAGTCGCCGCGGACGATGCCGCCGAGGTACTCGAGGTACTGCACGACCACCGGGCGGTCGTACCCGGCCTCGTGGATGCGCTCGGCGAGCTGGTCCGGCGTGAGCCGGCCGCCGAGCGCCGCGGTGATCGGGTCGCCCGTGGCCCGCATGACCACGAAGACCGTGGTCACGAGGATGAAGACCGTCGGGATGATGAGCAGCGCGCGGACCAGGATGTAGCTCCCGAGCCCGCCGCCACGGCGGCGGGTCGTGCGCGGGGTGCGCACCCGCCCCGCGCGGCCGGGGCCGCGGGGCGCGTCCTCGCCGACGGGCACGTCGGTGGTGGTGGTCGTCATGTCGTCTCTTCCTCAGGTGCCCGGGGCGTCGGCGTGGTCGCCGGTCCGGACGAGCGGTGCCCGGCCCTCCCCGCGGGTCGCGCGGGGAGGGCCGGGCGGCTGGGGCGGCTGCCGGTCAGCCCTTGGACAGCGCCGCGTAGCGGAACTTGAAGGACGGGTCCAGCGTGTCCTCGGCCCCCTCCACGTCCGTCCCGACGACCGCGACCTGCGCGCCCTGGAGGTACGGGAGCGTGGACAGGTCCGCCGCGACCTTGCTCTGGATCTCCTCGATGAGCGCGGTGCGCTCGTCGGCGTCGGGCGTCGCCGCCTGCTGGAGGATGAGGTCGTTGACCTCCTGGTTGGCGTAGTGGTTCACCAGGAAGTTCTCCGTGAGGAAGAACGGCGTGAGGTAGTTGTCCGCGTCGGAGTAGTCCGGGAACCAGCCGAGCTGGTACGCCGGGTAGACGTCGGACGTGCGCTCCTTGGCGTACGTGACCCACTCGGTGGTCTGCAGGTTGACCGTGAAGAGGCCGTCCTTCTCGAGCTGGTCCTTGATGAGCGCGTACTCGTCGGCCGACGACGGGCCGTAGTGGTCGTTCGAGTACTGCAGGTTGAGCGTCACGGGCGTCTCGACGCCGGCGTCGGTCAGGAGCTGCTGCGCCTTCGCGGCGTCGGGCTTGCCCGCGCCGTCGCCGTACATCTCCTTGAGCGGCTCGGCGGCGCCGGTCAGGCCCGCGGGGACGTAGGAGTACAGCGGGGTGTAGGTGCCCTTGTAGACCTGGTCCGAGAGCTCGTCGCGGTCGATGAGCGACGCGGCGGCCTGGCGCACGGCCAGCGCCTTGGCCGGGTCGGCCTCCGGCGTCTTCGCACCGAACGGCTGGGTGTCGAAGTTGAACGTGATGTAGCGGATCTCGCCGCCGGGACCGTCCACGACCTTGACGTCGTCGTTGCCGCGCAGGTCCTCGATGTCCGTCGCGGACAGGCTGCGCCACGCGACGTCGATCTTGCCCTGCTGGATCTCGAGCTTCATGTTCGACGCCTCGGCGAAGTACTTCACCGCGACCTTGTCGGTCTTCGCCGGGCCGAGGAGGCCCTCGTAGCCGTCGTACGCCTCGTAGGAGACGAGCTCGTTGAACTTGTAGCCCGTGATCGTGTACTGGCCGGCGAACGCCTTGCCGTCGACGATGTCCTGGTCCGAGGTGAGCGCGTCGGCCGCGAAGACGTCCTCGTCGACGATCGGGCCCGCCGGGCTGGACAGGATCTGCGGGAAGAGCTGGTCGTTCTCGCTCTTGAGGTGGAAGACGACGGTCGTGTCGTCGGGCGCCTCGACGCTGTCGAGGTTGTAGAGCAGCGACGCCGGCCCGTTCTCGTCGTTGATCGCGACCTGGCGGTCGAACGAGAACTTCACGTCGGACGACGTGAGGTCGTTGCCGTTGGCCCACTTGAGGCCCGGCTTGAGCTTGACCGTGTACTCGGTCGGCGAGGTGAACTCGGCCGACTCCGCGATGTCGGGCTCGACGTCGGGGCTGCCGTACGGGGTGTTCATGAGGAACGGGAAGACCTGGTTCATCACGGCGAACGAGCCGTTGTCGTACGAGCCGGCCGGGTCGAGCACCGTGATCTTGTCGGTGGTGCCGATGACGAGCGAGCCGCTCGCCGAACCGCCGCCGTCACCGTCGCCCTCGCCGTCGCTCGAGCCCCCGCCGCACGCGGTCAGGGTCAGCGTCACCGCCGTGATGCCGGCGGCCGCGGCGAGGAGCCGCTTCCTGGACACCGCTGTCATGTGTCTACCTCTTTCTCGGGTTTCTCGGGGTGCGAGACACCGGTGGCGCGACCTTGCACGCACCAGGACCCCGACCTGTCGGCGGAGTGCCGTGATTTCTAGCACAGTGCCGTGTCGCACAGGTGTCAGGATCGACAGAAACCCGGACAGAACGCCAGCGTTGTTACCCGGTCGTAACCCTGCGCCCCGGGCAACGGTCGTGACGTGAGACACACTCACGGCGGTCGCGCCGTGGGTGTAAGGTCCCGCCCCTTTCGGGGCGCCCGGCCCTGGCGGACGACGGCCGCACGGCCCTCAGGAGCCCGCGCGGTCCTCCGGTCCTGCTGCCCCGGGACCACCCGCTGCCGGGCCGTCCGGGGCAGGCTCGACCGGGGCGGGCTCCACCGGGGCGGGCTCGGCCGGCGCGGGGTCGGCCGGGGCGAGGTCGCTCGTCGGGGACGCGTCGGGCGCGGGAGCCGCCGGGTCGGCGGCCAAGGTTCCGGCGGGCGCCCCGCCCACGGCCGACGGCGGGGCGACGCCCGGGTGCACCGCGGCGGCGCCCAGCACCGACCCGCCCGTCACGACGACGCCGGCCGCGACCGCCTGTGCGCGGAGGTCGGCGAGCTCCCGCGCGACCGCCCGGACCGCGAAGCCGGAGACCACGTGGATCGCCCCGGACACGAACGCGTACAGGGCGAACACCACGGTCACGAGGCGCAGCACGTCGAACGCGTCGAGCGGGCGCGTGACGAGGAGTATCCCGAAGAGGACCGACACGATCCCCACGGCGAGCATCCAGGCCCAGCCGAGGTCGCGGTTGCGCACGAGCGCCGCCGCCCCGGCGATCGTGGTGATGCCGAGGACGAGCACCCAGACGGCGAGGACGTAGTACAGCGCCGTCGCGCCCAGGTCCGGCCACAGCGCCACCACCACGCCGAACACGACGTTGACCCCGGCCTGCGCGAGCCACCACGCCGACCCGACCTGCTTGCGGTGCACGAACCCCTGGACGGCGACCAGCACGCCGTCGGCCACGAGGAACGCCCCCAGCACGACCCGGAGGGTCCCCAGCTGCTCGAGGGGCTCGATCATGAGGAGCAGGCCCAGGACGACGAGGAGCGTGCCCCGGACGACGGGGAGCCACCACACCCGGCGGAAGGGGTTGCGCTCCTGCCCGCTCTCGTCCGGCGTCGCGGGTGCGGCGCCTCCGGCCTCGTCGCGCTGCGTCGTCGTGCCACGTGCCATGCCGACCTCCCCGGGGGTGCTCGCACCCCCATGCTAGGGAGGCCTTCCTCACACCCGCCCGTCGAACAACCCCCCACGGGCATCGGACAAGCGGTCGAACCGGGCGAATCACCCGGAGGAATCGGCCAAATACCGCGCCTGCCGGGACCCCCGGACCTAGACTCGCAGGCATGTCCTCCCCCGCGCCCGAGCCGACGACGGGCGACACGCCCCACGGGGGCGCGGTCGTCGAGGTCGGGTCGCTCGCCGCGTCGGGCCGGCGTGACGCCCGTCCCCAGACCGGCGCGCTCGAGGCGCTGCTCGCCCCGCGCGGCCGCGACGACGACGGCACGGTCCGGGTCGTCGACACCGCCGAGCAGCGGGTCCGGCACCCGATCGACTTCGTCAACCTCGTGCTGTGCGCGGTGGGTGTCGCGGTCGTCATGCTCATGTCGGTGTACGCGCACGGCACGACCGAGGGCGTCGCGGAGGACGTGCAGAACTTCTCGGACGTGCTCGCCCGCGTGCTCTTCCTCCCGGTCACCGTGCTCGAAGGGCTCATCACGCTCTTCGTGCCGCTCGCGGTGCTGGTCGAGCTCGGTCTGCGCCGGTTGGGGCGGCAGGTCGTCGAGTCCATCGTCGCCGCCGCGCTCGGCCTGCTCCTCGGGGTGCTGGTCGTGCTCGCGCTGCGCACGTGGGGCTCCGACGACCTGATCCGCGGGCTCTCCGCGTTCATCGACGGGTCGTGGCAGCTCACCATCCCCGACTACCTGTACGTCGCCGCGATCGCCGGCCTCCTCACGGCCGCGGGCACGCGCACCCGACGACGCACCGTCAAGTGGTCGTGGAACCTGCTGTTCGTCGCGATCGGCGTCGTGCTCATCACCGGCCAGGTCTCGCTGCCGGGCATCATCATCACGCTGCTGCTCGGGCGCATCGCCGGGCTGGCCGTGCGGTACGTCTCCGGCGTCCGCAGCGAGCGCGCCTACGGGCCCGACCTCGTGGCCGGGGTCCGACGCGCGGGGTTCGCCCCCGTGGCGCTCGTCCGCGTGCGCGACGTCACCGACGACGACGAGCTCGCCGAGGCGGCGGACGACCCCATCACGGAGGTCGACGCCGAGGGCCGCATCACGGCCGAGGTGCACGTGGGCGTGCTGCGCGCGCCGGGCGCGGGCGACGACGGCGGGACCGTCCTCACCGCCGACGCGGCCCTCGCGGCGCACCACCTCGGGGCCGCGCACCCCGACGAGAGCGAGGCCCCGCAAGGCACGGACGCCGCCCCCGAGCCGCAGGACGCCCCGTCCGACCCGGCCGCGATCGCGCTGACGCGCGCGGGCGACAACCGCGTCTACGCGATGCTCGCGGAGGACGACGTGCGCCGCGACGTCGTCGTGCTCGACGGCGACCGCCAGGTCGTCGGCTTCCTCACCCGCTTCTGGCGGTCGCTGCGCCTGCGCGGCAGCGAGGGCCGCGCCGCGATCTCGCTGCGCGCCGCCGCGGAGCGCACGGCCCTCCTGTCCTACGCGGCACGGGCGGCCGGCGTCCGCACGCCGCGGCTCCTGGGCGTCGCCGAGTCCGCCGACTCGATGGTGCTGGTCCAGGAGCACGCGACGGGTGCCGTGTCGCTGCGCGACCTGCCCGTCGAGGACGTCACCGGCTCGGTGCTCAACGAGGCGTGGCGCCAGCTCCGCCTCGCGCACTCCGCCGGGATCGCGCACCGCGCCCTGACCTCCGACGTCGTGCTCGTCTCGCACGACCCGGCGACGGGCGCCCCGGAGCTGTGGCTCACCGGGTGGGAGCAGGGCGACATCGCGTCGTCCGAGCTCGCGCGCCGCATGGACCTCGCCCAGATGGTCGCGCTGCTCGCGCTGCGCGTCGGGGCGCAGCGCGCCGTCGAGTCCGCGGTGAGCGTGCTGCCCGACGACGACATCGCCGCCATCGGCCCGCTGCTCCAGTCGGTCGCCCTGCCGCCGAGCACGCGCGAGGAGATCCGGCAGGACAAGGAGCTGCTCAAGGAGCTGCGCGCCGCGCTCGTGGAGCGGCTGCCCGAGGCGGACGTCGAGCCGCAGCGGATCACGCGGTTCGGCGCCCGCACGGTGCTGACGATCGCGCTCGTGATCGCCGCGGTGACCGCGCTCGTCACGTCGTTCAACTTCGAGCAGATCGCCGAGGCCGTCACCGAGGCGAACCCGTGGTGGGCCGTCCTGTCGTTCGTCCTCGGCATCCTCACGTGGGTCGGCGCCGCGCTGACGCTCACGGCGTTCTCGCCGAAGCGCCTGCCGTTCTGGCGCGTCAACCTGACCCAGGCGGCCGGCTCCTACGTCGCGCTCGCCGCGCCCGCGGGGATCGGCCCGGCGGCGCTCAACCTCCGGCTGCTCACGAAGCGCGGCATCTCGACGCCGATGGCCGTCGCCACCGTCGCGCTCGTGCAGGTGTCGCAGTTCGTCGTGACGATCCTCATCCTCGTGGTGCTGTCCGTCTTCACCGGCGAGGGCGGCCTGGTCCAGCTCCCCTCGACGACCGTGCTGCTCGCCATCGGCGGCGTCGCGCTCGCCGTGCTCGCGACGCTCCTCGTGCCCGCGGTGCGGACGTGGGCGCTCGCCAAGCTCCGGCCGACCGTCCAGCAGGTGTGGCCGCGGCTCTCGGAGATGCTCGGCCAGCCGGGGCGCCTCGCCGTCGGCCTCGCGGGGAACATCGTCATGACGCTCGGCTACGTGCTGGCCTTCGACGCCGCGCTCGCGGCGTTCGGGCAGGAGCTCGACCTCGTCGACGTCGCCGTGATCTACCTGGTCGGCAACGCGGCCGGCGCGGCCGTCCCGACGCCGGGCGGCCTGGGCACCATCGAGCTCGCGCTGACCGCGGGGCTCACCGCGGCCGGCGTCCCGGTCGCGCTCGCCACGTCGGCCACCCTCCTCTTCCGCGTCGCGACGTACTGGGCGCGCATCCCCATCGGCTGGTTCGCCATGCGCTTCCTGCAGAAGAAGGGCGACCTCTAGCGCGCCACCGCCGGCCCCCGAGGCGGTCCGCGCACCGCGCGGGCGGACGCCGCGGCCCCGGGGACGTTCGACCCGGGACGGCGCGGGCGGCCCCCGATAGGCTCGCCGCGCACCCGCCGTCCCCACCGGTCGCGCGGGCGCTCACGATGCTCGACGAGGTGAGGAGCCCGCACGTGAGGATCGGTGTCCCCCGCGAGGTGAGGGACGGGGAGCGGCTGGTCGCCGCGACCCCGCGCACGGTCGAGCGCCTGCGGGCGCTCGGGTACGAGGTGGTCGTCGAGCACGACGCGGGCGCGGGGGCCACGTTCTCCGACGCCGCGTACGAGGCCGCGGGCGCCGCGGTGGTCGACGCCGCGACGGCGTGGGGGGCCGACGTCGTCACCGCCGTGAACGCGCCCACCGACGCGCAGGTGGCGCTCCTGCGCCCGGGCGCGACCCTCGTCGCGATGCTCGGCCCCGCGAACGACCCCGGCCTCGTGCGGCGCCTCGCCGACCACGGCGTGACCGCGCTCGCGCTCGACGCCGTGCCCCGCATCTCGCGTGCCCAGGCCCTCGACGTCCTGAGCACGCTGTCGAACGTCGCGGGCTACCGCGCCGTCGTCGAGGCCGCGGCCGAGTACGGCGGCATGTTCGCCGGGCAGGTCACCGCCGCGGGCAAGACGCCGCCCGCGAAGGTCTTCGTCATCGGCGGCGGCGTCGCGGGCCTCGCCGCGGTGGGCGCGGCCGCGAGCCTCGGCGCGCAGGTGCGCGCGTTCGACGTCCGCTCGGAGGCGGCCGAGCAGATCGAGTCCATGGGCGGCACCGCCGTGCGCGAGCCCGCGGCGCAGCAGGGCATGTCGGCCGACGGGTACGCGAAGCCGCTCACGCCCGAGCAGGAGGCGGCGGCCCTCGCCGTCTACGCGCGCGAGGCGGCCGACGCGGACGTCGTCGTCACGACGGCGCTCGTGCGCGGCCGGGCGCCGCGCACCCTCACGGCCGAGGCGATCGCCGGGATGCGGCCCGGGAGCGTCGTCGTCGACCTCGCGGCCTCGGGCGGCGGCAACTGCGCGCTCACCGTGCCGGGCGAGCGCGTCGTCACCGAGAACGGTGTCGTGGTCGTCGGCTGGACCGACCTCGCGGGCCGGCTCCCGCAGCACACGTCGCAGCTGCTGGGGACGAACGTCGTGCACCTGCTCGAGCTGCTCACGCCCGGCAAGGACGGCGTGCCCGTGCTCGACCTCGACGACCCGGTCCAGCGCGGCATGACCGTCGCGCGCGCCGGCGAGGTCCTCTGGCCGCCGCCACCCGTCGCGGTGAGCGCCGCGCCGTCCCCCGCCGCACCACCACCGCCGGACCCCGTACAGGAGGCCGCGGACCGCGAGCGCGCCGCCGCGGAGGCCGCCGCGGCCGCGAGCCTGCGCCGCCGCCGTCGGACCGTCGGCGCCGCGCTCGCCGCGGTGCTCGTCACGCTCGCGCTGTCGTTCGCGCCGCCGTCGCTCGTCGGGCACGTCACGGTGTTCACGCTCGCGGTGATCGTCGGGTACTACGTCATCTCGAACGTCACGCACTCCCTGCACACGCCGCTCATGGCCCAGACGAACGCGATCTCCGGCATCATCCTCGTCGGCGCGCTCCTGCAGCTCGGCTCCGACGACTGGGTCGTCACGACGCTCGCGCTCGTCGCGGCGACGCTCGCGAGCATCAACGTGTTCGGTGGCTTCCTCGTCGCGAACCGCATGATCGGCATGTTCCGCAAGGACGTCCCCGCCCGCGCGCAGGAGGTGGCTCGATGACCGCCACGTCCGTCGCCCAGGCCGTCTACGTCCTCGCGGCCGTCCTGTTCGTGCTGAGCCTCGCGGGCCTGTCGAAGCAGGAGTCCGCGCGCCGCGGCAACGTCCTCGGCATGGTCGGCATGGTCCTCGCGCTCGCCGCGACGATCGTCCTCGCGCTCGGCACGAGCGCCCGCCCCGTCCTCGTCACCGCGCTGCTCGTCGCGGTCGTGCTCCTCGTGGGCGCCGCCGTCGGGACGTGGCGGGCCCGCCGCGTCGAGATGACGCAGATGCCGGAACTCATCGCGATCCTGCACAGCTTCGTCGGGGCCGCGGCCGTGCTCGTCGGCTTCAACTCGTACCTCACCGCGCAGGCCGCGGGGCACGACGACGTCGCGCACCTCGTCGAGGTCTCGCTCGGCGTGCTCGTGGGCGCCGTGACGTTCACCGGCTCCGTCGTCGCGTTCCTCAAGCTGTCCGGTCGCACGCGGTCGGCGCCGCTCCAGCTCCCCGGCCGGAACCTGCTCAACCTCGGGGCGCTCGTGGCGAGCCTCGGGCTCGTCGCGTGGTTCGTGGTCGCGCCGTCCGTGTGGCCGCTGCTCCTGCTCACCGTCGTGTCGCTCGCGCTGGGCTGGCACCTCGTCGCGTCGATCGGGGGCGGCGACATGCCCGTCGTCGTCTCGATGCTCAACTCGTACTCCGGCTGGGCCGCCGCCGCGGCCGGCTTCATGCTGGGCAACGACCTGCTCATCGTCACGGGCGCGCTCGTCGGGTCCTCCGGTGCGATCCTCAGCTACATCATGTGCCGGGCCATGAACCGGTCGTTCGTGTCCGTCATCCTCGGCGGCTTCGGGGCCGAGGAGGGTGCGGCGCCCGCGGGCGGCGAGGGCCCGCAGGGCGAGCACCGCGAGGTGCGCGCCGACGACGTCGCGGCCCTCCTGCGCGACGCGCGGAGCGTCGTCATCACCCCGGGCTACGGCATGGCGGTCGCCAAGGCGCAGTACCCCGTCGCCGACCTCGTGCAGCTCCTGCGCGACGGCGGCGCCCAGGTCCGCTTCGGCGTCCACCCCGTCGCGGGCCGGCTCCCCGGGCACATGAACGTGCTGCTCGCGGAGGCGCGCGTCCCGTACGACATCGTGCTCGAGATGGACGAGATCAACGACGACCTGGCGGGGACGGACGTCGTGCTCGTCATCGGGGCGAACGACACCGTGAACCCGGCCGCGCTCGACGACCCCGGCTCGCCCATCGCGGGGATGCCCGTGCTGCACGTGTGGGAGGCGGAGCAGGTCGTCGTCTTCAAGCGGTCCATGGCGGCGGGCTACGCCGGGGTGCAGAACCCGCTGTTCTTCCGCGAGAACACCGGGATGCTCTTCGGGGACGCCAAGCAACGGGTCGAGGACATCGTGGCGGCGCTCCGCGCGGGCTGAGGAGCCGCGGGCGACGGGGACGGCGCGGGGCCCGCGGAGCGCGTGTCGGCGATCAGCCGGGCACGCGCTCCCGGGCAGGGGCGAACGTCAGCGACGGCAGCGTCTCGAGCGTGCGGTGCGCGGCGACGTAGTCCTTGAGGTCCCCGCGGAAGACGACGCGGCCCGGCAGGTCGAGCAGCGTCTGGGGCCGCACCTGCCACCGCTCGACCCCGAGGTCCCACACCCCCGCGCCGTGCAGCACGTGGTAGACGAACTCCGAGCAGAAGAACCGGTCCTCGGCCTCGTGCCCGCGGCCGAACCGCGCGCCGACGAGGCCGCGCACGTTGTACGAGAACGCGTGCGAGTCGAGCAGGAACTCGGTGATCCGGACGCGGATCGCCTCGTGCTGCTCGGGGGTCACGGGCACCGCGAGCACGACCCCCGGCACGACGTCCATGCCGCGGTACAGGCCGTCGTCGAACCGCTCGCGGCGGAAGCAGCCGACGAACGGGTTGCCCGCCCGGCGTCGGCCGAAGCTGAACATGAGGTCGAGCCCCTGGTCGAGCGCCAGGGAGGAGTGCGTGAACTCGTCGCGCGTCGCCAGCGCGATCGTCCGGGACAGGACCGTACGACTGCGGGACAGGACGACGTAGACGTTCACGCGAGTGACCATACGATGCGCGAGCCCGCAAGCGGAACGGGCGGAGCGGGGTATTTGTCCGGTCGGCCGCGACGAGGCGCCGTCGGCCGGGCCCGCGAGCGCGAGATCCCCGCGCTCACCCGTCCGACGGCGCCCGGTCGAGAACCACCCGGTCGAGGACCGCCCGCGCGTGCCGGAGGACCGGCTCGTCGACCATGCGGCCCTCGAACGTGAAGACGGCGCCCGCGCCGCCGGGGTTCGCGGCCGCGGCGTCGAGCAGCGCGCGGGCGTCGGCCACCTGCTCGGCGGTCGGCGCGTAGGCGGCGCGGATCACGGGGACGTGGCTCGGATGGATGCACGCCGTCGCGGCGAACCCCGACGCGGCGGCGTCCTCGGCCTCGGCGCGCAGCCCGTCGAGGTCGCCCACGTCGAGGTGCACCGCGTCGACCGCAGCCTTCCCCGCCGCACCGGCCGCGAGCAGCACCGCGGCGCGGGCGTGCCGCGCGACGTCGCGGTACGTGCCGTCGGGGCGGCGGCTCGACGTCCCCCCGAGGGAGACGACGAGGTCCTCCGCGCCCCACATCAGCGCGACGACCTCGGGCCTGCGGGCGAGCTCCGGCGCCGCGAGGACGCCGGCCGCCGTCTCGCACAGCGCGAGGACCCGGACGCCCGGGAGGGTGGTCGCGAGCGCTCCGAGCGAGCCGAGCAGCTCCGGGCCCGACTTCGCGACCATGACCGTGCGCAGCCGCGTGTCCGCGAGCGCCGCCACGTCGAGCGCGTGCTCGGGCGTCCCGACGGGGTTCACGCGCACGACCGTGCGCGCCGGGTCGAGCGTCGCGGACGCCTCGACGACGGCGCGCCGCGCGGCATCCTTGGCGTGCGGGGCGACGGCGTCCTCGAGGTCGAGGATCACGGCGTCCGCGCGGTCCACGGCCTTGGCGAACCGGTCGGGTCGGTCGCCGGGGCAGAACAGCAGCGCGGGCCCGAGCCCGAACCCTGGCGGGGAGGCGGCGCGGTGCCCGACGCCGTCGGTCACCACGCGCTCTCCTCGTCGCCGCGCTCGAGGACGGGCTCGTGCACCCCCGCCGCGTGCTCGCCGAGCCCGGGGCCGTCGTCGCGCCCGGTGCCGGGCCCGGGGCTGTCGCCGGGATCGGCACCCGCCGTGCCCACGACCCCGGGTCCGGTGGGCGCCCCGGGAGACCGGGCGTCGTCGGGCACGGCCGCGGACGCCGCCTCGTGGGCGGCGCGTGTCCAGAAGAGCGCGGTGCGGACGGCGCGCGCGACGAGCACGCCGTCCTGGTTGAGGCCGCGGTGCTCGAGGGTCACGACGCCCTGCCCCGGCCGCGACGCGGAGAGCCGCTTCTCGACGACCTCCGTCTCGGCGTAGAGCGTGTCGCCGTGGAACAGCGGCCTGGGGAACTCGACCTCGCGGAACCCGAGGTTCGCGACGATCGTGCCCTGCGTGACCTGCCCGACGGACAGCCCGACGAGCGTGGACAGCGTCATCATCGAGTTGACGAGCCGCTGCCCGAACGGCTGGGTCGCGGCCCACGCGGCGTCGAGGTGCAGCGCCTGGTGGTTCATCGTGAGCGTGGAGAAGACGACGTCGTCCGCCTCCGTGAGCGTGCGGCCGGGCCGGTGGCGGTACACCACCCCGGTCTCGAGCTCGTCGTAGTACAGGCCCCGCTGGACCACCTCGCGCATGCTGCTCCTCCCCTCGTCCCTGACGTCGCCAGCTGCCGACCACGAGGTTGCTGTCGGGAAGACCGTGAGGACGACAGCAACGTCGTGGTCGGCGTCGGTCCCGCGCTAGCCGTCCAGTCCCAGGCTCCTCGCGATGACCATGAGCTGCACCTCGGTCGTGCCCTCGCCGACCTCGAGCACCTTCGCGTCGCGGTAGTGCCGTGCGACGGGGTTCTCGTTGAGGAACCCGTAGCCGCCGAAGATCTGCGAGGCGTCGCGCGCGTTCGCCATGGCGGCCTCGCCGCCCACGAGCTTCGCGACCGACGCCTCCGCCTTGAACGGCTTGCCGCGCACGAGCTTCTGCGCGGCGTCGAGCCACGCGAGGCGCGCGGTGTGGACGCGCGCCTGCATGCGGGCGAGCGTGAACGCGACGTGCTGGTTCTCCCCGATCGACCGACCGAACACGACGCGCTCGCGCGCGTACCGCAGCGCCTCCTCGAGGCAGCCCTGCGCGGCGCCGGTCGCGAGGGCGGCGAACGCGATGCGGCCCTCGTCGAGCGCGCGGAGGAAGTTCGCGTACCCACGACCGCGCTCGCCGAGCAGGTTCCCGGCGGGCACGCGGACGTCGGTCAGCGTGAGGGGGTGCGTGTCCGAGGTGTGCCAGCCGACCTTGTCGTACGACGGCCCCACCTCGAGCCCGGGCGTCCCCGCCGGGACGATGATGCTCGACAGCTCCTTGCGCACCTCGCCCTCCGGGCCGACCGTCTCGCCCGTCACGGCGGTGATCGTCACGAGGCTCGTGATGGGCGTCCCCGAGTTGGTGATGAACTGCTTGGACCCGTCGATCACCCACTCGTCGCCGTCGAGCCGCGCGGTCGTGCGGGTGCCGCCTGCGTCGGACCCGGCGCCGGCCTCGGTGAGCCCGAACGCCGCGAGCGCCCGCCCGGCGAGCAGGTCGGGCAGCCACCGCTCCTGCTGCTCGCGCGACCCGTGCCGGTAGAGCGGGACGATCCCGAGCCCGACCCCGGCCTCGAGCGTCACCGCGATCGACTGGTCGACGCGCGCGAGCGCCTCGACGGCGAGGCACAGCGACACGTAGTCCTGGCCCTGGCCGCCGACGTCGCGCGGGAACGGCAGCCCGAACAGCCCGAGCTCCCCCATCTGCGCGATGATCTCCATCGGCAGGCGGCGTTCGGTGTCGTAGCGGTAGGCGGCGGGGGCGACGACGCTGTCCGCGAAGTCGCGCACCACCTGGCTGAGCTTCCGCTGCTCGTCGTCGAGCAGGACGTCGGCCTCGATCATGATGCTCCCTGGGTGTCGGGTTGCGGGACCGGGGCGGCGGGTTGTGCCGCACCGGAGTCGTGAGGGTGGACGACGGCGACCACCTGGTCCCGGCGCACGAGGTCGCCGGGGCGCACGCGCACGTCGGCGACGCCGTCGTGCGGGGCGAGGAGCGGGTGCTCCATCTTCATGGCCTCGACGGTGACGAGGACGTCCCCGGCGGTGACGGGCTCGCCGTCCGCGGCGGCCGTGACGACCGTGCCGGGCATCGCGGCGCGCACCTCGGGGTCGGTCGCGCCGGGCGCGTCACCCCGTGCCCGACGGCGGTCGGCCCGCGCCCGGGCGGCGCGCTGCTCCCGGTCCGGGGCGGCCAGGGCGACGGTCCGCCCGTCGCGCCACACCCAGACCGTCGCGGGCTCGCCGTCGGCGGGGGGTGCGTCGAGGGCGAGCCGCACGCGCTCCCGGACACCGTCCAGGGTGAGCCACCACGCGCCGTCGACCCCGGGGTCGCGGGCGAGCGACGCCCGGACCGCGCGCGTCGTCGAGCCGGGCCACGCGCCGTCGTCGGGTGCTGGCACGCGCACGACGGCGTCCCCCACCACCCCGGACACCCGCACCTCGTGCGCGCCCCCGCCGGCATCGACGAGCAGGACCCGCCGCGCCGCCGCGTCCCCGTTGAGCCGCCACCCGTCCCCCGCCCGCCAGGGATCGCCGTCGGCAGCCACTCCGACGTCGAGCAGGCGGTCGTGGCCCGTCCCGCCCCCCGGACGAGCCACAACCGCCTGCTCGGCGAGGAACAGGGCGGCGGCGACGAGCTCGACCCAGTCCGCGCCGCCGGATGGCGAGCCGACCTCCGAGGCGAGGGGGCGGGGGGTGTGCGCGCCGTCGTGGTCGGGCCTGGCGGGAGCGCCCGAGGAACGAGGGCGCGGAGGGTAGACGGCGCGCGCACCCCCCGGCCCCTCGCCGGACCCGACCACGGCCCCCGGCCCTTCGCCAAGCCCGGCCACCGACCCCGAACCCGACGCCACGAGCCGGTCGATCAGGCCGGTGTCGAGCCGGCCCGCACGGACGTCGTCGTCCGCGAGGAGAGACCGCAGGAACGCCGTGTTCGTCTCGACACCCAGCACGACCGTCCGCGCGAGCAGGCCGTCGAGGCGCTCCACGGCCTCGTCGCGCGTCTCTCCCCAGGCGACGGCCTTCGCGAGCATCGGGTCGTAGTGCCCACCCACCACCGCACCGGCGGAGATCCCGGAGTCGAGGCGCAGCGGCGAGGCGCCGGGCCCGGCAGGGGCGTCGCCGTCGTCGTAGACCCGGACCGACCCGGTGGCCGGGAGGAAACCGCGCTCGGGCGACTCGGCGTAGAGGCGCGCCTCGACGGCGTGGCCGCGGAGCACGACGTCGCTCTGCGCCAGGCCCAGCGGCTCGCCCGCCGCGACGCGCAGCTGGAGCGCGACGAGGTCGAGGCCGGTGACCATCTCGGTCACGGGGTGCTCCACCTGGAGGCGCGTGTTCATCTCGATGAAGAAGAACTCGTCCGGGCTCGCGGCGGGGACGAGGAACTCGACCGTCCCGGCGCCGACGTACCCGACGGACCGCGCGACCTCGCACGCGGCCTCGCCCATGCGGGCGCGCTGCTCCGCGGTGAGGAGCGGCGACGGCGCCTCCTCGACCACCTTCTGGTGGCGGCGCTGGAGCGAGCACTCGCGCTCGCCCAGGTGGACCACGGTCCCGTGCGTGTCGGCGAGCACCTGCACCTCGATGTGGCGCGGCGCCTCGACGAGGCGTTCGAGCAGGAGCGTGTCGTCGCCGAACGACGACGCCGCGACCCGACGCGCCGACGCGAGCGCGCCCGGCAGGTCGGCCTCGGCGCGCACGACGACCATGCCCTTGCCCCCGCCCCCGGCGGACGGCTTGACGAGCAGCGGGAACCCGACGGCGCCCGCGGCGGCGAGGAGGTCGTCGTCGGACATCCCGGGCTCGCCCGCCCCCGGCACGACGGGCACGCCCCGCGCGCCGACGATGCTCTTCGCGGCGAGCTTGTCGGCCATCGCCTCGAGCGCGTCGACGCCCGGCCCGACGAACGCGATCCCCGCGCGCTCGCACGCCCGGGCGAGCGCCGGGTTCTCCGAGAGGAAGCCGTAGCCGGGGTGGACCGCCTCGGACCCGGTCGCGACGGCCGCGGCGACGACGGCGTCGACGTCGAGGTAGCTCTGCGCGGCGGGCGCGGGCCCGATCCTGACCGCGACGTCCGCCTCGCGCACGTGGCGCGCGTCGGCGTCGGCGTCGGAGAAGACGGCGACGGACCGCACGCCGAGGCGGCGCAGCGTGCCGATCACGCGGCACGCGATCTCGCCGCGGTTCGCGACGAGGACCGTGCGGAACCCGGTACCGCCGGGCGGGCGGGCGGTCGCGTCGAGGAAGGTGCGGGAGGTCATCGGCTCACATCCGGAAGAGGCCGAACCGGTCACCGGTCCAGGTCTCGGCGAGGGGCGTGCGCGCGCACACGCCGAGGGCGAGGCCGAGCACGCGGCGCGTGTCGGCGGGGTCGATCACGCCGTCGTCCCACAGCCGCGCGGTCGCGTAGTAGGGGCTGCCGTGCTCGTCGTAGTCGGCGCGGATGCCGGCGGAGAACGCGGCCTCCTCGTCGGGGTCCCACGTCTCGCCGCGCGCCGCGAGCTGGTCGCGCTTGACGGTCGACAGCACGGACGCGGCCTGCGGGCCGCCCATCACGGAGATGCGGCTCGCGGGCCACGACCACAGGAAGCGCGGCGAGTACGCGCGGCCGCACATCGAGTAGTTCCCCGCCCCGAACGAGCCGCCGACGATCACCGTGAGCTTCGGGACGCGCGTCGTCGCGACGGCCGTGACCATCTTCGCGCCGTCCTTCGCGATCCCGCCCGCCTCGGCGTCCGTGCCGACCATGAAGCCGGAGATGTTCTGCAGGAACAGCAGCGGGATGCCGCGCTGGTCGCACAGCTCGACGAAGTGCGCCCCCTTGAGCGCGGACGCCGAGAACAGCACGCCCTGGTTCGCGAGGATCCCCACCGGGTGCCCGTGGATCCGCGCGAAGCCCGTGACGAGCGTGTCGCCGTACTCGCGCTTGAACTCGTCGAACCGGCTCCCGTCGACGAGCCGGGCGATGACCTCGCGGGGGTCGTAGGGAGCCTGGACGTCGGCCGGGACGGCGGCGTACAGATCCTCCCCCGGGTCCTGTACGGCGGCACCCGCCACGCGGGGAGGCTCGCTGGGCGCCACGTCCCACGCGGGCTCCGGGTCGGGCGGGAGCGTCGCGACGATGCGCCGCACGGTGTCGAGCGCGTCCTCGTCGTCGTCGGCGAGGTGGTCGACGACGCCGCTGCGACGCGCGTGCAGCTCGCCGCCGCCGAGCTCCTCGGCCGTGACGACCTCGCCGATCGCCGCCTTCACGAGCGGCGGCCCGCCGAGGAAGATCGTGCCCTGCCCGCGCACGATGACCGTCTCGTCGCTCATCGCGGGCACGTAGGCGCCGCCCGCCGTGCACGACCCGAGCACCGCGGAGATCTGCGGGATCCCCGCCGCCGAGAGACGCGCCTGGTGGTAGAAGATGCGGCCGAAGTGGTCGCGGTCCGGGAACACCTCGGCCTGCCGGGGCAGGAAGGCACCGCCCGAGTCGACGAGGTAGACGCACGGCAGCCGGTTCTCCAGCGCGATCTCCTGCGCCCGCAGGTGCTTCTTCACCGTGAGCGGGTGGTACGTGCCGCCCTTCACGGTCGCGTCGTTGCACACGACCATGACCTGCCGCCCGCTGACCACCCCGATCCCGGCGACGACGCCCGCCGCCGGCCACGCGCCGTCGTCCACGCCGTACCCGGCGAGCGGTGCGATCTCCAGGAACGGGCTGCCCTCGTCGAGCAGCCGGTCGACGCGGTCGCGCGGGAGCAGCTTGCCGCGCGCCACGTGCCGGTCGCGCGCCGACGCCGGGCCGCCACGCGCGACGTCCGCCGTGCGCTCGCGCAGCTCCTGCGCGAGCCCGCGCTGCGCGGCGTCGTTCGCGCGGGCCGCGTCCGACCCGGGCTCGACGGCGCTCGTCAGGACGGTCACGCGACCACCTCCTGCCGGCTCCCGGCGAGGAGCGCGAGCGCCGGGTCCTCCAGCAGCGCGCCCAGGTCGGCGAGGAAGCGCGCGCCCTGCTCGCCGTCGACCACGCGGTGGTCGAACGACAGGCTGAGCGTGACGACGTCGCGCAGCGCGACCTCGCCGTCGTGCTCCCAGGGCCGACGCCGCACCGCCCCCAGGCCGAGGATCGCCGCCTCGCCGGGGACGAGGATCGGGGTGCCCGCGTCGACGCCGAACACCCCGACGTTGGTGATCGAGATCGTCCCGCCGGTCAGTCGCTCGGGCGTCGTGCGGCCGTCGCGCGCGGTGGTCGTGAGGTCGGTCAGCGCGGCGGCGAGGTCAGGCAGGTCGAGCGCCTGGGCGTCGGGCACGTGCGGCACGACGAGCCCCCGGTCGGTCGCGACCGCGATCCCCAGGTGCACCCGCCGGTACCGCACGATCTCTGCCGAGCCGTCGGGGAGGTCGCGCCACGCGCTGTTGAGCGCGGGGTGGCGCGGCAGCACGAGGCACAGCGCGCGGGCCGCGAGCGCCAGCACGGTGATCCGCGCGCCGCGCACGAGGCGGTGGGTGCGCAGCCGCTCCAGGAGCTCGACGCTCCGCGTCACGTCCACGGTGAGGAACACCGTCGCGTGGGGCGCCGTGAACGCGCTCGCCACCATCGCCGCCGCGGTGTGCTTGCGCACGCCCCGCACGGGCACGACCTCCGCCTCGAGGCCGGCCGCGCGGTCGGCGGCCACGCCCGTCACCGCGCCCGGCGCCGAGAGGGGAGAAGTGGCCCCTCGGCCGCGGTCCGGAGGGGCCAGTTCTCGCTTCTCGCCGCTCGGTGCCCCCGGGCCGGCGGACGTCGCGGGGTGCGCGTGGTGCTCGTCGCGCGGTCGGCGTGCGACGTCGCGATGGCAGCTCACCGCCGCGAGGACGTCCTCGCGCGTGATGAGCCCGTCGCGGCCGGAGCCCTCGACCCGGTCGATCCGCACGCCGAGCTTCTTCGCGAGCGCGCGCACCGGCGGCGTCGACCGGGGCCGCTCGCCGGTCACGGTGGTGCGGCGGGGCGCCTCGGCGAGGTCGGGCGGTGAAACCTGGGTTTCAGTCACCGCCCGCCGGGGTCGACGCGCGGGCCGCCCGACCCGGTCGGGGCGTGCCCCGTAGCCGACGAGGTTCGGCTCGGGCTCGTCGGCGGTGTCGGCCACGGCAGCGGCCGGGTCGACGGCCGAGGAGCCGGCCGGGCCGTCGGGCAGGTCTCCCGCCCGGGCGACCCCCGACCCGGCGACCGCCCCGACCAGGGCGGGGACGGCGTCGGGCACCCGGGCCGGGACCTCGGCGGACCCGGGCGCCGCGGCGCCGTCCGCCACCGGGGCGGCACCGCCGCCGGACACGGGGGCCGCGCCGTCGTCGACCTCGAAGGTGACCAGCGGCTCGCCGACGCTCACCGTCTGGCCCTCCTCGGCGTGGAGGGACGCGACGACGCCCGCGTACGGGGACGGGAGGTCGACGAGGGCCTTCGCGGTCTCGACCTCCGCGATGACCTGGTTGAGCTCGACGCGGTCGCCCGCGTGGACGTGCCAGCTGACGATGTCGGACTCGGTGAGGCCCTCGCCCAGGTCGGGGAGGCGGAACTCGCGCAGCGCCGTCATCGGGCCACCTCCGCGACGGGGCGCCCGGACGACGGCACGAACGGCTCGACGCGCCCCAGCACGCGGTCGACGCCGTCGAGGATGCGGTCGAGGTCGGGCAGGTAGTGGCCCTCGAGCTTCGCAGGCGGGTACGGCATGCCGTGGCCCGTGACCCGCACGGGCGGGGCCTCGAGGTACTCGAAGCAGCGGTCCGTCACGGTCGCGGCGATCTCCGCGCCGAGCCCGGCCTGGCGCGGGGCCTCGTGCGTGACGACGACCCGCCCGGTCTTGCGGACCGACGCCGCGACGGTGTCGTGGTCGATCGGCGACAGCGAGCGCAGGTCGACCACCTCGACGGAGACGCCGTCGTCCGACGCGGCGACGGCGGCGTCGAGCGCGGTCCCGACGAGGCCGCCCCACGTGACGAGCGTGACGTCGTGGCCCTCGCGCACGACACGGGCCCGGTCCATGGGCGGCGGGTCGACGGGGTCGAGGTCGACCTCGCCCTTGAGGTGGTAGCGCCGCTTGGGCTCGAAGAAGATCACCGGGTCGTCGCACGCGACGGCCTGGCGGAGCACGGTGTACGCGTCCTGGGGGTTCGCGACCGACACGACGCGCAGCCCGGCCGTGTGCGCGAACAGCGCCTCGGGCGACTCCGAGTGGTGCTCGGCCGCGCCGATGCCGCCGCCCACGGGGATGCGGATCGTGATCGGCAGGCGCACCTTCCCACCAGTGCGCGCGTGCATCTTCGCGAGCTGGGACAGGATCTGGTCGAACGCGACGAACACGAAGCCGTCGAACTGGATCTCGCACACCGGCCGGTAGCCGCGGTACGCGAGCCCGACGGCCGTCCCGATGATCCCCGACTCCGCGAGCGGGGTGTCGAGCACGCGCCGCGGTCCGAACTCCGCCTGGAGCCCGTCCGTCACGCGGTAGACGCCACCCAGGCGGCCGACGTCCTCGCCCATGACGACCACGCGGTCGTCGTCGGTCATCGCGCGGTGCAGCCCGGCGCCGAGCGCCTTCGCGAGCGTGAGGGTCGTCATCACGCCTCCTCCCCGTCGAAGCCGGCGAGGTAGTGCGCGTACTCCGCGCGCTCGCGGTCCAGCGCGTGGTGCGGCTCCGCGTAGACGTGGTCGAAGAGCGAGAGCGGCGGCGGGTCGGTGAGCGCGACGCACCCGGCGCGCAGCTCGGCGGCCGCCGCGTCGGCGACCTCCTGCACGTGCGCCGCGCCCGCGTCGTCGAGCACCCCGACGGCGCGCAGGTACGCCTCGAAGCGCGCGATCGGGTCGCGCCGCGTCCACTCCTCCACCTCGGCCGCGTCGCGGTAGCGCTTCGGGTCGTCGGCCGTGGTGTGCGGGCCCATGCGGTAGGTGACGGCCTCGATCAACGTGGGGCCGCCGTCGTGCCGGGCGCGGTCGAGGGCCGCGCGGGTCACGGCGAGCACGGCGAGGACGTCGTTGCCGTCGACGCGCACGCCCGGCAGTCCGAACCCGCGGGCGCGCTCCGCGAGCGGGACGCGCGACTGGAGCGCGACCGGCTCGGAGATGGCCCACTGGTTGTTCTGGCAGAAGAACACCACCGGCGAGCGGTACGTGGACGCGAAGACGAACGCCTCGTTCACGTCGCCCTGGCTCATCGCACCGTCGCCGAAGTACGACACCCCGACCGGCAGCCCGGCGGCGGCGTCGACGCGGCCGGCGTCGACGTCGTTCTGCACGCCCATCGCCCAGCCCGTCGCGTGCAGCGCCTGGGCGCCGATGATGACCTGCGGCGACGCCATGCCGATCGCGTACGGGTCCCAGCCGGAGACCGCGACGCCGCGCCACACGCGCACGAGGTCGACGAGCGCCGCGCCGCGCACCCGCGCGACGGCGTGCTCGCGGTAGGAGGAGAAGACGAAGTCGTCGTCGCGCAGCGCGCGCGCCGAGCCGACCTGCGCCGCCTCCTGGCCGAGGAGCGGCGGCCAGAGCGCGAGCTCGCCCTGCCGCTGGAGCGCCGTGGCCTCCGCGTCGATGCGACGCGCCACGACCATGTCCGTGTGGAGCCGCAGCAGCGTCGACCGGGCCGACGCGCGCGCGGCGTCGTCGGACGCCGTCGGGTCGAGGTCCGCGAGCCACCGGTCGAGGTCCGGGTCGCGGTGGCGGGTGCCGTCCTCGTCGAGCACGCGCAGGGTCGGCGTCGACCCGGGGCCCGGGTCGGGCGGGTCCTGCCGCGGCGCGTCCTTGCGCACGCCGCGCACCACGTTCTTCCGGTCTGCTCGTGCGTCGCGCGGGGTTGCCGCCCGGTGACCGTCGTACGCCTTCGGCGGGGTCGCCGCCGTCGGTCCGGTCCGCACCGCAGGTTCGCTGGGCATCGTCGCCACCTCACCTCGGGGAGCCGGTCCTCTCCGTCGAGGACCGAGGTAGGGGGAACGTAACCCGCGTCACGCACATGGCTCCACCGACGCCTGCTGCACCGTGCACTGTGACCGCTGTCACTCGGTTAGGGTGAGCACCATGCACAGCGCCGACGCTGTCGACCTCGACCTCCTGCTCGCGCTCGCCGACGACCCGCGGGCCACGATCGTCGCGCTCGCCGACCGGCTGCGGCTCTCCCGCAACACGGTCGCCGCGCGGCTCGCACGCCTCGAGGCCGAGGGCGCGTTCCTCGACCTCGACCGGCGCATCGACCCGCACGTGCTGGGACACCCCCTCACGGCGTTCGTCGAGGTGCAGCTCCGGCAGAAGGAGCTCGCGCGCATCGTCGACGACCTCGCGCGCATCCCCGAGGTCGTGCAGGCGTTCGGGCGCAGCGGCACCGCGGACCTGCGCGTCACCGTCGCGTGCCGCGACACGGACCACCTGTTCCGCATCGACGCCGCGATCCTCGCGATCGACGGCGTCGAGCGCACGGAGACCTCGCTGTCGATGGGCGAGCTCATCCCCTACCGGCTGCGGCCGCTCATCGAGAAGCAGCGCCGCGGCCCGCGCTGACGGGGACGGTCAGCTGAAGCCGATCGCGCGCTGCGCGACCCGGTAGGCCAGGACCGTCACGCGCCGTCCCGCCGGACCGGGGAGGTTGGCGATCTGCCCGAGGCCCGACCAGCGCACCTGGTGGTAGAGCTGGGGGTCCTGAGCGCGCAGGCGCGACCAGAGCCGCTCCTTCTCCACGAGGCACGCGGGCGTCCCCGCGCGCACGAGCAGGATCGACGACACCGCGCAGATGATCTCCACGTAGTGCAGCAGGTAGCGGCGCAGGCGCCGGTCGGTCACCGGGGTCCGCGAGACGTGCTCGAGCATGAGCCAGTTGACGCGGAGCTGCTGGTCGAGGCGCTTGAGCATGACGGCCTCGTGCACGGACTGGTCCTCGCGGCCGATGAAGTACCGGTAGAGGTCGACGTCGAGGTAGTACAGCGTGCGCACGTGCGCGAGCGGCACCAGCGCGTACAGGTTGTCCACGTAGAACGTGTGCTCGGGGAGCCGCAGCCCCGCGTCGCGCAGCACCTGGGTCCGGTACATGAGAGCGTGCATCATCATGTACTGGCGCTTGGCGAAGCGGCGGGTCTGCGACCACGTGAGGACGCGTCCGCGCGGCAGCGCGCCGCGGTACCGGACGGCCGTCTTCACGCGCTTGCCGACCTTCTCGTACACGAAGTTGCTCACCAGCAGGTCGACGGGCTCCCCGCCGGGGGTGCCGGCGTCCACGAACCGGCGCACGAACCCGCGCAGCGTCGCGAGCACCTGGGCGAGCGCGGCGCGGTCCACCCAGTCGTCGGCGTCCACGACCTTGAGGTACTCCCCGCGCGCGTGGTCGAGGCCGGTGTTGATCGCCGACCCGTGCCCGCCGTTGGCCTTGCGCAGCACGTGCACCTCGCCCGGGAACCGGTCCGCGTAGCCCTGGGCGAGCGCCGCCGTCCCGTCGGTGGAACCGTCGTCGACGACGAGCACCTCCACCTCGGGACCGAACCCGACGAGCGAGTCGAGCGCACGCGCCAGGTACGGCTCGGCGTTGAACGCCGGGACCACGACGGTCAGGAGCGGGGTCACGACGCACGCACCTCTCCGGCGTGCTCCGCCTCCGGCGCGGCCGGCGTCTCGGGCACCTGCTTGAAGATGACCTTGAAGATCGGGAAGAACACCCAGAACGAGATCGCGGCGTTGATGATCATCGTCGTGAAGTCCGCGAGGGTCTCGCCAGCGCCGCCCAGGCCCCACGTGTCGATGAACAGCTCGTAGATCGGCGCCTTGTACAGGCCCTGCGCGGCGGCCGCCGCGATCGAGATGACGACGTACGCGATGGTGTACCAGAGCGCGGCCTTCGCGACCGACGAGTTCGACTTGAACGTGATGGTGCGCTGAGCGAAGAAGTTGATCACCTGCGCCACCAGCAAGGTGATCTGCACGGCGAGGAAGTATGCCAGCCCCCCGCCACCGCCCGGGAGCGGACCGGCGGCGTAGTCGAACACGTAGAACGTCGACCCGTCCGGGTTCGTCCCGACCGGCCAGACCTGGAACGCGACGTCGACCAGGGCGGTCATGCCGAAGACCCACTTGATGAGGGGCATGAGCGCGAGCTGCAACACGGTGATGCCGTTGCTCAGCACGAGGAACACGACGAACTGCGCGGTCCCCGGTCGCTTCTCGGAGAACCGGCGCCAGGCGTCGCGGAGGCGGGTGAGCATGGGTGTTCCCTTTCGAGCGGGTCAGGCGTCGCCGCGCAGCGCGCGGGCGGTACGACGGTCGGCACGGCGGTTGCGGACGAACCCGCGCACGACGGCGCCGGTGCCGCGGAAGAAGTGGCCGTTGACGATGCGGACGATGCCGTCGACCATCGCGTCGTCGACCATGCCGCCGGTCATCTTCCCGATGGCCCGGAACGGCATGTTGAGCAGGAAGAGGACGTTGAGGTCCGGCGCACCCTTGCGGTCCGCCGCGTCGCGCCGCCAGGACAGGACGCGGAACGCGAGCCGGGCGAGGGGCGAGCGCGCGTCGGCGAGGCGCGAGAGCGGGTCGTTCACGCCGAGCGCCCCGGACCACGCCGCGGTCGGGACCGGTCGGCCGAGGAGCGCCGCGAACTGCGCGTCCGACACGTCGTGGACGCGTCCGGTGCGGTACGGCTCGGGCAGGTCGTCCTCGGTGCGCGGAGGCACCGTGCCGTCGAGCTCGACCGTCGCGCGCAGCGGGAGGTCGTCGACGTGGGAGCCGACGAGCACCGACCAGGCACCCTGCTCGACCTGCCACGCCCCGGTCGCCACGTCCCAGTGCCGGAACGCCGCGTCCCCGAGGGGGACGGTGACCGTGCGCGACTCGCCCGGGTCGAGCTCGACGCGCGTGAACCCCGCGAGGGTGCGGTCCGGGCGGTGGACGCCCGGCGTCTCCCGACGCACGTAGACCTGCACGACGTCCGCCCCCGCGACGGGTCCGGTGTTGGTGACCGTGACCGTCACCCCGACGGCTCCCGCGTCCGCGTCGACCACGAGGTCGGAGTGCGCGAACGTCGTGTACGTCAGCCCGAAGCCGAAGGGGAACGCGACCGGGACGTCGGCGCTCGTGTAGTACCGGTAGCCGACGTACAGGCCCTCGCGGTAGACGGCGGTGCGCCCGGTCGCGGGGAACGACGCGGCAGTCGGGGTGTCCGCGAGCCGCACGGGCAGCGTCTCGGCGAGCCGCCCCGACGGGTTGACGGCGCCGGTGAGCACGTCGAGGACGCCCCCGGCCCCGGCCTGCCCCCCGAGGTAGCCGTGCACGAGCGCGCGAGCCGCGCCGAGCCACGGGGTGGAGATCGCGCCCCCGCCCGCGAGGACCACGACGGTCGCGGGGTTGACCGCGGCCACGGCCTCAAGCACCTCGACCTGCGCCGGGTGCAGCGCGAGCGTCGTGCGGTCCAGGCCCTCCGACTCGGCGATCTCGTCGAGGCCGAGGAACAGCAGCACCGCGTCCGCGCCCTGCGCGGCCGCGACCGCCTGCTCGCGCAGCCCGGCGTCGGGCGTGCCGTCCCGACGGAAGCCGGGGGCGAACGTCGTCAGCTCGAGCCCCGAGCCCTCGATCACGTCGAGCACGCTGTCGAGGCGGGTGGGGTTGACCGCGGACGACCCGGAGCCCTGGTAGCGCGGGGTGCGCGCGAAGTCGCCGACGACCGCGACCCGGGTCCCCGCCGCCAGCGGCAGGAGCGCGTCCTCGTTCTTGAGCAGCACCGCCGAGCGCGCCGCGACCTCGCGGGCGAGCGCGTGGTGGGCGTCGACGTCGACGGCCGGGGCGGTGCCCGGCTCGCGGGCCGCTGCGACGAGCTGCAGCACCTCCTCGGCGCGCGCGTCGAGGTCGGCCGCGTCGAGGCGGCCCGACCGGACGGCGTCGACGAGCCGGCGCGCCGAGCCCAGGCCGGCCGCCGGCATCTCGAGGGTGCCACCGGCCGCCGCCGCGGCGACGACGTCGTTCGAGCCGCCCCAGTCGGAGACGACGGCGCCGTCGAACCCCCACTCGCGGCGCAGGACCTGGGTGAGGAGGAACGGGTCCTCGTGGGCGTAGACGCCGTTGACGAGGTTGTACGACGACATGACCGTCCGGGGCCGGGCCTCCGCGACGACGATCCCGAACGCCGAGAGGTAGACCTCCCGGAGCGTGCGCTCGTCGACCACGGAGTCCGAGACCATGCGGCGCAGCTCCTGGGAGTTCACCGCGAAGTGCTTGGGGCACGCGGCGACGCCGTGGGACTGGATCCCGCGCACGTAGCCGGCGGCCATCCGGCCCGCGAGCAGCGGGTCTTCGGAGAAGTACTCGAAGTTGCGCCCGCCGAGCGGCGACCGCTTGATGTTGAGGCCCGGGCCGAGCAGCACGTCGACGTCCTGCGCCGCGGCCTCGGCGCCGAGCGCGGAGCCCACGCGCTCGGCCAGCTCGACGTCCCACGTGTTCGCCACGGCGGCCGCCGTCGGGAAGCACGTGGCCTCCTGCGAGGCCGCGATGCCGAGGTGGTCGGCCGCCCCGAGCTGCTTGCGGACGCCGTGCGGGCCGTCGGCCAGCCAGAGGGAGCGGACGCCGAGCCGCGGGAGGTCGTGCGTCTCCCACACGGTCTTCCCCGTCAGCAGGGCCGCCTTCTCCAGGAGCGTCAGGCTCGCGGTCGGGACGACGGCGGTCGTCGTCCCCGGGGCCGCGGCCGTCTCGCCGGCCGCGGCGGTGGTCTCGCCGTGGAGCTGCACGGTGCTCTCCTTGCGTGGTCGTGGGGTCGTGCGGGGTGCGTCGGGGCGGTCCCGGGCAGGCCGGGGCCGGCCGTCGGCGGGTGCGCCGCGGACGGCGACTGGTCGGACGTGCGGGGCGGGGGCCCGGTGCCGGACGGCGGTCCGGGCCCTGGCGTCGGGCCGGCGGTGGTGGGCGCCACCGGCCCGACGGCGCCGGGTGCCGGGTCTCCCGGGCGGTCGCCCGCCCGGGAGGCCCGGTGGTCACCGGCTACCGGGCGGCGGGGACCGCCGGCTCGGAGGCGGGTGCGGCGACCTCCTCGGCCGCCGACCGGTGCCGACGGACGCGCCGGACCACGAGGAAGGCGCCGACCAGGACGAGCAGCCCGAGCAGGACGGACACGCCGATCTGGACGTAGACCCAGGTGGGCGGCGTGTACGTGACCGTCGCGCCGGGGGCGAGCCCGTTCATGGCGTTCGAGTTGGCCACCGTGAACAGGATGTTGTGGGTCGCGTTCCGGATGTCCGTGACGGCCTTCGCGGACGTCGTGTCGCCGAACGACTTCGACGGCTGGAAGGTGAGCGTCAGGTCCGTGCCCCCGTCGAGACCCTCGTTGGGGTTCATGTACGGGTACAGGTTGAAGTCCGTGATCGCGAAGCCCTCGAAGCCCCACTCCCCGCGCAGCACGTCCGTCATGAGCGGCTTCGAACCGCCCGTCCACGTCGCGCCGATGCGGTTGAACGAGCTCATGATGCCGAGCGCCCCGACCGTCGTCTCCTCGATCGTGCCCTCGTCGTCCGCGATGTAGCGGACGTCCAGGGAGACGTCCTTGATCGCGAGCTCGAACGGCTTGAGGTAGATCTCGCGGATCGTCTGCTCGGTCGCCCAGGTCGCGGGGCCGTTGTCGACGCGGTTCGTCTCCTGCTCGTTGAGCGCGAAGTGCTTGAGCATCGTGTAGACGCCCTTGCTCGCCGCGCCGTTCGACACGGCGGCGGCCATGCGGCCCGAGAGGAGCGGGTCCTCCGAGTAGTACTCGAAGTTGCGGCCGCCGAACGGCGAGCGGTGCAGGTTCACCGCGGGCGCGTACCAGCCGTTGAGCCCCTTCTGCAGGGCCTCCTCGCCGATCATCGTGCCCATCGCGGTGCCGAGGTCGACGTCCCACGTCTGCGCGATGAGCACCTCGGACGGGTAGGCGACGCCGTTGATCGACGAGTTGATGAAGGACGAGAAGCCCGCCGGGCCGTCCGGCTCGACCGTCTGCGGCTTCGCGATCGAGGCGATCGCGGCCGTCTGGTAGGCGCCGTTGAGGAGCATGTCCGTCATGTCGCCGACCGTCAGCGAGTCGAGCAGCTCCTCCCACCGCGGGTCGTCCTTCGGCAGCCCGCGCAGGTCGACGAGCGTCAGGTCGGAGCGCTCGCCCGTCGTGGGCATCTCGCCGTCGAACGCGGCGGCCTCGGCCTCGTGGTCCCAGGCGGCGAAGCCCTCCTGGGTGGCCTCGTCCGCGACCGACTGCTCGGCCGTCGGGGCCTGCGGGAACGTGCCCGCGAAGTCGGCGCGGGACATCGGGACGACCGTGCCGTCCGCGCCGTCGGCGCTGAAGCGCGCGGAGACGTCGTCGAACCGGTTGGTCACCTCGGCGAGGTCCGACGCGCGGTGGTCCTCGCCCGTGTACACGACGTCGGACGCGACCGGGTAGGTGATCGGCTCGGTGCCCGCCGCGACGGTGTGGGAGTCGGTGCGCAGGCTGAGCGTGTAGTCGCCCGCCTCCAGGACGTACGCCTTCGCGCCCAGGTGGTCGTAGGACGCCATGTCCTCGACGGCGAGCTCGAGGGTCACCGTCTCGCTCGCACCCGGCGCGATCGTCCCGGTCTTGGCGAAGTCGCCGAGGACGACCTCGGACTTCTCGATCCCGCCGGGCGTGTACGGCGCGGAGTAGTAGAGCTCGACGACGTCACGGCCGGCGACGGTGCCCGTGTTCGTCACCTCGACCGTGACCGCGACGGTCCCGTCGACGTCGCCCGCCTCGGTGCCCGTGACCGCCCACGCGAAGTCGGTGTAGCTCAGGCCGTAGCCGAACGGGTAGACCACCGCGTCGTCGTAGTCGATGAAGCCCTCGGCCGCAGCGGTCTCGTAGTAGCGGTACCCGACGTAGATGCCCTCGCTGTAGTTCACGAACGGCGCGTTGCTCGTGACGGTCGCGTTGGACGTCGCCTTCTCGACCGCCGAGACGGGGTAGGACGCCTCGACGTTCGAGTAGAAGAAGCTCCCGAAGTTGGCGAACGTCGGGTCGGCCGTGAAGTCGGCGGCCCACACGTCGACCGTGCGGCCGGACGGGTTGACCTCGCCCGTGAGGACCGACCCCAGGGCGTTGAAGCCGGTGGCGCCGGGCGAGCCCGCGAGGAGGATCGCGTCGACCTCCGGGTCGGCCTGCAGCTCGCCGAGCTCCAGGGTCGTGGACGCGTTGACGACCACGACGACCTTCTCGAAGCTCGACTTCGCGAGCGCGATCAGGTCCTTCTCGTCCTTGTTCAGCTCGAGCTGGTGCTGACCGGGCTCGGCGTGGTCGTCCCAGCCGGTCATGTCGCGCGTGAGGTCGCCGCCCTCGCCGCCGGGGCGGCCGATCGTGACGATCGCGGCGTCGCCGAACTCGGCGAACGTCCCGGACCGGGCCTCGTAGTCGCCGACGGGCAGCTCGCCGACGGTGTAGCTCGACGCGTCGGGGTTGTCCATCTCGATGTGGCCGCGCGGGTTCTCCGCCGCGAACGCCTCGATCGAGGCGTAGACCTCGTCGTTGACCGTGAGGCCCGCGTTCTCGAGGCCCCCGCGGACGGTCACGGCCGAGTTCGTGTCGACCGAGCCGGAGCCCGAGCCGCCGAACACCGGGTCCGCGGACGCGCGGCCCAGCATGGTCACGCGGGCGTCGGGCGTCAGGGGCAGCGCGCCGGCCTCGTTCTTCGCGAGGACGATGCCGCCGGCCGCGATCTCCTCGACGAGGGCCTTCGCGGCCTCGTCGACGGACTCCTGGCTGTCGTGCTCGGCCGTGTAGTACGCGGTGTCCCAGCCCGCGGACTCCTCGGAGTTGGTGAACGTGTAGGTGCCGGACCCGAGCTGGGACGCGACCCAGCCGCCCGCGACGTTGAGCGCGACGTTCGCGACGACGACGAGCACGGTCACCGTCGCGAGCACGGGGACCCAGATCCACAGGAACTTCTTGTTCGACATCGGTGTCCTGGCACCGTCGGCGTTCTTCGCCCTGGCGTTCACTGCATTCCTCCTCGAGTGCGGCCCGTTCCTCAGGCTAGGAGCGGGGTACGGCGCCGCCCGCCGCGGCTGCACGATCGGTCGTTTCTGCGGCACGGACGGTCGTCCGTGCTCGACCCGTGCCGTCCGGTGCCCCCGCCGTCCGCCTCGCCGTCCGCCCGGCGAGGCGGGCGGGGAGGCGGACGGCGGGGAGCGGTGCGGCTACTCCCCGGCCGGGGTGATGGTGCCGTCCTGGTCGATCTGCCACGTCTCGCCGGTCTCGGCGGAGTCGGCCTCGATCGTGTACTTCCCGTCCTTGATGTCGACCGTGCCCTGGACGCGCGAGGCGGCGTCGGAGGGGACGAACGGCACCACCAGGAGGCCGTACTTGACCGTCGGCTCCTTGACGTCGCTGGCGAGCATGATCTGCGCCCAGCTGTCGTCCTCCGCGAGCGCGTCGGCGACCGCCGTGCGCGCGTTCTCGAGGTCGGTCGCCACGTCGACGTCGGTCGCCTGGCTCTCGGACGACGACGGCCCGGCGGCGGAGTCGTCGCCGCTCCCGCACGCCGTCAGCCCGAAGGTCCCCGTGACGGCGACGAGCAGCCCGATCCCCGTGGTCAGCGCCTTGTTCCGCTTCACTTCCTGCTCCTTGGTTCGTTCGTGCCGCGGGCCCACCCCGCGGCCTGGTCGGGGCCGGACGGCGCCGGACGGGCGCCGTCCGCCCCGGGCGGGCGGCCGCTCGTGCGACCGCCCGCCCGTGCGGTCCGTCAGTCCGTGATCGGCCCGCCGTAGCTCAGCCCGAAGCCGTAGTCGTAGGCGTTGCCCGCAGCGTCGGTGTAGGGCGTCATGTCCTTCGCGACGTCCTCCTGCTGCGCCTCGACCGTGTCCATGTCCTTCGGGAACTGGACGGGCAGGCGGCCCTGGGGCTCGTGGAGGCCGAGCACGACCTCGAGGAGCGCCTGGTCGCTCGTGCCGAAGCCGACGACGATCGCGTCGGACGCGGCCTCGAACTCGGCCGGGACGACCGGGTTGGTCGCCTTGAGGACGGTGACGACCGGGATGTCCTTGCCGGTCGCCTCGACGGCCGCCACGGCGCGCTCGAACGCGTCGAGGTCGGACTCGTTCGCGATCTTCGACGTGCTCCCGAAGTAGGAGCGGTTCTGGCGCGTGCCGTCCGGGAGCAGGTCGCCGGAGATCGAGGTCTGGCGCACGTTCGGGCCGTCCGCGGTGTACGGGCGGTACTGCAGCGACAGCGGGTACCAGGTGTCGTTCTCGAGGTCGTGCCCGATGTTCGAGAACGTGCCGCCGTTGTCCGGGCTGTCCATGCCGACGAGCACGAGGTCGACGTCCGACAGGTCGGGAGCGGTGTAGCTCGTGACCTTGTCGTCGGCGTCCGTGACGGCCTCGTCGGTGAGCACGGTGCCGAAGTACTGCTCGGCCACCTCGAGGTCGATCCCGGCGCCCTCGGTGTACTCGCCCGGACCGAACGAGCTCGCGAAGCCGGTGTTGAAGCTGCGCGGGATGTAGACGGTCTTGTCCTTCCACGCCTCCGCGTCCGCGGCGGTGACCGTCTCGCCGTCGTTCTTCAGCAGGACCACGGAGTCGAGCTGCGCCGCGTAGCCCGCGTCGACCTTGTCGTCGCTCGCCAGGATCGACGTGGACTCGTCGAGGTCCAGGTACGCGTTCTCGTACAGGCCCGGGTTGAAGAACATCGTGAGGATGCGCGCGCCGGATTCGCGGAAGCGCGTGTCGGCGTCGACGTCGTTCGTGCCGGCCTCGAAGTCGGCCTGCCACATCTCGTGGGCCGCGAGGACCGGCGCGACGTCGTTGTTGCCGCCGAACATGTCGTGCCCGGTCTTGAGGATCTCGTAGTGGCGCTGCTCCTTGGTGAGGTCCTCGGCGCCCCAGCCGGTCGCGATGACCGCGCCCTCGTCGTTCATCCCGGTCGTGACGCCCCAGTCGGTGACGACGACGCCCTGGTAGCCGTTCTCCTCGCGGAGCAGGTTCATGCGCGTGTCGTCGTACGCCGTGCCGACGCGCTCGCCGAACAGCGGCTCGCCCTCGCCGTCGAGCGCGATCGAGTAGGCCGACATGACGGCTGCGGAGTCGAGCGACCCGAGGAACGCCTCGGTGTGCGCGTCGAAGTTGCCGCCCGGGTAGACGCCGTACTTGCCGGCGTCGGTGTGGGCCTCGCGGCCGCCCTCGCCGGGGCCGTCGCCCGCCCAGTGCTTGATCATCGCGTTGACGGACTCGGGGCCCCAGCCGTCCTGGCCGGTCGTGCTCTGGTAGCCGTCCACGTAGGCGGCGGCCAGCTCGGTGTTCTGCTCGACGTCCTCGCCGAACGTGCCGCCGACGCGCAGCCACCGCGGCTCGGTCGCGAGGTCGATCTGCGGGCTGAGGGCCGTCGTGATCCCCAGCGCGCGGTACTCCGCGGAGGACATCTCGGCGAAGTTGTCCATGTGCTCGACGTCGAACGTCGCGGCGAGGCCGAGGTTCGACGGCCACCGCGAGATGTCGGCGCCCTCGGCGTTGTAGCCGCCGGAGCCCGCGGTCGAGCGCGGGTCGGAGGCGAAGTTCACCGGGACGTAGGGCTCGTCGGCGGTCGCGAGCGACTCGGCGTAGGCCTGCATCTCGTTGGCCCACGTGACGGTCGCCTCGACGTCGCTCGGGCCCGCGTGCAGGACGTTGCGCAGGTGGGAGTCCGTCAGGTACTCCTTCTGGGCGTCCGTGAGGCCGTCGGCCTGCGACCGCTCGTGCGAGCTGAAGAGCATGAGCCCCGCGATCTGCTCGATCGTGAGCTCCTCGGCGAGGGCCGCCGCGCGCTCCTCGGCCGGCTCGCGCCAGTCCTCCCACGTGTCGAGCGTCCCGTTCGCGTTCATGTCCTTGAACGCGAGCTCCTGGCCGTCGACCTCCTCGGTGAGGAGCTCGACCGCGCTTTCCTTGCCGTAGGAGAGCGTGGGCCCGTCGCCCGGGTTGTCGACGACCACGAAGGACGTGGTCCCGTCCGTGACCTCCCGGGTCGTGAACGCGTCGGCCGCGCTCTCGTCGTCCGTGGTGCCCGCCGTGCATCCCGCCGCGGCCACGAGCGCGAGGCTCGCGAGCGCCGCCGCTCCCTTGACGCGGCCCGCCCGGTTGTCGCGGTGTCCCGCCGTTGTCGTTGTCTTCATCGACCTTCCCTTGTCGTCTCCGCGCCCACCCGCTCCGCACCGACCCCGGCGACCCACCCGGAGGCGCGTGCGTGGCGCAGCGAGCTCTGCGAACCCGTCGAGGCCCGGGACGTCGTGGTCCCTGAGCCGCGCCGTCACGCTATGGACGCGGCGGACGGCGGGGGCGGCCGGGTGCACGAACCGTCGCTTTGCGTCCACGAACGGTCGTCGAGGTCACGGCGGGGTCACGGTGAGCGGGCCGCAGGTCCCGCCCGGAGGGGCCGTCCGGCGTCCTCCGGGGCGGCGGCCGTGGCCGTGCGACGGCCCGTGACCCCGGCCGGGGTCCCTGACCGTGGGGCGCGGGTCTACGCCGGGTGCGTGGCCGACGCCGCCTGCCGGGGCGAGCCCGTGGGCGGGCGGTCCTCCGGCATGGGCAGCAGGACGCGCAGGAGGAACCAGCGGTCCTCGGTGTTCACCGTCATCGACCCGCCGTACTTCTCCGCGGTGTACCGGATGGACTTGAGCCCGTACCCGTGCCGGGTGCGGTCGGCGCGCCGGGTGACGATGTCCCCGCCCTCGGTGCGGAGCTCGCCGGAGAAGTAGTTCTCGACCGTGAGCAGCACGAAGCGGTCGCGCGCGTAGACCGCGACCTTGATGATCCGCCGCTCCGGGTCGGGGACGGCCATGACGCCGTCGATCGCGTTGTCCAGGGCGTTGCCGAACACCGCGGCGACGTCCATCGCGGACATGAAGTCGAGCAGGGCGCCGTCGACCACGCACGTGAGGTCGATGTCCCGCTCCGCGCACTCCTGGCTCTTGGTCGTGAGGATCACGTCGAGCACGCCGTTGCCGGTGTCGGCCTGCCGGGCGTGGCCGGAGATGCTGGCCTCCAGGTGGTCGAGGTAGGACGCCCGCCGGCCCGGGTCCGCCTCGGCGCGGATCACCCCGATCTGGTGCTTGAGATCGTGGTACTTGCGGTGGACGATCTGCATGTTCCGCTTCGACTGCAGGTACTGCTCGTGCTGCCGCCGCAGCATCTCGTCGATGGCGCGCACCTCGGACCGCGCCTGGTGCTGGAGCCGTTGGCCCTGCTGGGCGTAGAGGGCGACGAACCCGCACAGGTCGACGAGCGTGCGGATGTAGAAGATCTCGAGCCCGAGGCGTCCGCTGAACGGCGTGTTCGCGTTGAGGAAGCTGATGTTGCTCATGAAGAACGTGACGAGCGCGATCGCGACCGCCGACGCGAGCTCGCCGACCGTGACGTCGAGCTCCTGGTCGGGACGGAAGTGGCGGGACTCGACGACGTACGCGACCCCGTACCCCACCGCGTACACGAGGACGAAGAACGCGACCTGCCAGGCCGTGCCGGGTCGGCCGTCGGGCAGGAAGAAGAAGCAGTGGACCTGCCAGTGCAGCGCCGCCACGAGCTCGGCGAGCACGAGCGCGCGCGCCGCGAAGTACCCCGCGTCGCGCGCCGAGACGCGCGCCGCCGCGACGATGAACCCGTACATGCACGCGACCGCGGCGGCCATCCCGACGGTCCACAGCTGGCGCGGCAGCAGGTCGGCGAGCGCCTGCACCCCGACCTGCGCGGCGAGGGCGACGACGGCGAGCGCCACGAGCCGGGCCCGCGGCAGGCGCGGTCGGCGCAGGAGCACGTAGACCAGGCACGCGAGCCACTCCGCGAGGCCGGTCAGCGCGCGCGGGATGTCGGGCAGGGTCGCCATGAGGTCGGTCGCGGCGCTCATGCCCGTCGTGCCCCGAGGTAGTCGGTGAGGGCCGCGAGGAACGCCTTCTTCCGCGCCCGGCTGATGAGCAGGTCGTGCCCGCCGACCAGGAGCACGCTGCTGCCCTGGACCGCGAGCACGTGCCGCAGGTTCACGAGGTAGCCGCTGTTGCTCCGGAAGAAGTCCCGGCCCTCCAGCTGGGCCTCGAGCGCCTTGAGCGGCCCGACGACGGAGTGCCTCCCGTCCACCGTGTGCACGGTGGTGCGGTGCTTCGCGCTCTCGAGGAACACGATGTCGTCGGTCGCGACGCGGGCCAGGCCGCCGTCGACCGCGAGCAGGAGGTAGTCGGCCGACCGCCGTCGGAGCCGGGCCACGGACCGCTTGAGCTCCTGGGAGAACGCGAAGTACCGCAGCGGCTTGAGCATGTAGCTCAGCGCGTCGACCTCGTACCCCTTGATCGCGTGCTGGGTCATGTTGGTGATGAAGATCAGGACGACGTCCGCGTCGACCTGGCGGATGCGCCGGGCGGCGCTGAAGCCGTCGAGGTTCGGCATCTCGACGTCGAGCAGCAGGATGTCGAAGTCCGGCCGGTACCCGGTGACCACCTGCTCGCCGTCGGCGAAGAGCGCGACGGCGAACTGCTCGCCGTGCTCCTGCTCGTAGCGTCGCAGGTACTCCACGAGCAGCGCGCTGCTCGCGGGGTCGTCCTCCACGATGCCGATCCTGATCACGATGCCGTTCTCCAGGGACTGCGCCCCCGGGGCGTGGCCCGACGACCGGACACCTCCGTGCGCCGTCGCGGCCTCGCCCCCGCCTGCGTTGCCGATGAGCCCGCCGTCGTGCGGCGGATCCCGAACATTATGGGCCACCCGGCGGAGAAACGGGCCACCCGGTAGGGATTTCGGTCAGCGCAGGTCCCGGACGTACGCGGCGGCGCCGTCGTACGCGGCGATCCGCCGCTCGTAGTACGTCGCGATGATGAGCAGCAGGCCGCCCGCCGCGGCCAGCGTGAGCATCCACGGCCCGGCGGAGATGCGCGTGCCGAGCTGCGAGACGAACACGACGAGGATCTCGACGGGCAGCACGGCGACGCCCAGCAGGAACGGCGCCGCGAGGTGCTTGCGCGTCCCGACGAGGACCGCCGCGAGCGCGAGCACGACGACGAGCATCGCGCGCCACGTGCGCGCGTCGGTGTACGTCGCGAGCACCGACGGCCCGACGAGCGCGAGGAGCCCGGGCGCGAGGGTGCGCCACGACCCGACGACGCCGACGGGCCAGCCGCCGAGGGGCCGGGCCGTGCGCGCGGGCGCGGCCGGGAGACCGCTCGGTCGGCCCGCGGCCGTGCCCGCCGCGAGCGCGAAGTAGCCCGCGACGAGGAGCCCGGCGCCGAGGGGCAGGGAGAACACCTCGACGCGCAGCTCGCGCGGCGACCACGCGCCGATCGCGGCGACGAGGGCGAGCAGCCACAGGAACCACGCGGGCGGGAGGTCGAGCCGCCCGCGCACGGCGCGGCGCACCCCCACCACGAGCACCGCGAGCAGCGCGACCTCGACGAGCCAGACCGTCGCGATGACGCCCCACACGGGCCGCACGTTCGCGACGGCGCCGACCACCACGAGCGTCAGGGCGGGCGCGACGGCCCAGCGCCGCGCCGCCGCGGCGCCACGGCCCGACGCCGCGCGCGCCGCGACGAGCCCGGCGCCGAGCGCCACGCCGCCCGCCGCGAGCGCCCACGCGAACCCGACGACGGACAGCGCGCCACCGCCCGCGACGTGCGCGACGTGCAGCGACTCCACCGTCCCGGCGACCGCGGCGAGCACCGCGGCTCCGGCGAGCCGGAGCGCGCCGGCACGCCGCCACGCGCTGCGGGTCGTCGCGGCCGGGGCGACGCCGCCCGCCGTCGTCCCCTGCCGGAGCAGCACCGCGCCGGCCACCGCCACCGCACCGGCGACGACGAGCAGCGGCGCGCGGACGTCGCCCGCGCCCGGGGCCGCGCCCAGGACGAGCACCGACGGCACGACGAGCAGCACGAGACCCGCGCCCGCGAGCTCCCACCAGCGCCGCGCACGACGGGCGAGGAGCGCGCCCACGACGACGGCGGCGAGCGCGAGCGGCGCGGTGTACGCCTCGACGAGCCCGACCTCGGCGGCAGCGAGCGCCGTCCACAGCGCCGCGGTGCCCAGGACGGCGGCGAGCCACCACTCCCCCCGCCGGTCGCGGTCGCGCGCGGCGAGCCCCGCACCGACGGCGAGCAGGAGCAGCACGGCGACGGCGATCGTCGGCCCCGCGGCGGGACGCCCGTACGCGAGCCCGACCGCGATGGCCCCCGTCACGGCCCCGCTCGCCTCGACCGCGACGCGGCCCGCCCCGAGGTCGAGCCGTGCCGCGAGCGGCCGGGCCCCCGCGAGCGCCGCCGCGACGAGCACGGCGACGACGGGCAGGACGACGGGCGAGCCGCTGCCCGGGAGGACGAGCGCGCCCGCGCTCACCACGGCGACGGCCGCCGTCGGGAGCACGAGGGCCGCGGCGAGGACGCGCAGCGCCGTCACCGAGCCGGGGCGCCGGGAGCCGACCAGCACGACCTCGAGCGCGAGCATCGCGAGGCACGCCGCGACGGACCAGGTGCTGCGCTCGTCGACGACGGTGAGCACGCCGAGCCCGAACGGCACGGCCGTCACGCCGAGGACCGCCCACCACGAGTCCCGGTCGACGCGCGGCGCGAGCGTCACCGCGAGCGCCGCGAGCGAGGCGACGCCGGACACCCCGCACAGCACGACGACCGTCCCGGCGCCGCTCCACGCGAGCGTCACCCCGAGCACGAGCAGCGCGTACCCGTACGCGATCCCGACGAGGGGCGCGTGCAGGGACCGCGGCGCGGCGGCGCGCGCCGCGAGCAGGAGCAGGCCGACGACGACGGCCCCGGCGGTCGCCGTCGGGCGCGCGACCCAGGACCCGGCGACGAGGAGGACGAGCACGAGGACGGTGCCCGCGACGGCGGCGGCGTGCGCGGCCCGCCGCTCGGACCGGCCGACGGGGAGCAGACCGTGGCGGACGGCGGTGCGCGCGCCGGGCACGAGACGCGCGACGGGGCGCAGGGCGCGTCCGAGCCCGCGCCGGACGGCGCGCACGACGGCGCCGGGCGACGGGGCGCCCGCGGAGGGATCGGTGCCGGCGGGCGCGGCGGCCGCGGCCGGCCGCGCCGTCACGACGAGCAGCGCCGCGGCGAGCAGCCCGAGCAGGACGAGCGACATGACGCCCGCCAGCCGCGGGTCGAGCACGAGGGTGAGGACGAGCGCGAGGGCCGCCCACGGGGCGAGCGCGCGCCCGGTCACGACGAGCGGCGCCGTCCCGAGCCGGCCCGTCCCACCGAGGAGGGGCGGCGCGGTCCGCGACGTGCGCAGCGGGAGCCGGGCCGCGACGAGCAGGACGACGAGCACGGAGAGGAGGCCGACGAGCGTGCCGTCGAGCAGCGTCGCGCCGACGGTCCCGGGCGCCGTGCCCTCGCCCGCCAGCCCGGCGGACAGGACACCCACGCCCAGCGGCGCGTCGTCGAGCACGGCGCTCGTCCCCGCGGTCGGGGTCACGAGCACCTCGGCGGCCCGCAGGCCCGCGAGCGCGAGGGCGGGGCCCGCCATGACGAGCACGACGACGGCGCCTCCGAGGAGCGCGTCGGAGCGGCCGACCGCGGGGACGGGTGCCCGGAGCACCCCCGCCGACACGCGGCGGCCGGTGAGCACCAGCACGACGACCCACGCGAGCGCGCCGAGCGCGGGCGCGAGACCCACGAAGCCGACGCCGTCGCCCGTGCCGAGCAGCGCGCCGGCGAGCACCGCCGCGGCGCCGCCGACCGCGTACCAGCGCCGCTCGCCCGTCGTGACCCGGAGCAGCGTCGCGACGAGCGCCGCCCCGAGCGCGACGAGCGCCGCACCCGCTCCCCCGGGCAGCCCCGGCGGCGCGGCGACGGTGAACCCGACGAGGACCGCGAGGAGCACGGCGACCGTGCGCACGACGCCCAGGAACCCGCGCTCCGCGCCGAGGGTGCCGCCCACGCGCGCGCCCGCCGCCGCGGCGACGGGGCCGGCGACCGCCGTCAGGCACGCCGTCACGAAGAGCGCGACGGCCCAGCCCCACGACGCCTGCGCCGCGGGCGCCGCGACCAGCGGCACGAGAGGACCGAGCACGACGGCGCCCGTCACCCAGGCCCGGACGCGCGCCCGCTCGCCCACGACGCCGAGGCCGACGAGCACGACGGCGAGCAGCGTCGCGCGCGCCGCGGCGGCACCCACCGGGTCGAGCGCCCACGCGCTGAGCGCGAGCTCGACGTCGACCAGGGCGAGCACGACGGCCAGCGCCGCGACGGCCTCCGCGGACGACCTCAGGCCGCGCGACCGCAGGAGCACCGCGGCACCGACCGTGAGCGCGGTGACCACCCCGGTGACGAGGGCGCGCAGGGCCAGGTCGTCGGCGAACGTGAAGAACACGAAGACGACGGCGGCCACGGCGAGCAGCCCGGCCCCCGCCCCGGCGAGGACGGGCTGGAGGCCGACGGACCGCGCGGGGGCCGCACCCGGACCGACGCCACCGGCGCGCGGTCCCGCAGGCCCGGGCACAGGCACCGGCGCGACCGGGCCGGCCGCTCCGGGACGCGCCGGCCCACCCGGTCCGGCCACGGGCGACAGTGTCGACGAGCGAGGCCCCGCCGCGCCGCGCCCGCTCGCGTCGAGCGGACGCATCGGCGGCGGGCCCGCCGGGTCTCCCCAGCCGCCGCCCGCGCCGCCGCGCGCCGGGCCGGGCCGGCCACCGCGCAGGGCGCCGGGGAGCGTGCCGGGCGGGGCCGCGACGGCGGCACGGGCGGCCCACGCGGCCGCCTCGGGCTGGGCGGCCCGGAGCGTGTCGAGGGCGGTCTGGCGCCGCCGGAGCGCGTCGGCCGCGTCGGTCGACGCCGCCGCCACCTCGAACGCGAGCGGCCCGACGAGGTCGAGCAGGCACCGGTCGCACCGCGACGACCGCAACGGCGCGGCGCACGCGGGGCAGGAACGCGTCTCGGGGAGTCGCGCCAGCGCGACGTCGACCCACGGCTCTCTCATGACGGACATCCTGGCGAACCTGTGAGGCGCCTGGGGACACGTCCACAGGGGGTCGCGTGGCGGTCCGGTGAAGAGCTCGACCGTGGTCGAGGAAGAGGCGCGGGTCAGCGCGGGCGCAGCCCACCCAGCGCCGTGTCGAGGACGCGGTCGACGTACTCGACGGTGAGCGGGCCGGTCCGCTGGAGCCAGCGGTTGAGCACCGGGCCCCAGACGAGGTCGACGGCGACGTCCAGGTCGAGGTCGGGGGCCAGCTCCCCGGACTCCTGCGCGCTGCGGAGCCGCTGCCGCTTGGCCTCGCGGAGCGGCTCGTCGAGGCGCTCGCGGTAGAGGTCCGCGAGCGCCGGGTCGTGGGCCGCCTCCGTGGCGAGCGCGCGCATGGGCGCGGCGAGACGCGGGTCCTCCAGCTCGGCGACGGTCGCGTGCAGCACGTGCCGCAGGTCGGCGACGAGGTCTCCGGTGTCGGGCAGGACCGGCGCTCCCCCGTCCTCGCCCTCGCTGAGCGTGAGGAACGCGTCGAGGACGATCGCGGCCTTCGACGGCCACCACCGGTAGATCGTCTGCTTCCCCACGCGGGCGCGGGCCGCGATGCCCTCGATGCTCAGCTGCGGGTACGGGATCTCCTGGAGGAGGTCGAGCGCGGCGGCGAGGACGGCGCGGCGGGAGGACTCGCTGCGGCGCGAGGGATCGGGTGCGGCCATGGCGGCAGACTACCCCGGCGAGACGGACCGTTTCGTCTTGACGACGGTCATGCAGCCCTCTACGGTCGAGCCAACGAGACGGACCGTCTCGTCTCATTCTCGAAGGGAACCGTCATGCGACACACCTCCCCGCCGGCCCGGACCTGGTTCGTCACCGGCGCGAGCCGCGGCATCGGGCACGCGATCGCCGTCGCGGCGCTGGAGCGCGGCGACCGCGTCGTGGCCGCCGCGCGCACCGCGTCCCGGGACGCCTTCGCCCCGGAGCACCACGACCGTGTGCTCGCGCTCCCCCTCGACGTCACCGACCGCGACGCGGTGGTGGCCGCGGTCGACACCGCCGTCGAGCACCTCGGCCGGCTCGACGTCGTCGTGAACAACGCCGGGACGATGTCGATGGGCATGGTCGAGGAGTTCACCGAGGCGCAGGCGCGCGCGCAGCTCGGGGTGAACTTCTTCGGGGCGCTCTGGGTCAGCCAGGCGGCGCTGCCGCACCTGCGGCGCCAGGGCTCGGGCCACGTGCTCCAGATGTCGAGCATCGCCGCGCTCGCCGGCTTCCCGAGCACGGGCCTGTACAGCGCGAGCAAGTTCGCGCTCGAGGGGATGAGCGAGGCGCTCGCCCTGGAGGCGGCACCCTTCGGGGTCTCGGTCACCGTCGTGCAGCCGGGCGGGTACTGGACGGACCTGTACACGAGCATGACGACGACGACCGCGCTCGACGCCTACGCGCCCCTGCGCGCGCAGCTCGAGAAGCAGTGGGCGGACGGCTCGGTCGACAGCGACCCGCGGCTCGCCGCCGACGCGGTGCTCACGCTCGTCGACAGCGAGGACCCGCCGCTGCGCCTCCTGCTCGGCAGCATGGTCTACGACCTCGCCCAGGGGATCTCGCGACAGCGTCAGGACACGTGGGCGGCCTGGGAGGACGTGAGCCGCGCCGCCGAGCACGCCGTCGCGGCGCCCGGCCCGGCCGCGGGATGAGCCCGCGCGCCGGGAGACCTCACGACGGTCGCGCTGAGCCCCCGAGACGCTCGACGAGCGCGCGCGTCAGGGGCGCGTCGACCCCCGCGCGGTCGGCGGCGCGCACGATCGCGCCGCCGATCGCGTCGGTCTCGAGCGGCCGGCCCGCCTCGGCGTCGCGCAGCATCGAGGACTTCGCGTCGGCCCCGAAGCGGTCGTAGAACGTCAGGGTCCGGTCCGGGTCCGACGGCGCGCCGCTCGCCGCCGCGACGGCGGCGACCTCGCGGACGAGCGCCTCGAGCTCGGCCCGGTGCGTGGTCCGCACCTCTCCGATCGGGGCGCGGTGCGCCGTCGTGAGCAGCGCGAACGGCGCGAGGAAGCCGAGCTTCGCCCACATCAGCGCCGTCTCGTCGTCGTGCACGGTGGTGGGGATGCCCGCCCCGTCGAGGAGCGCGCGGACGGCCTCGACCCGCTCCGGGGCCACCCCGCCCGGCGCGACGTCGACCTCGACGAACGCGCTCGTGTGCTCGATCTCGCCCGGCGCGACGCGCGTGGACTCGACGCGGACCGTCGCGGGGAGCACGCGCGCGGTGCCGTACCGCGCGCGCAGCGCGTCGAGGTGGTCGAGGCCGTTGAGCATCGGGACGACCACCCCGTCGCCGAGCACCTCCGGCGGCACGCGGTCGAGCGCGTCGTCGAGCGCGGTCTGCTTGACCGCCACCACGACGACGTCGACCGGGGCGTCGAGGCGCGTGGCCGCGTGCGCCGGGACGTGGAGGTCGCCCACCTGGCGGCTGCGCACGTGCAGGCCGCGCTCCGTGAGGGTGGCCGCCGTGGCCTCGCCCGCGAGGAACGTCACCCGGGCGCCCGACCGGACGAGCAGCGCGCCGACCAGCCCGCCGACCCCGCCCGGCCCGAGCACCGCCACGTCCCGGCCGTCCCGGCCGCTCAGGCCGTCCGTCGTCTCCGTCACCGTCGTCCTCTCGTCGTGCCGCCGGGTCGCCCGGTCGTCGTGCCCGCGCGGGCGGGCGCCCCGCCGTCAGGTCGCGGGGACCTCGACCCTACCCACGGGGACCGACCGCGCCGAGCCGGCGCCGGGCACGGTGAGCGCCGCGATGCCCGTGGTGATGGGGATCGCGAGGACGAGCCCGATCGAGCCGACGAGGGTGCGCACGACCTCCTCCGCGATCTCGCCCGAGGTGAGGCTGGTCGCGAGGTTCTGGTCGGAGAGGTAGACCGCCATGAGGAGCGGCAGCGCGGCGCCGACGTACGCGAACGCGATCGTGTAGACGGTCGAGGCGATGTGGTCGCGCCCGATGCGCATCGCGCGCGCGTACAGCTCGCGCCGGGTCGCGAGCGGCGCGACGGCGCGCAGCTCCCACACCGCGGACGCCTGCGTGATCGTCACGTCGTTGAGCACGCCCATGCCGGCGAGCACGATCCCGCACAGCACGACCCCGCGGATCGAGAGCTCGGGCGCGTACTGCGGGATCCACAGGGACTCCTCCGACGTGAGGCCCGTGATGTTGGCCGCCCCGGATCCCCACCAGCCCAGCACGGCCGTGAGCACCAGGCCGACGAGGGTGCCGAGCAGCGCCGTCGACGTCCGCGCGGTGAACCCGTGCGCGACGTACAGCACGACGAACATGACGAGCGACGACGTCACGAGCGCGACGCCCAGCGCGTTCTGCCCGGTGAGGAGCGCGGGCAGCGTGAACGACGTGATGACGACGAACGCCCCCGCGAGCCCCGCGAGCGCCGCGAGGCCGCGCCACCGCGCGACGGCGAGCACCACGACGGCGTACGCGACCGCGAGGACGCCGATGGGCAGCCCACGCTCGAAGTCCATGAAGACGTAGGGCGTGCCGCCCGCACCCGCGGCCTCGGCGATGTACAGGACGCGCAGGCGGTCGCCCTCCTCGAACCCGTAGGCGAGGTACTCGGGCGGCGCGTTGACGGTGATCGCGTCGCCGCCCACGTCCTCGCCGCCCGCGCGGGAGCCCGCGTCGAGCCGGGCGGGCACCTCGCTCGTCGCCTCGTCGACCGGCCCGGTGACGGTCGCGCGCAGGACCGTGCTGCCCTCCGCGGCGACGGGGATGCGTGCGGGCACGTCCGCCGCGGCGGGCCACAGCGCGACGAGCCCGGCGAGCGTGACGAGCAGCGCGGGCACCAGGAGCGCGGCGAGCGTGACCCGCACGCGCCGGGTCGCGGGCGCCGCCGGGCCGTGCGCGTGGGCGTGGGCGTGCGCCGGGGTGCGTGCGGTGCCGCGCGCCAGGACGTCGGGCACCCGCCGGGACCGCGTGCGGCGCTCGCCGCGCCCGGGCGTCTCGGGAGGGGTCGGTGCGCTCACGCGAGGATGCTGCCACGGCGGCCCGACGACGCCCGGCGGCACGCGCCGTCGGGCACCGATCGCGCAGGCCGGGCCGTCCGGGGCCCCCTCCGGCTCACTCGGGGAGCGTCACGTGGCCGCGGCGCACGCCCGCGACGAGGCGGCGCGGGAGGGTGACCTCGCGGCCGTCGACGACGACGGTCACGAGCTCGGGCACCTGCGCCTTCCACTGCGAGCGACGGGCGCGGGTGTTCGAGCGGGAGAGCTTGCGCTTGGGCACGGCCATGAGGGGTCCTTCCGGTGGGCGAGCGCCCAGCCTACCGGTACGTGAGAACGATTCTCAAGACAGGTCGGGCCGTCGGTCCGGCCCGGCGGTAGCATCCCCGGGGCCGCGCGCCCTGCCACGACCCGGCGCGACCGCCGCACCCGCCACCACGACGCACGAGGAGCCCTTATGGCCACGGTCGACTACTTCCTCTCCGGTGACCCGGAGGTCGCCAAGCAGCACCTGCACGCCGCGCTCCAGGAGCAGGGCTTCACGGTGACCACGCGCCCCACGGGCCAGTGGGCCGCCGAGCGCGGCAGCAAGCAGAAGACGTTCTGGCTCGGCGCGTTCGCCGGCAAGGCCCAGCACCTCGTCTTCACGGTCGACTTCATGGTCCACGGCGACCAGCTCGTCGCGCGCATCGACCGCCCGACCGGGCACGGCGCGATGGCCGGCGCCGTCGGCGTCGCGCGCTCGAACAAGGCGTTCGGCGAGGTCGACCAGGCGATCGGCACGCGCCTCACGCAGCACGGCATCCTCGCGAACGTCGTGCACGCCTGAAAACACGCAGGTCGCCGATCACGAGCCTCCTCGCGGTCGAGCACGTCGTCGGTGGCGCCATCACGCCGATGACGACGTCAACCCCGTGCTCGGCACAGGGGGTGCGACGCACGAAGGCCCGGATCCCCTCACGGGGGTCCGGGCCTTCGTGCTGCTGACCGGGCCGGCGACGGCCGGTCAGCGGGACGTCACTTGGCGACGGCCTTCTTGAGCAGGCTGCCGGCGCTGATCTTCACGCCGTAACCGGCCGGGATCGAGATCTCCTCGCCCGTACGGGGGTTGCGGCCCGTGCGGGCGGCACGCTCGACGCGCTCGACGGACAGGAGGCCCGTGACCTTGACGGCCTCGCCCTTGCCCAGCGACTCGATGAGCACCTCCTGGAAGGCGTTGAGAGCCTTCTCGGCGTCCGCCTTCGACAGGTCGGCCTTGCTGGCGATGGCCGAGACGAGCTCGGACTTGTTGAGCGACATGCGAATCCCTTCTTCGGTTCACGACGCGCGGTGGTCACCACCCGTCGTCACGGTCTCAGTGTGCCAGCCGCGGGGCCGTGCACCGGGGACAACACTAGGGAACACGCGGAGTTTCGCGCGACTTCTCGCGGCTCTCGTCGTCGCGTGTCCTCGCTCAGCCGTCCTCGTGCTCGTGGTCGTGGCCCTCGTGCTCGTCGTGCGCGGGCTCGTCGTGACCGTGCTCGCCGTCCTCGTGGGCGTGCTCGTCGGCCTCGTGGCCCCCCGTGGTGGCCGGCTTGCCGGTGACCCCGTTGAGCTCGTTCGGGACGACGTCGAGCTCCGCGCTCTTCCACACCTCGCCGCCCACGTAGTCGACCGCGTGGATCGCGCGACCGGCCGGGTCCGTGACGTAGGCGATGCCGTCCTGGACGAACAGCGCCGGCCGCGGCTCCTGCCACTCCTCGGGCTCCTCCCACGCGTCGACGACGGGGACGGACCGGACGACCGTGCCCGACTCCGGGTCGATGACGTGCAGCGACCCGTCGGTGCCGAGCACGAGCGCCTCGCCCGCGTCGCCCCGCCCGAGCGAGCGGAACGTGTAGCTCGCGGGGAGGTCGACGAGGCGCAGGCTCGCGTCGCGCGTGTCCACGAGGGAGACGCGCGTGGGCCGCTCGAGGTCCGCGTCGGGGTCGGACTTGTAGTCGCCGAGCACGACGGGCGACACCTCGCTGCCCGCCTGGTTGCCGATGCGCCCGTAGGCGTCCGGGGCGGCGACCTTGGTGATCGCGCCGCCCGCGACGACGAGCACGCCGTCCTCGCAGCCGATGACGACGGCCTCGCCCGCGGCGACGGCCTCCCCGTGGACGCCGGGGCACTGGTCGTTCGCCGCGACCTCGTCGCCCGCGGCGTCGAGGATCCGGACGCCGGTGCGCGCGTCCTCGGTGCCCTCGGAGACGACGAGCGAGCCGTCGGACAGCTCGACCGCGACGCCGTGGTGCGCCGCGGGGGTGGTCAGGGTGCGCGCGTCGTCGATGCCGTGCGGGTCGGCCACCGTGGCCGAGTCGAGCACGGTGATGTCGCCCGTGCCGTCGTCGAACAGCGCGGTGCGGCCGTCGTGCACGACGACGTGGCCCGGCTTCTCGGCCGCGTACGTCACGTCCGTGAGGACCGGGTCGGCCGTGTAGTAGTGGGCGTGGTCGCCGTGCGGCTCGGCCCAGGTGCCGGCGTCGAGCACCTGGAACCCGCCGGACGTCGAGACGAGCAGGTGCCGCCCGTCGCCCGCGGGGTTGAGGCGGTTGAAGCCGTCGAGCTCGAGGTCGTCGACGACCTCGAGCGTCGTCGCGTCGAGGACCTGGACGCCGCCGTCGTAGGTGATCGCGAGGCGGGGGGTGAGCGCCGCGGCCTCGCTCACGTCGGACGTGGCCGACGGCGCGGGCTCGGCCGCGTCGCCCTGCTCGCCCTCGGCGCCCGCGCCCTGCGCGCACGCCGCGACGAGCGTGAGCGGGAGGGCGAGGCCGAGCGCGAGGGCGAGCGGGCGGCGTCGGGCACGGGCGCCGGGAGGGGCCGTCACCCGGGCGGGATCGGCAGCGGCGTCGGTCGGGTCGGGTGCGGTGTGGTGCATGCGTGGTCGGCCGCCCGGACACCCGGGCGGCCGCTCCTCTCCGGTGGTGGTGGTGCGCGGGTCAGCCCTGACGGGCCTTCCAGCGCGGGTTGGCCTTGTTGAGGACGAAGGTCTTGCCGTGCCGGCGCACGACCTTCGCCCCGGGCTTGTCCTTGAGCGAGCGGAGCGAGGCGCGGACCTTCATCGGGCGCTCCCGCCCTGCGCGCCGCCGCGGGCGCCGTAGCGCTGGCGGAACTTCTCGACGCGCCCGGCCGTGTCCACGACGCGCTGCGTGCCCGTGTAGAACGGGTGGCTCGCGCTCGAGATCTCGACGTCGACGACGGGGTAGGTGTTCCCGTCCGTCCAGGTCACGGTCTCGCGCGGGACGCCCGGGCCCTGCGGGTGGTCGCCCGCGAGGGTCGAGCGGGTCAGGAACGAGAAGTCGGCGGACTTGTCGCGGTAGACGACGGGCCCGTAGACGGGGTGGATGTCCTTCTTCATGGTGGTCTCCTTGCTGAGCCGGGGCCGGCCGCCGCTCGGGGCGGCGGTCACCAGCTCGACTTCGTGACTCCGGGCAGCTCGCCGCGGTGCGCCTGCTGGCGCAGGCGGACGCGCGAGAGTCCGAACTTCCTCAGGTAGCCGCGCGGGCGGCCGTCGACGACGTCGCGGTTCCGCGTGCGCGTGGCGCTCGCGTCGCGGGGCTGGCGCTGGAGCTCGCGCACCGCGTCCGCCTTCTCCTCGGGCGAGGACGACGGCGACGCGACGACGCGCTTCAGCTCGGCGCGACGCTCGGCGTAGCGGGCGACGACGGCCGCCCGCTGCTCGTTGCGCGCGATCTTCGACCGCTTCGCCATCAGCGCTCCTCGCGGAAGTCGACGTGGCGGCGGACGACGGGGTCGAACTTGCGCAGGACCATCCGGTCGGGGTCGTTGCGGCGGTTCTTGCGGGTCACGTAGGTGAACCCGGTGCCCGCGGTGGACCGGAGCTTGATCACGGGACGGAGGTCGGTGCGGGTAGCCATCAGAGCTTCTCCCCTCGGGCGAGGATCCGCGCCACGACGGCGTCGATCCCCTGGCGGTCGATGGTCTTGATGCCCCGGGCGCTGACGCGCAGGGTCACGTGGCGACCCAGCGACGGCACCCAGTAGCGCTTCTTCTGGATGTTCGGGTCGAAGCGACGCTTGGTCCGCACGTGGGAGTGCGAGATCGCGTGGCCGAACCCGGGAGCGGTGCCGAGCACCTGGCAGACGGCGGACATGGCGGTTCCTCTCGGGGTCGGTCGGGGCGACGGGGACGACACTAGATAGTGAGAATCATTCCCGTCAAGACGCTATGCTGACCCGCTGTCGAGAACAGTTCTCAGGAGCAGGTTGTTCCCGAGCCGGCCGCCGAGCCTCCCGGGACGCCCCAGACCACGGATCGGAGCGCTTCATGCCCTTCTCGTCGCACCCCTCGCCGGACCCCTCGCCGGACCCCTCGCCCGACGACACCCGCGTCGCCCTCAGCGTCCTCGCGACCATCGATCCCGTGCTGCGCGACAGCGCGGTATTCGGGCTCGTCGTCGGGGCTCCGCGCGTCGTCGCGCTCCGCCACGACATCCGCGCCGCCGAGGGCGCGCTGCGCCGGGTCGTCGTCGACGCGAGCGGCGTCGTCGAGGACGAGGTCGTGCCGCTCGAGCACGCGTGCCTGTCGTGCGCGGTCCGGGAGGACGCCGTCCCGACGCTGCGGCGGCTCGCGGACGACGGGCGCTGGGACCACGTCGTGCTCGCGCTCCCCGTGGCGGCCGAGTCGCTGCCCGTCGTGCGCGCGCTCGCCGCGCAGACCACCCCCGGCGGCGAGCTCGAGCGGCTGCGCCTCGCGACCGTGCTCGCCGTCGCCGACGTCGACACGCTCGAGCACGACCTGCTCGACGACGACCTCGTCGCCGAGCGCGGCGTCGGGCTCACGGAGGACGACCAGCGGGCCGTCGGGGAGGTGCTCGCCGCGCAGCTCGAGCACGCCGACCTCGTCGTGACGACCGGGGACCCCGTCGCCGCCGTGACCGGGGCGGGGCTCGTCGACCGGCTGCGCGGCGTCGGGACGCACCGGGTCGACGGGCTCCACGCGCTCGCCGCCGCCGACCTCGCAGGACGCACGCACGACCCGGTGGCCGGCGAGCGCCGGGCGCACCCGCTCGGCGTGCGGGGTCCGCTCCCCCGGCACGCGCGCCGCGCGGGCGACCGGAGCTGGACGGTCGAGCTGCGCTCGGCCCGCCCCTTCGACCCCGAGCGGCTGCTGCGTCGCATCGAGGACCTGGGCACCGGGCGGGTCCGGTCGCGCGGGGTGTTCCACGTCGCGAACCGCCCGGACTCGCTGTGCGCGTGGGACGGCGCGGGCGGCCAGCTGTGCATCGGCACGCTCGGCACGTGGGACGACGCGACCACCGCCGAGGGGCGGCCCGTCGAGCCGCACACGCGCGTGGTGGTCGTCGGCGCGACGCCGCCGGACGGCGAGCCGGGCGACGACGTGCGCGAGCGGGTCCTCGACGCGTTCCGCGACGTGCTCGCGACGCCGGACGAGCTGGCCGACGGCGGGCTGCGCTGGCTGGGGCGCACCGACGTCCTCGCGCCCTGGCTCGGCGCGCGCACGGACGCCGTCTGAGATCGGGGGCGCTGCCACCGGGACGCGAGGGCACGTGCCGGCAGGACGGAACCTCCCGGAGACGGGAGAACCGGTGGCGATCCGCCGCGAGAGCTCCCCCCAGCGAAGCTCTCGTCGCGGACCGCCACCGGTCCAGGTGTGTCGCCACGTGACCCGTCGTGGCGACGTCCCCCACCAGTGCAAGAGCACCGGGGCGCCCGTTCGTGACGCGCGTTGCCAGTGATGTGGATCACAGTACGACGCGGGCTGCTCGACCGCGCGCGCACGTCACACCCCGACCCGCGTCATGATCGCGGCCCGAGAGCGTCTTCCTCCCTGAGGGCCGCAGGACGGAGGCGGCCGGGACGGGAGCGGCGTGCACACGCAGGACCTGACGGAGCTCGGCGACGAGCAGCTCGCCGACGCGGTGCGCGCGGGCCGCGCGGAGGCGTTCGCCGTGCTCTGGGAGCGGCACGCGGACGCCGGACGCGCGGCGGCCCGCCGCCTCACGGCGACGTACGACCCGGACGACCTCGTCCAGGAGGCGTACCTGCGCGTGCTCGGCGCGCTGCAGTCCGGCCACGGGCCGACCGGCCCGTTCCGGCCCTACCTCTACACGACGCTGCGCAGCGTCGCGGCGAGCTGGGCCCGCACGCCGGACCCGACGCCTGTCGAGGACGTGCCCGAGGTCGTCGACCCGCGCGACCTGTCGACCGAGGTCCTCGAGCGCTCGGTGACGGTCCGCGCGTTCCGCCGCCTGCCGGAGCGGTGGCAGGCCGTGCTCTGGTACACCGAGGTCGAGGGGATGGAGCCGCGCGAGGCGGCGCCGCTGCTCGGGCTCTCGGCGGGCGCGACCGCCGCGCTCTCCTACCGCGCCCGCGAGGGCCTGCGCCGCGAGTGGCTCCAGGCCCACGTGAGCAGCGACGCGGTGGCCCCCGAGTGCCGCTGGACGGTCGAGCGCCTGGGCGACCGCGCGCGCGGGTCGCTGTCGCGCGCCGCGCAGGACCGCGTCGAGGAGCACCTCACCGGGTGCCTGTCGTGCTCGATCCTCGCGGAGGAGGTCGACGACGTCGCCTCGCGCCTGCGCATCGTCCTCCTGCCGCTCGTCCTCGGCGTCCCGGCCGCGGTCGACGCCGCGACGGGCGCGCTCGCGGCGACGACCGCCGTGCCGGCCACGACGACGAGCCCGGCTCCCGGCGCGACGACGGGCCCGGCGACCGGCACGACCGCGAGCGGGGCTGCCGGGACGGCGTCCGGCACCGGGGCCGGAGCCGCCGCGGGGGCCGCGGTCCCCGGCGTCCTGGTCGGCGCGCTCGCGGCGGTGGTCGTGGCGGCCGTCGTCGGCGTGCTGGCCGTGGCGCGGCCGTGGTCCGCTGCCGACCCGCCCGCCGCCGCGGCCGGGCAGCAGTCGTCCGCTCCCGGTCTCGCCGCGCCGCTCCCCGTCCTTCCGGACGGCGACCCCGCGGAGAACGGCGCGGACGACGTGCCGGTCGCGACCGAGCCGGACGCCCCCGCCGGGGCGGGCGACCGCCCCGAGCCGCCCGCCGCGGGCCTCGACGCCCCGCCCGCCTCCCGTCCGGACGGGCAGGACGCGCCCGGAGCCGGCGAGACCGCGCCCGAGCCGGCCCCGCCGTCGGTCGAGCCGGCCGCGCCGGCCCCGCCGGAGCCCGAGCAGCCCGGTCCGGAGCAACCCGCGCCCGAAGAGCCCGGGCCCGAGGAACCGGCGCCTCCGGCACCCGTCGTCGACGAGGCGCCCCCGGCCGGGACGCTCACCGTCTACCCCGCCCTGCGCGGCACCGGGGAGCCCGGGGCGCGCGTGCGGGCGCTCGACGCGACGGGAACGGTCGTCGGCACGACGACCGCCGCCGACGACGGCCGCTGGGCGCTCGTCCCGACCGGGCTCGGTGCCACCGGGGAGCACGTGCTCGACGTCGTCCAGGAGGTCGACGGCGTCGTCTCCGCGGCCGCCGCGCCGCTCGGCCCCTACGTGTTCGACCTCCCGCGCGTGCTGTCGCCGGGCCCCGGCGAGACGGTCCTCGGCGCGCGCGAGACCGCGCCGTGGGAGGACCCGCGCTTCTCCGTCCTCGTGACCTTCGCGGGTACCGCGGGCTTGGTCGTCGAGGCGTTCGTCGACGGACGCTCGACCGGCAACCTCCACGAGCTCGACGACGAGCCCGCGGTGCGCCAGGTGCGCAGCCTCGCCCCCGGACCGCACACGTTCGGGATCCGGTTCGTCGAGCCCGCGTCGGACGCCGCCGGGTTCGGGCCGACCGTGAGTGTCGGCTTCACCGTCGCGAGCCCCTGAGCGCGGGACCCGCGACGGCTGCGGGCGTCACCCCCGCACGCGCCGGCGGGACCACGCCCCGCCCGCGACGCCGACGACGCCCGCCCCGAGCACGACCGCCCCGACGAGCGGGCCGGTCGGCGTCGGGGCAGCGCCCGCCGCGACGGGCGCGGGGGCGAGCGACGCCGCCGTCGCGACGAACGTGGGTGCCGGGCGGGCGCCCGCCGGGTCGGTGTCCGTCCACGCGTACGACGCCCCGGACGGACACTCCTGCACCGCCGGGAAGACGAACGCCTGCCCAGGCTCGCCCGTCACGCGGACGTCGAGCGTGAAGGCCGCGCGCTCGCCGTCGGGCACGGGCTCGCCGGCCCACGCGACGGCGTCGTCCGTCACCTCGGCGGTCCAGCCGGCCGGCTGGCCCGCGTCCAGCGCCTCGACGCCCGCGGGCAGGGTGACGCGCAGGGCGTCGGTGGGCTCGCCGTCGCACCCGTGGTCGAACGTGAACGTGAGCCGCGACGTGCCGTCGCCGCGCGGCTCGACCGTCTCGATGAGCACGTGCGCGGCCGCGGGTGCGACCGTGAGCAGGGCGAACGCCCCGGCGGCGGCCAGGGCGACGAGGGCGCGCGCACCGCGGTGCGGCCCGGGCGGCCGTCGGTCGGGGGTCATGAGGTCACCTCCACGGGGATGCGGACGATCGGGTTCTCGTACTTGGACGTCCGCACGCTCACCTCGAGCGTCCAGGAGCCGGGCATCGGCAGGTCGAGCGTCGCCTCGTACGCGCCTGGCCCGGTGCGCGTGAGCGGGCGCGAGAACGGGCCGAGCGCCGGGTCGGCGAGCGTCGTCGCCAGCTCGGGCACCGCGACGGGCTCGAACGGCGCTCCGTCGGCGTCGAGCAGCTCGATCTCGAGCGCGTTGACGCCCACGCGCCCCGGCGTGACGCGCGCGCGGAGCGTGCCGTCCCCGAGCTCCTCGACCACCTCGACGCCGGAGGTCGCGGCGTCCTGCGCGGACGGTGTCGGCGGGACGACCGGGCTGCGCGAGACGAGCACGCCCGTCGCGGCGAGCACGAGCACGAGCAGCGCGGCCTCGACCGCGACGGTCCGGCCGAGCCGACGGCGCGCCGTCGTCGCGGTCGTGCCGCCCGCCGCAGCGGCACCTCCCGGCCCGGCGACCTCGGGGACGAGCCGGTACCGGTTCCACGCCGCGATGCCGACGAGCACCAGCGCGACGCCGACCTTGACGAGCAGCGTCCGGCCGTACGTCGTCGAGACGAGCGCGTCGAGAGTCCCGAGGATGCGCCACCCGAGGACGGTCCCGGTGACCGCGAGCGCGAGGACGACCCACGCGCCGAGCGCGGAGAACCGCGCCACGGTCACGCCCGCGCGGCGGGCGTCCACGTGGGCGGACGGCGCGAGCACGAGCCCGAGCCCGACGACGCCGCCGAGCCACACCGCCCCGGCCGCGACGTGCAGCGCGTCCGCCGTGACGACGAGCCACGGCGGCCCGAAGGTCCGCGTGTGGCCCACGAGCACCAGCGATCCCAGCGCGAGCGCGGCGGCGCCGAGCACCGTGCCTGCGGGCCACGCGGCCCGGGTCTCGCGCGCGGCCCGGGGCGCGAGCAGCGTCGCGACGACGAGCCCCGCGAGCCCGAGCCCGCCCGCCACGGTGGTGTCGGAGGCGAGGCCCGCAGCCCACGTCGCCGGGTCCGCGAGCGCGCCCAGCCCGCCGCCCGCCTGCCAGGCGGGCGTGAGCGGGACCGCGAGCACGGTCCCGAGGACCGCGACGCCGAGCGCCCCGCGCCGGACGCGCTGGAGCCGCCGCCGCAGCACGGGGGCCGCGCCGGGCGAGACGTGCAGCACGAGGAGCTCGAACACGACGAGCCCCGCGACGAGGAACGTCCCGGCGTAGACGGCGGCCTGGTCGAGCGCCCGGACGGCGACGAGCGCCGCCGTCGGCTCGGCCACACGCGCCTCGACCGCGGTCGTGCTCGGCGCGCCGACGGAGAACGTGAACGCCCCCGCCACGGGGTGCGTGTCGAGCGACACGACGCGCCAGCTGACGACGTAGGTGCCGTCGCCGAGGGCCGTGCCGGGCGTGACGACGAGCGCGTCGTCGACCGCGGCGACGTCCACGTCGACGGGGGTGCCGTCGGCCGCGAGGACCGTCGTGCCGCCGGGGACGACCTGGACGGGCTCGTTGAAGGTGAGGGTCAGCGCGTCGGGCGGCGCGTCGAGGACGGTGCCGTCCTGCGGGTCGGTGCCCACGAGGACGGCGTGGGCCGCGGCCGGGCCGCTCGCGAGGATCGCGAGCAGGACCGCGGCCGCGGCACCGACGACGACGGCCACCGCCCGGCGCGGCGCCAGGGGGCGGCCCACGGGTCAGGCCCGCGGGCGCGAGCGCACGAACCCGAGCAGCCCGAGCACGAGGCCCGCCGCCGCGAGGACGAGCGCCGTCCACGTGACCGCGGGGGCCGGTCCGCTCGACGTGCTCGCGGCGGCCTCCGTCGTCTCGCCGTCCGCGGCGGCCGGCTCGGCGGTCGCGTCCGCCGCGGCGTCCTGGGTGCCGTGCGCGTCGCCGCCGGACGCGGCCGTCAGCTCGAACAGCGGGGCGGGCAGGTCGAGCTCCTCGCCGTCCTCGCCGTCGGCCGGGACCTGCACCCAGGCGCTCTCGCCCTCGGCGCACTCCTGGACGGTCGGGAAGACGAGCGTCTCGCCCGCCGCGTCGGGCAGCTTGAGCGACAGCACGAACGCGTCGCGGTAGCCGTCGGGCAGCGGCGCCTTCGCGGTGTACACGACCTCCGCGACGCGCTCGGTGTACTGGCCGCCGTGCCCGTCGTCGACGGGCTCGGCGAGGTCCTCCATGACCTTCTCGACGTCCCAGCCGGGGTTGACCGTGGGGGTCACGGTGACGACCTGCTCAGGGACCTGGACGGAGACCTTCGTCGTCGGAGAGTCGCCGCAGCCGTGCGGGACGCCGAACGTCAGGAGGGCGTAGGAGCCCGCCTCGGTCGTGTCGGGCGTGACGGTGACGTGGGCGGACGCGGCGGCCGCGCCGGTCACGACGAGCCCGGTGGTCAGTGCGGCGGCGCCGACGGCGCGCAGGGTCTTTCGCATGGTAGTGCCTTTCGGGGAGAGGTGCGGGGAGAGGGGACGCTGCTCCGGCGGGCACGACGGCGCGCCGCGCCACGGGTCGGCGGAGCCGGCCGGCGGCGGGTGAGCGGTCGCGCGGGCGCGCGGGAGCGGGACGCCGCGGACGTCGTCGGGCGACGGCGTCCGCGGAGGCGTCCGGGAGAGGTCAGGCGGGAAGGGGCGGCCCGCGCCCGGGCGCGGCGCCGCGCACGAGCAGGTCGCGCACCGTCGGCAGCGCGCCGACGGCGGGAGGGGCCGCGAGGACGACGACGGGCCGCGGGCGGCCGGGCACCCGGCGTCCTGCGAGCCACGTCCAGAGGCGCCACAGCACGGCGTCGCCGTACCGCAGCACGAGCGCGACGGCGAGCGTCGCGACGGCGTGCGCTCCGAGCATCGCGAGCGGCGAGGAGGAGTGCGCGTGCGCGGCGGCGTCGGCCGGGGACAGCGCGGCGCAGCGGTCGAAGACGACGTGCAGCACGAGCTGGCCCGCGCCGAGCAGGCCGAGCAGCCGCGGCAGCCCGACCTCGCGCCGGGTGAGGGGTCGCACGGCCACGGCGGTGAGGACCGCGAGGACCCCGAGCGGGACCGCCCCGGGGTCGGTGCCCCCGGCGAGGCCGTGCGCGACGACGGACAGCCCGACGACCGCGGCGGCGAGCAGCAGCACCCGCACGCCGCGGAGCACCCCTGCTCCGGGCGACGTCACGGACGCACCCTAGCGGGAGAAGGGGCTCCGGCGGCAGGGGCCGGCGCCGCCCTCTCCGCGCGGGAGAGGGCGGCGTGCGCCGGCACGGTCAGCCCTGCGGGTCGTGCGGGGCGCCGTCGTCGGTGCCGGCGTCCGGGCCGGGGCCCCGACGGCGCAGCACGACCACGACGACGACCGCCGCGGCGACGACGAGCGCGCCGAGCCCCACGAGCACCGGCAGCAGCGACGAGGTGCCGTCGTCCGCGGTCTCGGCGGCGTCGGTCGTCGTGGTCGCGGAAGGCTCGGTCGTGGTGCCGGTCGTCGGCTCCTCGGTCGCGGTCTCCTCCGGTGTCGCCGTGCCCGTCGCGGGGTCGTCCGTCGCGGGCGCCTCCGGCTGGGCCGCGACGGCGAACGCGAACGTGCCCTCGATCGGGTGCCCGTCGGACGAGACGACGCGCCACGCGACGGTGTACGTGTCGCCGCCGAGCGCGACGGCCGGGTCGAGCGCGAAGGTCGCGGTGCTGCCGTCGATCGTCGGCGCACCCTGCGTGACGACCGTGCCGGCCGAGTCGGAGACGACGACCTGCGGCTCGACGGGGAGCGGCTCGGTGTTGAACGTCAGCGTGATCGCCGCGGGCGGGGCCTCGAGCTGCGCGCCGTCGGCCGGGTCGGAGGTGAGGAGCCGGTCGTGCGCGGACGCCGGGCCGGCCGTGAGCGTCGTGACGGTCGCGGTGAGGCCGAGCGTCAGGGCCGCGGCGGCGAGGAGGGCGAGCAGGGTGGGCAGGGCCGACAGCGGTCGGCGCAGGGAGAGGGTCATGAGGTTCTTCCGTCCGAGGCGCGGCCGGTGGCCGCACGGTGGTGCCCCGGGGCCCGGCCGTCGCCGGGTCGGCCTCGTCGGGGGCCGCGTCAGGACGCGGCGAGGGGGCGCAGCAGTGCTCCCGACGGACCGTGCGCCCGCGGCGGTCCGCGCGTCGGCGCCCGGAGCGACCGCCACACGCCGACGACGCGCACCAGGCGCGCGGGGACGACGCCGCGGCGGCCGAGGACCGCCGCACGGGCCGGGAGCGGGAGCGCGGCGCGCGGGGTCACCCAGGTGAGGAACCGCTCGAGCGCGCGCTCGCCGTGCGCCAGCACGAGGGCGAGCACGACCGTCGCGGCGGCGTGGGCGGCGACCATCCACGCGCCCGACGCCGCGAGGTGCTCCGGGTGCAGCGGGGACGCCGCGCCGTCGGCCGACGGCACCGCGCACACGACCGCGCCCGACGACGCCGCGAGGTGCGCAGCGTGCCCGGCTCCCCCGCCGACGGCGTGGCACGACCCCGGGGTCAGGACGGTGAGCGCCTGGTGGAGCGCGAGCTGCGCGCCCCCGAGGAGCACGACGAGCCGGGCGGGCGTGAAGCGCAGGCGGGCGGCCGCCGTCGTGCCGGCGAGGGTGAACGCGGCGAGCGCCGCGAGGACCAGCGGGTCCGGGAGAGCGCCCCCGGCGACGCGGTGCGCGAGCGCCGTCAGCGCGAGCACGAGGGTCGCCACGAGCGCGGCGCGGGCGACGCGCAGCGGACCGACGACCGGGGAGGGCACGAGGACACCCTAGCGGGGCCGTCGCCACGGGCGCCCGAGCCGACGGCGGACCGCCGCGCGGGTGGACTCCGGGAACGACCGCCACACGGGCCACGCGAACGCCACGGTCCACGCTCCCGCACCGCCGAGGAGGACCGCCCCCGTCTCGACGTCGTCACCGGTCGCGGCGTGCTCGACGTCCGGGACCGCCATGACCGTGCCCGCGTCCTGCGGGTCCCGCAGGACGTCGAACGTCCCCGCGTACGGAGCCGGTGCCGGGTGCCACCCCGTCTCGCCGATCTCCTCGCCGTCGGCCCACGCCCCGACGAGGTACACCTCGGCGGGCCCGTGCGGCAGCTCGACGAGGGCGCGCACCGCGTCCACGTCCAGGGTGCTGCCGCGACCGACGGCGATCACGTGCACCTCCGCCCCGCTCGCCGTCGTGAGGACGCCGGCCTCGGCGAGCCTCTCGGCGACCCGCTGGTCGCCGCGGTCCGCGATGACGATCCCGGCGAGCACACCCGTCATGACCAGCCCGACGACGAACGCACCACGGCTCCAGCCCCACCGTGCGCGGCGACGACCACCACCCCACCGGTCGGACGGACGACGCCTCACCCGCCGGCCCGTGCGGCGCGCGGCGCGGTCACGGGCGCTCGCCCGACGCGACGACGTGCATGCTGCGCCCGGCGCGCTCCGGGTACCGGCCGATCGCGGGGCCGGTGGGCAGGAGCCGGTCGAGGCCGACGATCACGAGCCCGAGCACGAGGAAGCCCGCCCCGTAGAGCACGACGTTGACGAGCAGCCCGGTCCAGCCGAGCGCGTCGAGGTCGACGAACCCGTACGGGTACTCGCTGCCCGGGCTGACGAACCCGCGGATCGTCGTGAACGCGAAGTACGCGAGCGGGTACAGGAGCCAGCGCGCGGCGTCGAGGCCGCGCAGGCGCCGGTGCGCGTCGAGCAGGAGGAAGTCGGCGACCACGGCGAGCGGGAGCACCTCGTGCTCGATCTGGCCGTCGGTGAGCCCGAGGAAGACGGCGGGCGCGCCCGGGTCCTCGGGCGCGAGCACGAGCAACGACACGAGGCCCGTGATCGCGGCGAACAGCGTCACGCCGCCCTTCAGCCATCCCGGCGGCTGCCGGCGGCGCAGGAGGGACGCGACGCCCGCCCAGGCGAAGACGACCGCGATGAGGAAGCCCGTCTGGTTCGTGAAGTAGACGAGGCCCTCGATGTCCCCGTCGCGCCAGATCGCGCGCGTCCCGACGAGGGCGAGGACGACGAGGAACAGCCGGAACAGTCCGACGACGACGTGCATGCGGGCTCCTTCGCGCGCGGTGTGGCTCCGGTCGAGAGCCTAGTCCCCGCGGCCGGGGCACGACCGCCGTCGGGCACCGTCGCGCGCGCCGGGGTCCGGGCACGCCGAAGGGCCGCGCACGAGGCGCGGCCCTCCGGTGGAGATCGTCACCCGCGCCGGCGCGAGGCGCCGGGCGGGAGCGGGATCAGAGTGCCTGGATGTTCGTCGCCTGCGGGCCCTTGGGGCCCTGCGTGACGTCGAAGGAGACGCTCTGGTTCTCCTCGAGCGAGCGGTAGCCGCTCGACTGGATCTCGCTGTAGTGGGCGAACACGTCCGCGGTGCCGTCGGAGGGGGCGATGAAGCCGAAGCCCTTCTCCGCGTTGAACCACTTCACGGTGCCTGTAGCCATGGTGTCTTCCTTCGTCGAGACGACCGGCCCGCGTGCGCGGGTCCGGGTGCCGCGCCCCGCAGGGCGTCGGCGGTTCGGGGTGTGGTCGCGGCGGGAGCCCGCCGGGCGACCGGGCGGGGCGCTCAGATGGCGCCGCGCGTGCTCCAGGGCGGCGACGACGGTCACGGGCCGCGTGAAGCGGTCGTGGACGTGGAAGCCGTCCGGGCGTCGGGTGACCATCCCGGCGTACTCGCCGTCGGCCGTCGCGACCCATAGGTCGTCGTCGGCGCGGCGCAGCACGAGGTCTGGTCCGGGCGTGCCCGCGGCCGCAGGAGCGGTCGCCGGGCGATCGAGGATGGTGGAAGAAGTGATGTGTTTCTCTGCTCTCGCTCCGCGCTCGTGGGCGGAGATCGTCGTCGGCAGCGTCTGCTGCCCGGCGCCACGGTCGTGCTTCGATGCCGAGGACCGAAGATCGTCGCGAGACCCTGCTCGCGACCTGGGCGCAGCCTCCACGCTACACGACGGCGTGAGACGAGGGGTCGCCCCGGGCGATGATGGGGGCATGACGACCTCCTCCACCCCCGCCCGCACCGCCCCTCGCACCGCGCGCCGCAGCGTCGCCGTCGTGAACGGCTACGTCGTGCCCGTCGCGTCCGACCCGATCGAGAACGGGACCGTCCTCGTCGAGGACGGGGTCATCACCGCGGTCGGCGCGGACGTCGTCGTGCCCGACGGCGTCCCGACCCTCGACGCGCGCGGCCGCTGGGTGCTGCCCGGCTTCGTCGAGGCGCACGCCCACATGGGCGTCATGGAGGAGGCCGAGGGCTGGGCCGGCAACGACACGAACGAGATGACCGACCCGAACGGCGCGGCGCTGCGCGCGATCGACGCGATCAACGTCGAGGACGAGGGCTTCCGCGACGCGTTGGTCGGCGGCGTGACGAGCGCCGTCGTGAAGCCGGGCTCGGGCAACCCCATCGGCGGGCAGACCGTCGCGATCAAGACGTGGGGCGGTCGCACCGTCGACGAGCAGGTGATCCGCGAGGCGGTCTCCGTGAAGTCGGCGCTCGGCGAGAACCCCAAGCGCGTGTACGGGGACCAGAAGAAGACGCCCTCGACGCGCCTCGGCGTCGCGAAGGTCATCCGTGCCGCGTTCGTCGACGCGCAGAACTACGCCGCGCGGCGCGACGCGGCCGAGGCGAAGGGCGAGCCGTTCGACCGCGACCTCGCGAAGGAGACCCTCGCGCGCGTCCTCGCGGGCGAGCTGTACTGGGACCAGCACACGCACCGCGCCGACGACATCGCGACCGCGCTGCGCCTCGCGGACGAGTTCGGCTACCGGCTCGTCGTCAACCACGGCACCGACGGCGCGGCCGTCGCGGACGTCCTCGCCGAGCGCGACGTGCCGGTGATCTTCGGCCCGCTGTTCACCTCGCGCTCGAAGATCGAGCTGCGCAACCGCGACATCGCGAACCTCGGGGCGCTCGCCCGCGCGGGCGTGCGCGTCGCGATCACGACCGACCACCCCGTCGTGCCGATCAACTTCCTCGTGCACCAGGCGTCGCTCGCGGTCAAGGAGGGCCTCGACCGGGACACCGCGCTGCGCGCCCTCACGGTGAACCCCGCGGCCTTCCTCGGTCTCGACGACCGCGTCGGAGCGCTCGCGCCGGGCCTCGACGGGGACGTCGTCGTGTGGTCGGGCGACCCGCTCGACGTGACGTCGCGCACGGAGCACGTGCTGATCACCGGCACCGAGGTCTACACGTGGGACGCGACGGCGGCCGACGGGCGCGGCGCGGGCCGCGTCGTCGAGCGCGGCGAGCGCTTCCGGGCCTGACACCGGCCCCGCTCGCCGGTCGCGCGCGGCGTCGCTAGCGTTCCCCCCGAGGGCCGTCGCGCCCGCCGAGGGGGACGCCATGGCCCGGACCGCCACCTCGCAGCACCCCGCCCGGCCCGCCGCGGCGACCATCACGGCCACGTCGCTGGTCATGCTCAACGTCGCCGCGGTGGTCAGCCTGCGCGGTCTGCCCGCCGAGGCGGAGTACGGGCTCTCGTCCGCGTTCTACTACCTGCTCGCCGCCGTCTGCTTCCTCGCACCCGTCGCCGTCGTCGCGGCCGAGCTCGCGTCCACGTGGCCCGAGGAGGGCGGCATGTTCCGCTGGGTCGGCGAGGCGTTCGGGAGCAGGTGGGGCTTCCTCGCGATCGCGATGGTGTTCGTCGAGGGCTGCATCTGGTTCCCGACCGTCCTCACGTTCGCCGCCGTCACCCTGGCCTACACGGGACCAGAGGCGCGGTTCGACGAACGGGTCGCCGACGACCGGCTCTTCGTCCTCGCGATCGTGCTCGTCGTGTTCTGGGCCGCGACGCTCATCGCCCTGCGCGGCGCGTCCGCGTTCGCCCGCACCGCGCGCTGGGGCGGGATCGTCGGGACGCTCGTCCCCGCCGCGCTGCTCGTGGGGCTCGGCGCCGCCTACCTCCTCGGCGGCGAGCCGTCCCGGACCACGCTCTCCTGGGGCGCGTTCGTCCCGGACCTCACGCGTCTCGACAACATCGTGCTCGCCGCCGGGATCTTCCTCTTCTACGCGGGCATCGAGGTCAACGCGGTCCACGTGCGCTCGATCCGGCGGCCGGAGCGCACCTACCCGCTCGCGATCCTCGTCGCCGCGCTCGTGGCCGTCGTCGTGCTGACCCTCGGCACGCTGACGATCGCGGTCGTCGTGCCGCAGCAGGACATCAGCCTCACGACGAGCCTGCTCCAGGCGTTCGACCACCTGCTCGCCTGGGCGGGGATCGGCTGGGCCGGGCCGGTCGTCGCGGCGATGCTCGCCGTCGGCGTCCTCGCCGGCGTCACGACGTGGGTCGCCGGTCCCGCCACGGGCCTGCACGCCGTCGCGCGAGCGGGGTTCCTCCCGCGGTGGTTCCACCGGACGAACGACCGCGGCATGGCGACGAACATCCTCCTCGTCCAGGCGCTGGTCGTGACCGTGCTGTCGGTGCTGTTCGTCGTCATGCCCTCCGTGCAGTCCGCGTACCAGCTCCTCAGCCAGCTCACGGTGATCCTCTACCTCGTCGCCTACCTCCTGATGTTCGCCGCGGTCGTCGTGCTGCGCCGCACGCAGCCCGACCGGCCGCGCCCCTACCGGGTGCCGGGGGGCCGCGTCGGGGTCTGGGCGGTCGGCGGGCTCGGGTTCGTCGCGTCGCTGCTCGCGCTCGTCACGAGCTTCGCCCCGCCCGGCCAGGTCGCGGTCGGCAGCCCGACGACGTACGTCGTGCTGCTCGTCGCGCTCGCCCTCGTCTTCGTGGCCCTCCCGCTGCTCCTGTACCGCGCCCGCACACCGGCCTGGCGGGACGACTCGTCGACGTTCGCGCCCTTCACCTGGCAGTCCGCGGACGCCGCACCCGACCGGGGCGGTCCCGGCCCGCCGGGGTGACGGGCGAGGTTCCCGTGGCGCGAACCCGCGCGGCGGCGGACCATCGGAACATGCCTACCCGACCCGCTCCCCGCCCTCGCAGCGCCGCGACCGGCCCGGTCGTCGGTCTCGTCGTCCTCGTCGGGGCGCTCGCCGCCTGCTCCGGCCCCGGCCCGGGCGACAAGGACGTCGAGTACGACTCGCTCGACGCGCTCCACCACGCCGCCACGTCCGCCGGCCTCACGTGCCTGTCGTTCACGACCGAGAGCACGGACAGCGAGGACGTCGAGCTGGGCGCGTGCGACGACACGACGCTCCTCGCCGTGTTCGCCGACGGGATCGCCGAGGACGAGTTCCTCGCGCTCCTGCCGCGTCAGCCCACCGAGGAGGGCGAGGCCGCGCTCGCCGGGCCGAACTGGATCGTGCTCGGCGACACCGGCGACCTGCTCGAGACCCAGGCGGGCATCGGCGGGCAGTTCCTCACCGACGAGTGACGCGGCGTCAGCCGCCCGCCATCTGCCGCTGCGCGAACACGAGCCCGTACGGGAGCGCGGTCGCGGCCATGGCCCACGTGTGCGCCTGACCGGGCTCCTCGCGGAGCTCGACGGTCTGCCCCTGGTCCTCGAGGTCCTGCGCCATCCGCCGCACCGTCGTGAGCGCCTCCCGCGGCGCGTCCTGCCCGGAGTCGAGGAAGACGGGCATCGGGTGCGTGAACGTCATCGTGGGCAGGTACGTCGTCGGGGTGTTCGCGTCGATCTCCGCCTGCGTCGAGAGCATCGTCCGTTCCGGCCCGGGGCCGGGGTTCCCGTAGGGCTCGATCGCGAGGATCGCCCCGTACAGGTCGAGGTTCCGCAGACCCACGTTGAGCGCGCAGAACCCGCCGGACGACATGCCGCCGAGGACGCGGTGCTCGCGGTCCGCGAGCGTCGGGTACGTCGCGTCGACGGTGTCGACGACGGTCGTCGTCAGGTACGTCTCGACCTGCTCGCCGCCCGTCGTCGAGTCGAGGCACTCGGTGTCGAGCCCGCCCGGCCCCGTGCCGTTCACCGTGGGCGCCACGACGATCATCGGGTCGACGAGCCCGCGCCGGATGAGCACGTCCATCGTGCGCGGCACCCGCCCGGCGGCGAACCAGCTGCTCGGGTCGTCGGGCGACCCGTGGATCAGGTACACGACCGGGTAGCGGGTCGAGCCCTCGGGGTCGAACCCCGGCGGGAGGTACACCCAGGCGTCCTCGTCCGCGATCTGCTCGACGGCCGTCCCCGGGATCGCGAGCGTCCGCACCTGGCCCCGGTGCGCGCCGCCCGGCGCGTCGGCCGACAGGTCCGTCAGACCCAGCGCGACGAGCTGCACCCGGGCGGCCCCCCACGTCGGGACGTAGCCGGAGTAGGCGTTGGCGCCGACCGCCAGGCCCAGCACGAGGGACAGCGCACCGAGCGTCGCGAGGGACGCCGTCGCGACGCGTGTGCGCCACGGCCGGCGCGCGTCCTCGCCCCGGGGCCGCCCCGCGCGCCGCGCCCGGGCGCCGCGCCGCGCGCGGACCACGGCCCACACCACCGCTCCCGCCCCGAGCACTGCCAGCACGACGGCGACCGGGTAGCTCGTCAGGTACGTCTCGGCAGGCTGCAGCTCGCGCAGCACGGCCGCGGGCAGGGCCGGGTCGGTGTCGGGGACGGGGAGGCCGGTCGCCACGGTCAGGACCGGCGCTGCGGCTTCACGAACGGGAAGGCGAGCGTCTCGCGGATCGACGCGCCGATGATCGTCATGTAGATGCGGTCGACGCCGAGGCCGAGCCCGCCGGTGGGCGGCATCGCGAACTCGAGCGCCGAGAGGAAGTCCTCGTCGATCTCCATGGCCTCCGGGTCGCCCGCCGCGGCGAGGAGCGACTGCTGCGTGAACCGCTCCCGCTGGTCGATCGGGTCGATGAGCTCCGAGTACGCGGTGCCGAGCTCGGCGCCGAACGCGACGAGGTCCCAGCGTTCCGCGAGGCGCGGGTCGCGGCGGTGCACGCGGGTGAGCGGCGACGTCTCGACCGGGAAGTCGGTGTAGAACGTCGGCTCGACCGTCTGGCCCTCGACGAGGCGGTCGTACATCTCGTTGACCACCGCACCGTGCGTCTCGTCCTCGCCGACCTCGATGCCGAGCCGGGCGCACAGGGCGTGCAGCTCCGCGTCGGGGGTGTCCGGGGTGACCTCGGCGCCGACGGCGCGCGAGACGGCGTCGTGCACGGTGACGACGGGCCACTCGCCGTCGAGCCGGACCTCGCTGCCGTCGGGCCGGCGCGACACGGCGTCGCCGTGCACCGCGACCGCGGCCGCGACGACGAGCTCGCGCGTGAGGTGCCGCATCGTCGTGTAGTCGCCGAACGCCTGGTACGCCTCGAGCGACGTGAACTCGGGGTTGTGCGTCGCGTCGGCGCCCTCGTTGCGGAAGTTGCGGCCCAGCTCGAAGACGCGCTCGATGCCGCCGATCGCGAGCTGCTTGAGGAACAGCTCCGGGGCGATGCGCAGGTACAGGTCCATGTCGTACGCGTTGATGTGCGTGCGGAATGGGCGCGCGTTCGCGCCCCCGTGCACGCGCTGCAGGATCGGCGTCTCGACCTCGATGAAGCCGCGCTCGACGAGCGACGAGCGCAGCGAGTGCACGGCGGCGGAGCGGCCGCGGAGCGTCACGGACGACCGCGTGTCGAGCGCGAGGTCGACGTGGCGCAGGCGCATGCGCGTCTCCGGGTCGGCGAGCCCGCGGAACTTGTCCGGCGGCGCCTTGAGCGACTTCGACGCCATGACCCACGACCCCGCGTGCACGGACAGCTCCCCCGTCCGGCTGCGCGCGACGGTCCCCGTGACGCTCACCTGGTCCGCGAGGTCGACGACGCGGCGCCAGAGCGCGAGGTCGGCGGCGCCGTCGGCGGTGAGCATCACCTGGCGCTCGTGGTTCTCCTCGCGCAGGACGGCGAAGACGACGCCCCCGAGGTCACGGAGCCGCACGACGCGCCCCGAGACGGACACCTCGTGCCCGAGCAGCAGGTCGTCGACGTCGGCGAGCCGGTGCGTGCGCGGCACGGCCACGGGGTACGCGGGCATGCCGGCCGCCGCGAGCACGTCGAGCTTGGCGCGGCGGGCGCGCTCCTGGTCGGTGAGCCGCCGGGTCGGCACGTCGAGCGCGAGCAGCGCGTCCTCCTGCTCGCGCACGGCGGCGCCGAGCGCGGCGTCGGCCGTCGCGACCTGCTGGCTCCCGGTGCCGCCGCGCGCGCCGGGCCACTGCGGCACGAAGCCCTCGGCCTGCCCCGCCGCGAGCGACACGGACGTGAGCTGCGCGGGGGCGGCGTAGCAGAGGTAGCGCGTGCGCCAGCGCGGCTCGTACTTCTGGTTCGAGCGGTAGAGCTGGTCGAGCTGCCACCAGCGCGACGCCGTGAGGACGAGGCGGCGCAGGAAGCGCTGGAAGGGGCTCGCCGCGACCGACTCGCCCTGCTCGATCAGGCCGCGGAACATCGCGAAGTTGAGCGAGACCCGGTCGATCGCCATGCCCGCGCCCTCGCTCGCGAGCGTCGAGATCATGAGCTCCGTGACGCCCGGCACCGCGTCGGGCGACCGGCGCATGTAGTCGAGCGAGACCCCCTTGCGGCCCCACGGGACGAACGTGAGCAGGCCGCGCGGCGCGCCGTCGCGGTCGTGCGCGGTGACGACGAGCACGCGCGGGTCGCGCGGGCTGCCGAGGCGCTCCAGTGCCATCGAGAAGCCGCGCTCGTCCTCGCCGTGCCGCCACGCGTCGGCGGCCTGCGCGAGCGCCGCGAGCTCGTCCGCCGGGATCTCGCGCTGCCGTCGCAGGCGCACGGTGTACCCCTCGCGCTGGGGCCGCGCGACGGCGTGCCGCACGGGCCGCATCGACGGCGACGCGAGGTCGAAGGACCGCGTCTCGACGATCGCCTCGTCACCCATCGTGAGGACGGCGAGCCCGGCGTCGCGGTAGGCCCGCGCGCCCTTCTCGCTCGCCGAGAGCACGCCGGGCGCCCACCCGTGGCGCCGCGCGTACGCGAGCGTGCGCTCGATCGCGTCGGGCCACGACGCCGGGTCCCCGAGCGGGTCGCCCGCGGCGAGCAGCACGCCGCTCACCACGCGGTACGACACGGCGGCGCGGCCGTCGCCGGAGAAGATCGCGTCGCGGTCGTCGCGCGTCGCGAAGTACTCCAGCGAGTCGTCGCTCGGGTGCTCCAGGAGCAGACGGCGCACCGCGAGCTCCTCGTCCGGGGTGCGTGCGGCGTCGCGCGGGCCGGTCCGCAGGAACACGAGCACCGCGAGCAGGAGCGCGGCGCCCGCGAGCAGGCCGCCGACGAGCGCGAGCCAGCCCGGCGCGCCGCCGTCGATGGCGAACGGCTCCTCGTGCGGCGACAGCCCGACCGAGACGCTCAGGGCCCACCCGAGCCGCGCCGACTGGTCGTCGAGGCTCGACGGCACGACCTGGAGCAGCGCCCACACGACGCCGGTCGCGACGGCGAGGCCGAGCACGAGGACGAGCGCCGCCGTCCACCACGCACCCCGGGCGATACGGGCCGGGAACGCGTGGCGCGCGGCGACGAGCACCACGACGAGCACGAGCCCGACGAGCCCGCCCGCGTACGCCGTCCAGTGCACGTCGTCGAGCACGCCGGCCGCCGGGTCGATCCGGTCGAGCACGATCGCGAGCAGCATGACGAGCGCGGACGGGAGCTGCCAGACGAGGACCACGAACCACAGCGCGGCGCGGCGCCGGCGCAGGAAGCCGCTCGCGACGAGCCCGACCACGACCGCGGAGAAGAGCGACGGGTACGACGGCACGTTCGTGATTGAGAGGACCTCGGCGACCGGGCGCTCGGCGTGGTGCGCGACGGGACGGAGGATCAGCGCGACGAGGAGCCACACCGCGTAGACCTCGAGGATCCGGCCGCCCCAGCGCGCGACCGTCTCCGCCCAGGGCGACGCGACGGCGGGCGGCGCTGGAGCGCGCCGTCCGCCGTCCGGGGTGGGCGTCTCGCGCCCGACGGTGCTGGTACCCGTCACGTGGTCTCCTCCGGGTCGCGCGGTGTGCGGGCGGGCGCCGGCGCGGGCTGCGTCGGCGGGTTGACGAGGACGTCGTCGGCGGTCTGCCGCTCCGCCGCGGTACGACGGTCCCACGTGGGGCGCCGCAGCGCGTAGAAGAGGAGCGGCGGGCCGCCGAGCACGACGACGACCCCGGCGACCACGATCGGGTAGGCGGTCTCGGAGAGGCCGCTGAAGCCGGACGGCCGGACGAACGCGAGCACGAACGCGGCCGCGCACGCGACGAACCCGAGCCCCGCGACGAACCGCATCGCGGGCGTGCGGTAGGTGCGGACCACGTCGGGCTTGGTGCGCCGCAGCCGGATCGCTGCGGCGAACATGAGCATGTACATGACGAGGTACAGCGCCGCCGCCATGTCCACGAGCGCGATGAACGCGGTGTTGCCGTTCGGCACGAGCACGAACAGCAGCGCGAGCAGCGTGACGATCCCGCCCTGCACCGCGAGGATGCCGACCTGGACCCCGGCCTTGTTGCGGCGCTGGAGCGCGGGCGGCAGCAGGCCGGTCCGGGCCGCGGCGAGCAGGCCGCGCGACGGCCCGGCGATCCACGTGACGACCGACGCGAACGCCCCGAGGGCGATGAGGAGCGAGATGACCGGGGTGCCCCAGCTCATGCCCCAGTGGTCGAAGAACGCCTTGAACGCGAGGTTGATGCCGTCGGTCACGCCGAGCGTCGACTTCGGGACGGCCACGGAGATCGCGAGCGTCGGGAGGATGAAGACCACGAGGATGAGCACGGTCGCGATGGCGATCGAGCGCGGGAAGCCCCGACCGGGGTTGCGCAGGTCGTTCGCGTGCACCGCGTTGACCTCCATGCCCGCGTACGCGAGCACGTTCGAGACGATGAGCACGATCGACGCGATCCCGGTCCACGGCGGGATGACGGCGGACGCCTCGAGCGTCGTCTCCGAGCGCTCGCCGGTGCCGAGCCAGACCGCGCCGAGCACGATGAGCAGGACGGCGGGCAGGATCGTGCCGAAGACGCCGCTCCACGAGCCGACCTTGGCGAACAGGTTGCCGCCGGCGAGCGTGATGAGCGTCGACCCCCAGTACAGGACGAGGATCACGACGGCCGTGTAGAGGCCGTTCTGCGTGAGGCCCGGGTCGCCCACGACGAACGACAGGCTCGCCGCGATGAACGCGATCTGCGTGGGGTACCAGACGACGTTCTGGATCCACTGGAGCCAGATCGCGACGAACCCGGCCCGCTCGCCGAACGCCTCGCGCACCCACGTGAAGACGCCGCCCTTCCAGCCGGTCGCGAGCTCGGCCGCGACGAGCGCCGTCGGGACGAGGAAGAGGATCGCCGGGACGATGAAGAGCGTCACCGAGCCGAGCCCGTACGACGCCATCGCCGGCAGCGAGCGCAGCGACGCGACCACCACCACGGTGAGCATCGCGAGCTGCACGACCGACATGAACGTCGTCGCGCCCGCGGCGGGTGCCCCGATGGCGGGCCCCGCGTGGCCCGGCGGCTGCCGGGAGCCGGGCGACCCGTACGGGTGCGCCTTGACGTGCGCTGCCGTCGGCGCGTGCGTGCCGTCGGCCCGGACGTGCGGTCCCGAGCCTCCGGGCGGATCCTGTGCTGCCCCCTGTGCCATGGTCCGTCCTTCCCGCGGTCGTCCGGGTCAGTGGTGGAAGTTGGAGCGCTGGCCCTCGGTCGGCATCGGGCCGGTGAGAGCGTCGAGGAGCTCGACCTCGTCGCGCAGGTCCGCGAGGAACGCGGACGCCAGGTCGTGGCTGAAGCCGTTGCGCACGACGACGCGCTGGACGGTGAGGTCCGTGAGGTCGTCGGGCATGGGGTACGCGGGCACGAGCCAGCCCTTGGTGCGCAGCCGCTCCGACAGGTGGTAGAGGTCCCAGTTCTTCGTGTGGCCCTCGCGCAGGCGCCACGCGAACACGGGGATGTCCGAGCCGTCGTTCCACAGCTCGAACGCGGGCATCTTCGCGATCTCGCCGGACAGGTAGAGGGCGACGTCGCGCGACGTGCGCTGCACGGCCTCGTAGCCGGTGCGCCCGAGGCGCAGGAAGAGGTAGTACTGGAGGAGCACCTGCGCGCCGGGGCGCGAGAAGTTGAGCGCGAACGTCGGCATGTCCCCGCCGAGGTAGCTCACGCGGAACACGAGGTCCTCCGGCAGCGACTCCGTGTCGCGCCAGACGACCCACCCGAGGCCCGGGTAGACGAGGCCGTACTTGTGGCCGGAGGTGTTGATCGACGCGACGCGGGGGACGCGGAAGTCCCACTCGAGGTCGGGCTGGAGGAACGGGGCGACCATCGCGCCCGACGCACCGTCGACGTGGATGGGCACGTCGAGGCCGGTGGACTCCTGGATCCGGTCGAGGGCCGCGGCGATCTCCGTGACCGGCTCGTACATGCCGGTGTAGGTCACGCCCATGATGGCGACGACGCCGATCGTGTTCTCGTCCACGTACGTCTCGAGGTCGTGGCCGTCGAGGACCTTGTGGTCCTCGGAGATCGGGACGTAGCGCGCCTCGACCTCGAAGTAGTTGCAGAACTTCTCCCAGCACACCTGGACCGCGCTCGAGAGCACGAGGTTCGGGCGGTCGGTCGGCTTGCCGGCGGCGCGGCGCGCGTGCTGCCAGCGCCGCTTGAGGGCGAGACCGCCGAGCATGCACGCCTCGGACGAGCCGATGGTCGACGTCCCGATGGTGTGCTCCGGGTCGGGCGCGTGCCACAGGTCGGCGAGCATCGTCCAGCACCGCGTCTCGACGGCCGCCGTCTGCGGGTACTCGTCCTTGTCGATCATGTTCTTGTCGGCGGCCTCGAGGTACAGCCGCGCAGCGTGCTCGTCCATCCACGTGCCGACGAACGTCGCGAGGTTGAGCCGCGCGTTCCCGTCGAGCATCGCCTCGTCGTGGACGATCTGGTACGCCGTCTCCTGGAGGGACTCGTCCTCCGGGAACCGGAACTTGGGCAGGGCCGTCGCCTCCCCCGGTCTGGCGAAGATCGGGTTGAGCTCGACGACGTCGGGTTCTCCGGTGTGCCTCTCGGCCCGGCGCGTGTTCGTGACCATGTCCGCCCCCTCGGGTTGGTGTGGCCGCGGACCTGCGGCCGCTCTCTCGACGGTACGACCGTGATCCCGGGACCGCCTCTGGGCGGGTGAGATAGGCAACACCTGTTGCTTAAGTGATTGCCTCGGCGTAACGTCGAGGACGAGGCAGCGCACGGCACGACGCGGAGGAGGTGGCCGTGGACAAGCGCACCGCCCGCACCGCCGCGGCCCTGCGGACCGCGATCCTCGCGCTCGCCGCGGAGCAGGACGTCACCCGGCTCACGGTGTCCGCCGTCGCGGCCCGCGCGGGGATCAACCGCGTGACGTTCTACGACCACGCGTCGAGCCCGTCCGAGCTCCTCGCGCGCGTGCTCGGCGCCGAGCTCGACGCGATCCGCGACCGGTTCTTCGCCGACGTCCGGGCCGCCGAGACGGCCGACGACGTCGCCGCCCGCTCCCGCGAGGTCGTCGACCACTGGAGCCGCGCGCTCGTCGTGCACGTCGAGGCCCACCTCCCCGTCTACGAGCGCGCGCTCGAGGGCGGGCTCAGCGCGCCGCTGTTCCGGCTGCTCGCCAGCCACGTCACCGGCACGCTCGTCGAGCACCTGCACGCCCACCCGGGCCTCCTCCCGTCGGCCCCGGCGGGAGTCCCGGCCGACCCGCCGGCCGGAGCCGCGACCACCGCGACGGCCGACGTCGCGGCGCGCGCCTTCGCGACGTACGTCGGCTTCGGCACGGTCGGCGCGCTCGAGGTGTGGCTCGCCACGCCCCCTCCCCGTGACCCCGGGCTGTTCCCGCGGGTCGCCCGAGACGCCCTGCCCGCCTGGTGGACCACGCCGTCGCCCTGACGAGCCGTCCCCTCCGCCGGTCGACCGCGGTCCCCGGCGGGCAGGTGCGCACCACCCGCGCGACGACGCCCCCGCTCACGAGGCGGGCCGACGCCGCCGTGCCCCCGCAAGGAAAGGAGCCCCACCATGGGCAGCACTCCCGGAAGGGTGCAGAACAAGGTCGCGATCGTCACCGGCGGCACCGGCGGCATGGGCGTCACGAACGCGCGCGCGCTCGTCGCCGAGGGCGCGAAGGTCGTGGTCGCGGACCTCGACGACGCGAAGGGCGAGGCGCTCGCGCGCGAGCTCGGCCCCGACGCCCGCTACGTGCACCTCGACGTGACGAGCGAGGACGAGTGGGCGGCCGCCGTCGCGGCCACGCTCGACGCGTTCGGGCGCGTCGACGTGCTCGTCAACAACGCGGGCATCGCCAACGGCGGTCCCATCACGGAGTTCGACGTCGCCGCCTGGCGCCGGATCATCGACATCAACCTCACCGGCACGTTCCTCGGGATCCGCGCGGTGTCGCCGATCATGGCGAAGGCCGGCGCGGGGTCGATCATCAACATCTCGTCGGTCGAGGGCATGCGCGGGAGCGCGGGCCTGCACGGCTACGTCGCGTCGAAGTTCGGCGTCCGCGGGCTGACGAAGTCCGTCGCGCTGGACCTCGGCCCGTACGGCGTGCGCGTCAACTCGGTGCACCCGGGGTTCATCTCGACGCCCATGACCGCGTCGCTCAACCCGGACGACCTCCTTATCCCGCTCGGCCGCCCCGCGGCGCCCGAGGAGGTCTCGCGCATGATCGTCTTCCTCGCGAGCGACGAGGCGTCGTACTCGACGGGCTCGGAGTTCGTCGTGGACGGCGGCCTCATCGCCGGCGTCCCGTCGAAGAAGGGCCACGGCCAGCTCTGACCCGGCCGCGGCGGGCCCGGCCGCGGCGGGCCCGGTCGCAGCAGGCCCGGTCACGGCGGCCCCGGTCGCGGCGGGCCCGGTCGCTCAGTGCACCGCGGCCGCGCACGCGACGCAGGTCCGCGCCGTCGGGCGCGCCTCCAGGCGCCCGGCGGCGATCTGCTGCCCGCACCCCGCGCAGACGCCGTAGGTCCCCGCGTCCAGGCGCGCGAGGGCGGCGTCGACCTCCTCGACCCGCGCGGCCGCGTCCCGCGCGAGCGCGTCCACCTGGGCGCGCTCGAACGCGATCGTCGCGCCGTCGGGGTCGTGCTCGTCGTCCGCGTTGGAGTCGCGCGACGCCTCGACGATGCCCGCGACGTCGGCGCGCAGCGCCCGCAGGCGCTCCGACGCCTCCGCGCGCACGGCGAGCAGCCGCTCGCGCGCGGGCCGCGGGGCGAGCGGGTGGTCGGAGCTCTCGAACGGTGTCGTCATCACCCTCCCCAACGCTCGGGACGGGGTGAAACCGTCCCGGACGGGGACTCCTGCCCACGTCCGCCGCATGACAGCGGCGGTCCGCGATGGAAGAGTGGAACCGCCCGGCCACCCCGGGGCCACCGCGCGGACTCGCCCTCGCGGTGGGCGACCGACGGCGAGACCACGGGGGTCGGCATGAGCACGGTCGTCGTCTTCGAGGAGTTCGGCGGGCCCGAGGGCCTGCGGGTCGACGACGAGGAGGTCGGCGCTCCCGGCCCCGGCCAGGTGCGCGTCGCGAACCGCGTCGTCGGCGTCAACCCCGCGGACCTCAAGCGGCTCGCCGGCGCGTTCGGTGGCCGCGTCCCCGGCGTGCTGGGGTTCGAGGCGGCCGGGGTGGTCGACGCCGTCGGGCCCGACGTCCCGGACCTCGCCCCCGGCGACGAGGTCGTGTGGCACGGCACGGGGGCGCAGCGCGAGCTCTCGCTCGTCCGCGCCGACCACGTGCGGCGCAAGCCGTCGTCCGTCCCCTTCGACCAGGCCGCGGTCCTGCCCGTCGCGGCCGCGACCGCGTTCTCCGCGCTCGTACAGGCCGACACGGGCGAGGGCGACGTCGTGCTCGTGCACGGCGCGAGCGGGGGCGTCGGGTCCGCGGCGGTGCAGATCGCGACCGCGCTCGGTGCCCGCGTCGTCGGGACGGCCTCGCCCGCGAACCACGACTACGTGCGCGACCTCGGCGCGACGCCCGTCGCGTACGGCCCGGGGCTCGTCGACGCGGTCCGCGCGCTGCCCGACGGGCTCGACGAGGTGAGCGTCGTCGTCGACCTCGTCGGCACGGAGGAGACCGTGGCCGCGACCGTCGCGCTGCTGGGCGAGCACCTCTCCCCCGCCGACGCCGACGACCCGCCGAGCGCCGTGACCGTCGTCGGGACGGACACCTCGCGCGCCGCCGGGATCGCCGACAAGGTCGACGCGAAGGGCGCCCTCGACGAGGTGCTCGCGCTCGCCGAGGACGGACGGCTCCGGGCGGAGATCTCGGCCCGGTTCCCGCTCGCCGAGGCCGCGGAGGCCCTCCGCCTCGTCGCCGAGGGGCACGTGCGCGGGAAGGTCGTCCTCGACATCGTGTGACGCGCGGCCGCTCTCCTTTGTGACGCTGCGCACAAGCTCGCCGCACGAGCCGCAGGATTCCGCGGCTCCCGCCCCGGCTCCCCGCGAATCTTCTTGCGCCCCGCGTGCGCCAGAGTGTGGAATCGTTAGCATGCGTAAGCTTCTTGCCGCCACCGCGGCGCTCTCCTGTGCCCTCCTGCTGGCGTCCTGCGCCTCGCCGACCGACCCGGCGAGCGACGACGCGGCGACCACCCCCGCGACCGAGACCACGACCGAGGCAGCCCCCGAGGTCACGCCGACCGTCGTCGCCGTCACCACGACGTGCAGCACCTTCTACGGAGGCGAGTACTCCGCCGAGCGCCTCGTCACCGAGACGACGCCGCTGCTCGCCACGCCGGACGACGAGGACGCCGCCGCCGCGATCTACACGACGCGCGAGCGCATCGCCGCGGTGCAGAACTTCGCCGACCCGGAGCTCCAGGAGAACCTCAACGGGATCAAGGCGCCCTTCGAGGCGGCCGTCCAGGGCGAGACGGTCAGCACGTCGAAGCTCCAGGAGTCGCTCGACGCGTTCCGCGCCCAGTGCGTCGAGGCCGGGTACGCGTTCGCGTCCTGACGCCACGCGCCGCGGTCCGGACGGCCCGTCCCTCGTCGAGGGGCGGGCCGTCCTCGCGTCCGGGGCCCCGCTCGCGCCCGGGGGCTCGCCCGTGCCGCGGCTCGCCGCGACCTGAGGCGGGCGGCGAGGCGCAGCCCGGCGTGGGAGCATCCGACCATGCCCGTCGTCGAGTCCTCGCTCGTGGTCCCCGTCGACCCCGCGACGGCGTTCGCCGTCTCGCAGACGACGGGCGCCGTCCGCCTGCGCTGGGACCCCTTCATCCGCCACCAGCACTTCCTCGACGGCGCGACCGCGCCCGCGAAGGGCGTGCGGACCTTCACCCGGCACCGCAGCGGGCTGTCCATGGTGAGCGAGTACGTCTCGTACAACCCGCCGACCAACGTCGGCATGCGCATGGTCCGCGGGTCGTGGTTCTTCGAGAACCTCGCGGGCGGCTGGCGCTTCGCGCCCGACCCGGCCGGCGGCACGCGCGCGACGTGGCGGTACAGCTTCCGGTGCCGGCCGCGCTGGCTCGCCCCGGTCGCCGAGCGCGTCGGGTCGTGGGTGCTCCAGCGCGACGTCGACCGGCGCATCGCCGGCTTCGCGCGCGGGTGCGCCGACCCGGTCGTGCTCGACGTGGTGCACGACGGCGCCTGACGCCCGCGCCCCCGTCCGCCGCCGCGCGGCACCCCGGGCCATGCGGCCCGGCACCCCGGGACGACGTCGCCCGGCACCCCGGTCGGACGCGGCCCGGCCGCGCGCGGCGTAGCGTGCGACGCATGGGCCCGCTCGACCGCCGCCGCCCCCGGGCGTTCCTCGCCGTGGTGCTCGCGGTGGTCACGGTCGCCGGTTCGGTGGGCGCGACGCACGGCCAGCCCGGTGCCCGGCCGCTCGACGCGGCGGCGCTCGCGCTCCTCCTCGTGCCCCCGCTCGCCCTCGTGCTCCTCGTGCGGTGGCCGGTCGTCGCCGTCGTCGTGTCCGTGGGTGCCGCGGCCACGTTCCTCGTCGCCGGGTACGCGTGGGGCCCGGTGCTCGCCGGTCCCGTGGGCGTGCTCGTGGGGGTGCTGCTCAGCGGACCCGCGGTGCGCGCGCGCCGGGTCGCGTGGGGCGGGGCGGTGCTGCTGGCGGGCGCGGTGGTCGCGGCGGCGGCGCTGCGCCCGGACGCGCCGCCCCCGGCGACGCTGCTCGGCGGGACCGCGTGGACCGTCGTCGTGCTGCTCGTCGCCGGGACGGTCCGCGACCGGTCCGCGCGCCTCGCCGCGGCCCGCGAGGCGGAGCGCGCCGCGCGCGCCGAGCGGGAACGGACCGCCGTCGCCGACGAGCGCCTGCGGATCGCGCGCGAGGTCCACGACGTGCTCGCGCACTCGCTGTCCGCGATCACCGTCCAGGCAGGCGTCGGGCTGCACCTGCTCGACCGCGACCCCGAGCAGGCCCGCGGTGCGCTCACCGCGATCCGCGCCGCGAGCACCGAGGCGCTCGACGAGGTGCGCGCGGTGCTGGGCGTCGTGCGCGGCGACGCGGGCGACGACGGCGCGCCTCTCGCCCCGACGTGGGACCTCGCGGCGCTCCCCCGGCTCGTGCGGCAGGCGGAGGGCGGCGGCCTCGCGGTCGCGCTCGACGTCGACCCGGCCGCCGCGGGACTGCCCGACCGGCTCGCGGGCGTCGTCTACCGCGTGGTGCAGGAGTCGCTGACCAACGTGCGCCGGCACGCGCACGGTGCCACGCGGGCGGACGTGCGGGTCGCGGTGCGTCCCGCGCCGCACGGCACGGTGACCGTGACCGTGACCGACGACGGCGCGGCCCCGGGCGCGGAGCCGGAGCCGGGCTACGGCCTGCGGGGCATGCGCGAGCGCGTCGAGAGCGTCGGCGGCTCGCTCTCCGCCGGCCCGGCGCCGTCCCCCTCTGGACGTGGCTTCCGCGTGCGGGCAGTCTTTCCCTGGCCGGGCTCCCCGCCCGGACCGGGCACCGCCGGACGGTCCGACGCGGCCGACGACGCACCGCCGCAGCGCGAGGAGGCACCGTGATCGACGTCGTGCTGGCCGACGACCAGGCGCTCGTGCGCGGTGGCTTCCGCGCGCTCATCGACTCCGAGGACGACATGCGCGTCGTCGCCGAGGCCGCGACCGGCGACGACGCCGTCCGCCTCGCGCTCGAGCACCTGCCCGACGTCGTGCTCATGGACATCCGCATGCCCGGTCTCGACGGCCTGGAGGCGACGCGCCGGATCGTCGCGGACCGCGCGGCGTCGCACGTGCACGTCGTGGTCGTCACGACGTTCGAGCTCGACGAGTACGTGACCGACGCGATCCGCGGCGGCGCGAGCGGCTTCCTCGTCAAGGACACCGAGCCCGTCGACCTCGTCCGGGCTGTGCGCGTCGCCGCGCGCGGCGACGCGCTGCTCTCGCCCACCGTCACCCGGCGGCTGCTGTCGCGGGTCGCGGACGCGACGCGCGCCGTCAGGCCGGTGCGTGGTGTCGAGGAGCTCACGCCGCGCGAGCACGAGGTGCTCGTCGAGGTCGCGGGCGGGCTGTCGAACGACGAGATCGCCGGGTCGCTCTTCCTGTCGGAGTCGACCGTGAAGACCCACGTCTCGCGGGTCATGGCGAAGCTGGGTGCGCGGGACCGGGCGCAGCTCGTCGTCGCGGCGTACGAGTCGGGCGTCGTCCGTCCGGGCTGGGCGGGCTGAGCCTCCGACCGCCGCGGCGGTACCCGGGGACGAGCGAGGTCGGCACGCCCGGGTGACGACGCGGCGTCGGGCGGGCGCGAGCCTGGGGGTGCGGCCGGCGGACGGCCGCCCTCGCCGTGACCGGCGAGGCGCACCGACACCGGAGGTCGTCATGCTCACCGCACTCACCGGGGCGGCCGGCGCGCTCCCCACGGACGCCGTCGCGTCGTGGGGGCACGCCGGCTGGGGGCCCGGGCCGTGGTGGTTCGTGTTCCCCCTGCTGTGGTTCCTGCTCTTCGCGTCCGTGGTCTTCCTCGTCGCCCGCCGCGCCCGGCGCGGCGGGGGCCCGGGCGGGTGGCGCACGTCCGGCCCTGACCCGGTCGCGATCCTCGGCGAGCGCTACGCGCGCGGCGAGATCGACGAGCAGGAGTACCGCTCGCGCCTCGCCGTCCTCCGCGAGGGTCACCCCCACCCCTGACGCCGAGAACGACGTTGCTGCCGTCATCCCGCGGACAACGGCAGCAACGTCGTGCTCGACGGCGAGGAATCGCCTGTTCGGCGTCAGGCGGAGGCGCCCACGCGCTCCTTGGTGCCCGACGGCGCACCCTCCCCGGTCTCGGCCGGCGCCGGGGACTCCGTGGTCGCCTCGGACGACGCGTCGTCGTCCTCGTCCACGAAGAGGTCCTCGGCCGTGGCGGCCTCGTACTGCTCGAGGTCGAGGATGCCCTCGCGCTTCGCCACGATCGTGGGCACGAGCGCCTGGCCCGCGACGTTCACCGCGGTGCGGCCCATGTCGAGGATCGGGTCGATCGCGAGCAGCAGGCCCACGCCCGCGAGCGGCAGGCCCACGGTCGAGAGCGTGAGGGTCAGCATGACGATCGCGCCGGTGAGGCCCGCGGTCGCGGCGGAGCCGACGACGGACACGAACGCGATGAGCAGGTAGTCGGTGATCGACAGGTCGATGCCGAAGATCTGCGCGACGAAGATCGCCGAGATGGCCGGGTAGATCGAGGCGCAACCATCCATCTTCGTGGTGGCGGCCAGCGGCACGGCGAACGACGCGTACTCGCTCGGCACGCCGAGGTTGCGCTCGGTGACGCGCTGCGTCACGGGCAGCGTGCCGATCGAGGAGCGCGAGACGAACGCGAGCTGGATCGCGGGCCACGCGCCGCGGAAGTAGCTCGAGATCTTCAGGCCGTTGGTGCGCAGCAGGATCGGGTAGACGACGAACAGCACGACCGCGAGGCCGACGTAGATCGCGACGGCGAACCACGCGAGCGACGCGAGCGACGTCCAGCCGTACGCCGCGATGGCGTAGCCGATGAGGCCGGCGGTGCCGATCGGCGCGAGGCGGATGATCCACCACAGCACCTTCTGCACGATCGCGAGCGCGGAGCGGTTGAACGCGAGGAACGGGTCCGCCTTCTTGCCCGACTTGAGCGCCGCGATGCCGATGACGAGCGCGACGACGAGGATCTGCAGGACGTTGAAGTTCACCGACGTCTCGGCGGCACCCGTGAGCGCACCGTCGTCACCGGTCGTCAGGCGGGTCGACGCCCCGAGGCCCAGCACGTTGCCCGGGATGAGGCCGGTGAGGAAGTCGAGCCACGTGCCGGTGCGGCCGGCCTCGTAGGCGTCGTCGACGGACACCGAGGCGTTCTGGCCGGGGTTGAACAGCAGGCCCAGGCCGATGCCCACGGCCACGGAGATCGCGGCGGTGATGGCGAACCACAGCAGCGTCTGACCGGCGAGGCGCGCGGCGTTGGTGACGGTCCGCAGGTTCGCGATCGACGCGACGATCGCGGTGAAGATCAGCGGCGGCACGACCGCCTTGAGCAGCGTGACGAACGACGAGCCGATCGTGTCGAGCGTCGTGGTGAGGCCGTTGGGGACCTCGCCGGCGGCGTCCTGCGGGCCCATGGCGAGGGCGAGGGCACCGAGCCCGACGCCGACCGCGAGGCCGAGCAGGATCTGCACGCTGAACGAGGGGAACCGGCGCTTCTTCTTCGCGGGCGCGGAGGCCGGAGCCTGCTTCGCCTGCGGGTCGGCCTGCGGGGAGGCCGTCGAGGGGGTCGAGGACACGGAGGACCTTTCGGGGTGACGCGGGCGCACGAGCGCCCGCTCTCGGGAGAGGGGCTCGGGACGTCGTCGCGGGGCGCCGGCAGCAGCGCGGCCCGGGCAGGGACGCAGGCACGGAGGTGGCCTGCGGCCTGACGGGGGGCGCGCCACGCGCGTCAGCGGCTCAGGTCGCGAGGCGACCCGGGGTCCTGACGGGTGTGCGGAGGCGGGGAGGCGTCAGCGGCGACGGGGGGTCAGCGACACAGCGCGCTGGCGACTCGACGGAGGTCGACGTCGCGGCGCTGGGTGAGCTGCCAGGCAGGCACGCTGACGAACACGGAGGTTCTCCCGGAACGGTGGGTTCTCGCTGGACGCGGGCATACGGACGCCCGCGGCAACCGATCATACCCGCTCGTGGACAACCGTCCGGCGGCCGGAACTATTCCGGCCGCCGGGGAGCGGCCGGGCGTCAGGCGTTCGGCGCGTCGAGGAACGCGTGCATGAGCGGCCCCGCCGTGACGGCGCCGCCCTCGCCCGTCTCGACGAACACGGCGACCGCGAGGTCGCCCTGCGTCGCGATCATCCACGCGTGGGACTGGCTGCCGTCGCCGTACTGCGCCGTGCCCGTCTTCGCCCCGGGCTCGCCCGGGAGGTCCTGGAGGATCGACGCCGAGCCGTCCGTGACGACGCCGCGCATCAGCTCGCGCAGCGTCGCCGCCTCCTGCTCGGTGAGGGTCGAGGCGGGCTGCTCCTCGGCGACGGTCTGCACGTCCGGGTGGACGAGGACCGGCGCCACCGTGCGCCCGGCGGCGACGCTCGCGGCGACCGTCGCCATCGCGAGGGGCGACGCCTGGACCTTGCCCTGCCCGATCATCGACGCGGCGTGCTCGGTGCCCTGCGAGTCCGTCGGGACGTCGCCGAAGAACGCGGGCGCGCCGAGCTCGGACTCGACGCCCAGCCCGAGCGAGGCGGCGGCGTCGTGCAGCGCCTGCTGCGACACGGCCTCCCGCTGCCCGATCATCGCCGTGTTGCACGAGTTCGCGAACGCCGTGCGCAGCGGCACGTCGCCGAGCGCCGCCGTCGGGTAGCCGGGCACGTTCTGGAACTCGCGGCCCTCGACGGTCAGCGTGGGCGGGCACGAGACGGTCGTGTCCGGGGTGAGGCCCGCGCGCAGCATCGCGAGCGTCGTCGCGACCTTGAACGTCGAGCCCGGCGCGTACTGGCCCGTCGTGGCGGTCGAGAGACCCTCGCCCGCGGTCGAGCTCGCCGCCGCGAGGACGGAGCCCGTCGAGGGCTGGATCGCGACGATCGCGCTCGGCCCCTGCCCGGCGAGCAGCGCCTCGGCGGCGACCTGCATGTCCGGGCGCAGCGTCGTGCTCAGCGGCACGCCGTCCACCGGCTCGACCGAGAACACCTCCGTCGGCTCCGCGTCCGCGTCCGCCTCGCCCGGCACGACCTCGATCGACAGGCCCGGCACGCCGCGGAGCTGCTCGTCGTACTGCCGCTGGAGACCGGAGATGCCGACCTGGTCGCCCGCGGCGACCGCGCCCTCCGACTCCTCGACGATCTCCGCCGTCGCCTCGCCCACGCGCCCGAGCAGGGGACGCGCGAACTCGCGCGTCGGGGCGAGGGGGATCGCGTCGTCGATGACCGCGACGCCCTCGATGCCGCGCGCAGCGTCGACGTCGACGCCCGCGGTGTCCTCCGCGCGGACGGTGATGGCCTCGACGAACGCCTTCTCCCCGGCGCCCGCGACGCGCTGCGCGTACTCCTCCGGGTCCAGCCCGACGACGCCCGCGAGCGCCCGCGCCGCGCCGTCCCACTGGGCGGAGCCCACGCGCGTCTTGTCGACGCCGATCCGGTAGACGGGACGGTCCTCGACGATGGGGACGCCGTCGGCGCCGAGGATGCCCGCACGGACCGCCGGCACGCGGCTCACCGCGAGCCGGCCGCCCTGGCCGAGCTCGGGGACGAGCACGTCGGGCTCCCACACGACGTCCCAGGCGCCCGGGCCGTCCTCGCCCTCGCCCGGCTCCGCGAACGTGAGCTCCGCCGTGGTGGTGTACTCCCAGGCCTGGTCGCCCGCGACCTCCCAGCGGTAGGCGAGGGTCGCCGTCGCGCGGTCGCCCGCGTCGTCGCCCTCCTCGTCGACGTCCACCGACTCCACCTCGACCGTGCGCTCGTAGGGCGCGAGCGGCTCGAGCACCGCCTCCAGGTGGCCCTGGACGTCCTTCGCGGCGCCGTTGCGGAACTCCAGCCCGCTCACGTCGCCGGCCTGGAGGGCGTCGGCGAGCGCGTTCGCGGCGTCGGACGCCTCCGGGCGGTCGGGCGTGCACGCCGCGAGGGGCAGGGCGAGGACGGGGACGAGCGCCGCGGCCGTCGTCCAGCGGGCGGTCCTCCCGCGCCACCGGCCGTGCGTGCCGGATCGACCGTGGCCGTGCGCGACGCTGCTCACTCGTGCTCCCCTGCTCCGTACCGTTCGGGACGAGACGGACGCTACCCGACGGCACCGACGCCCCGGCACCGACGGCCGGACCGGACCGGTTCGTCCGCCGCTTCTTCACCTCCCGCTCCTCCTCCCTCGTCCAGCGGAGCCGTGACGCGCTCCCCTTTCCCCGCACGGCCGCCCGGTGTCCGCGCAGGTGGGCGGGGGTGCGCGCGGGTGCGCGCCGCGATCCCTGGCCGATCCTGCGCTTTTCCTGAGGAACCGGTGCGCCAGCGTTGAGGAGGACTCCGTACTTTTCGAGTCATGACTCTCCACACCCCCGAGACGACCCCCGCCCCGCGCCGCGACAAGCGCCGCGCCTTCGCCGCCTTCGGGCTGGCGGCACTCGCCGTCGGCGGCATCGGGGCGGCGCTCACCAGCGCCGCCTGGACCGACAACGCGTTCTTCACGGCGCCCGCGACGGCCGCGACCTTCGACCTCCAGGGGTCGCTGGACGGGACCACCTGGAAGGACTCGTCCGACCCCGAGGCGATCGAGCTCGTCGTGCCGTCGGACGCGCTCGCGAACCTCCTGCCCGGCCAGACGCGCACGATCGACCTGTGGGTGCGCAACGAGAGCTCGGTGAAGGCCGCGCTCACGTCCAGCGTCCGCTTCGCCTCGGGCTCGACCTTCACGACGAACCCCTCCGCCTCCGTCTCCGGCCTCGCCACGACGCTCGACGCCGCCGGCGGCACGTCCAGCGACCAGTTCCGGCTCACCGTCACGGCACCGAGCGACTGGGCGCCGACGAACCAGGGCGCCACCGGGACGCTCGTCGTCACGGTCTCCGCCACCGCGACGGCCTGACCCGACGCCGCACGCAGGAGGAGGAGAACCACCGATGCAGGTACTGCGGCGCGGGGCCGTCCTCGTCCTGTGGGTCCTCGCCGCCTTCGGGCTGCTGTGCGGGGCGGTGTGGGGCGCGACCGCGGCCGGTCTCATCAAGCCCCTCGTCGTGATCTCCGGCTCGATGGAGCCGGGGATCATGACGGGCGACCTCCTGGTCGCCCGGCCCGTCCCGGCGGCCGACCTGGCCGTCGGCGACGTGGTGAGCCTGCCCAGCGAGCTGACCGGCGACCTGGTGACCCATCGCGTCGAGGCCGTCGAGCAGACGGGCGACGACCGCTACACGGTCAGCATGAAGGGCGACAACAACGCCTACGCGGACGCCCTGGACTACACCGCCTCGGGCGACGTGTGGAAGCCCGCGGTCCAGCTCGCCGGCTGGGGCACCGCGATCGTGCGCCTGACGACCCCCGCCGTGGCGGTCCCCCTCCTCGTCGGCCTGCTCGGCCTGCTCGGCCTCACCCTGCTCGTCCCGCCCGCACCGCGCCGCGTGCCGGTCCGCCGGTGACCGGCGCCCGGACCGGCCGGCGGGCCGGCGCGACGGCCGGTCAGCCGGCCGGTCAGAAGGCCGGGCGCCGCACGCTGAGCCTGCTCCTGGCGGTCCTGACGCTCGTGACGGCGTCGTGGTGGGGCGTCGCGCACGCGGCCGTCGAGCCCACGACGGCCGCGTGGACGGACCAGGCCCGGGCCGCCGCGCCCGTCTCCGCCGGCCGGTGGCAGACGACGACGGCCGGCACGTGCGTCGCGCGCGGCGAGGGACGCACCGTCCTCTCCGGCTGCACGGTCCGTTCGATCTCGTTCGAGACCTGGGGCGAGCCGGGGAGCCAGGTCCGCAACTACTACGTGGCCTTCACCGTGCCCGCGGGCACGCTGTCGGTGTCCTTCGACGTCGACCTCCGGGCCGCGACCGGCCAGGAGACCTCGTGGCGGTGGAGCGGCGCACACGTCGTCGCCGGGGGCCAGTTCACCCCGCAGCAGGGCTGGACCTGCGCGGACCTGCCGCGCGTGCGCGGGGAGGGCGCCGACTGGCAGAACCCGATCTACTTCCAGGTCGCCGAGCAGGGCGGCGGGGGCGCGTCGGCCTGCCCGTGACGGGCGCCGTCGTGGCGCGCGTCAGTCCGGCGTGACCGGGCTGATCACGTACCAGAGCCGCACCGACGCGTCGCCCCCCGGCCCGGGCTCGTGGCTGATCTGCACGGACGTCTCGACGTCGCCGTTCGACCCGTTGATGCCCGTGCGGGCCCGCGTCCCGCCCGAGCGCGACGCGTCGAGCGACGCGGGCAGCTCGTCGAGCCACCGGTCGACCTGCGACCGCGGGAAGCCCAGCACCTGCGCGTCGGCCACGAGCTGGTCGTGCACGGCCTGGCCGCCGGAGAGCGTGCGGAACACGTTGATCGCGCTCACGTACCCGCGCCGGGGCTGGATCGTCAGCTCCTCGGCCGTCGTGGTCCAGGTGCCGTCGGGGAGCGTCAGCTCGACCTCGGCCGCGCCGTCCGGCACCTGCACGACGGCCATCGACTCGCCCAGCCCGACGGACTCCGCGGTGATCGGCCTGCTCACGTCCCAGCGCACGGTCTCGCCCCTCTCGATGTCGTCGATCGTCGTCGTGCCAGCCTCGCCCCCGCCGCCCGACGCCGTCGGGCCGCCCGGGGCGGTCGTCCCGCCCGGTCCGGTGGCCGCGTCGTCCGGGTCGCCGAACGTCACGGTGCACCCCGCCAGCACGAGAGACCCGGCGAGCGCGCCCGCGAGCAGGACCGCGGCGACGCCGGCCCTCGGCGCCGTCCCGTGCGCGCGACGGAACCCCCGGCTCACTGGTCCACGTCCACGTCCCACTCGGTCAGTCTGTCAAGGATGCGCCCGATGCGGGCGGGGTTCGTGAGCCGGTAGTCGGCGATCCGGTCGGACACGTCGGTGCCGATGATCTGCGCCGCCTGGTCCGGGTGCTGCGTGACGAGCTGCTGGTAGGCGGGCAGCGTGTCGTTCGCGATGTACTCCCAGCGCGTCGCCTGGTCGGCGATGTTGCCGCCCGGGAGCGGGGTCTCGACCGTCACGGTCCCCTGCACGGGGTTGTCGAAGGAGATGCCCGTGAACGGGATGCCGATGTTCTCGGGGCCGGGCGTCTCGACGCTCACCGTGAAGGGGTCGTGCTGCGCGTACGTGCCCGCGTCGGGGATCGACGGCTCGCCGACGAGCGTCATGAGGTACGTGAACGCCTCGCCCGTGACCGGGTGGTCGCGCATGGTCTGCCAGTCGTCGGCGATGATCTGGTTCTGCTCGCGCCACAGCAGCGCGGTGTTGCCGTCCGCGAGCGCCTGCGCGTCGCCCGCCCGCCCTGCGTCGACGTCCGCCCACGCCTGGTACGCGGCGCCGTCGATGACGCCGGCCTCGAGCAGCCGCTCCATCTCCTCCAGACCACCGTTCAGGTACGCCTCGTGCATGACGGCCTGGTCCACGAAGATCTCGCGCTGCATCGACAGGAACTGGTTCTCGTAGAAGCCGAGCTCGGCGTCCGACATCGTCGCGATGGCCTCGAGCGCCGCCCGGTCGACGCCGGGCGGCAGCGCCCGGGCGCCGCTCGCGACGCCCTGCGCGAGCTGCCGCATCATGTCGAGGTCGAAGAACCCGGCGGCGAACGACGGCCCGATCATCGCGGCCATGCCGGCCCACTGCATCCACGGGTTGTCCAGGTAGAGCTCGCCGTAGTACGTGTAGACGCTCTCGATGATCTCGCGGTTGGCCGACGCCCCCGCGGACGGGTCCCAGTCGGCGAAGTCGAACCCCGCCTCGCCCGCGGCGACGCGCGTCCAGTGCGTGACGGCGAGCTCCGCGAACCCCGGGGAGTCGGGGTCGACGCCGAGGCGCACCATCTGGTCGTAGAGCGCCGCGACCTGCGCGTCCGACGCGTTCTCGAGCCACGCGGCGCGCTCGCCCGCGTCCATCGCGGCGTACTCGCCCGGCGTCGGCGTGGGGACGGTCTGCTGCGGCCCGCCCGGGCCGGACGTGGGTGCGCCGCCCGGGCCCGCGAGGGCGCCGCCGTCGGCGCTCGCGGACTCCTGCTGGTCGGCGTCCGTGGCGAGGCGGTCGGCGGCGGCGTCGAGGAGGTTCGCGGTGCCGGTGAGCGAGGGCCCGAGCGTGCTGGCCCACTCGCTGCGGAACTGCGCGGCGTCGGGCCCGTCCCACCGGGTCGCGGCCTCGACGACGGCCGCCACCTGCGCGCGGTGGGTCCGCAGCGCGTCGGCGCCGGAGCGCAGGCCGGACGCGAGCGCGCGCAGCGCACGGACGTCGGCGCCCCACATCCCGCTCATGCCGTCCCCTCCCGCCCCTGCGCGTCCCCTCACGCGCACGCGTCGACGCCTTCGTCCTCGACGGTCGCACGCCGACGGTACGCGGCCGGGTCGGCGGCCGCGATGGGGACAACTGCCCATGCCCGGACACGGCGGGCGCGCCGGCGCGCCTCAGCTCAGGCGGCGCTCCAGCCGTACCACCACCGAGTCACCGACGTCCTTGCCGAGGCGCTTGCGCACGCCCGCGTTGAGCGACAGCATCAGCCCGCCCGACCCGGTCGGCATGAGCCCCACGTTGCGCAGCGCGACGTCGTCGACGGTCGCGTCCACGCGGACCGCGCGCAGCGACCCGAAGAGCTCGCGCGCCCCGGGCACCTCCACGCAGGGCCACGTGTCGCCCTTGACGTCGACGCCGACGGGCGCGGTGAACGTGTGGTCGAGGAGGACGGGCTCGAACGGCATCGGGTGCTCCGGTGGGTCGTGCGGTCGTGGTCGGGGGGTCTGACCGGCCGAGGGCCGAGAACTCGTCGGTCGTGGTCGAGCGACGTTCAGACGCCCCGCACCGACGCGCCCATGCGCTCGACCGCCTCGGTGAGCACGTCGACGCCCGTCGCGAGGTTGAGGCGCACGTGCCCCTGCCCGCCGGGGCCGAACCGGCGCCCGTCCTCCAGCGCGACGCGCGCGCGGTCGAGGAACCACGACCGGGGGTCCGCACCCGCCGGGCCGGGCAGCCCGCGCGCGTCGAGCCACGCGAGGTACGTCGCCTCGCCGGGCCGGTAGCGCACCGCGGGCAGGTGCTCCGCGAGCAGGTCGGCGAGGAGCCACGCGTTGCGCTCGACGCCCGCGAGGACGTCGTCGAGCCACGCCTCGCCGTGGTCGAGCGCCGCGACGTGCGCGAGCACGGACACGTGCTGGACGCCGTGGCTCGCCTCCTCGGGGATGCGCCGCAGGTCGTCGGCGGCGTCCGGGCCGGCGACGGCCGCCGCCGCCTTGAGGCCCGGCAGGTTCCACGCCTTCGACGCGGAGACGATCGCGACGGCGGAGCCCGCCCCGGGCACGGTGAGGAGCGGCGTGTGGGTCGTCGCGGGGCGCCCGTCGAGCCCGGGCCGCGTGAGGGGCGCGTGGATCTCGTCCGCCACGACGCGCACCCCGTACCGCGCGGCGAGCGCCAGGCCGGCCGCCAGCTCCGCGCGCGTGTGCGCGGTCCCCGTCGGGTTGTGCGGGTTGCACACGAGCCAGACGGCGCGGCGCCCGCTCCCCGGGCCGTCACCGTTCGCGGCGGCACCGGTCGCGTCGGCGAACGCCCGCTCCAGGCTGTCGATGTCGAGTCGCCCGTCGGTGCCCAGCGGCGCGTCGACGACGCGGCGCCCCTCGTTCGCGGTGAAGCCGTAGAACGGCGGGTACACGGGCGGGTTGACGACGACCGCGTCGCCCGGGGACGTGAGGACGCGCAGCACCTCGACGATCGCGACCATGACGTCGGGCAGCGTGCGCGACGTCGCCGCGTCGAGCGTCCAGCCCCAGCGGCGCCGGGCGAAGCGCGCGTACGCCTCGCCGTACGCGGTGCCGACGTCGTACCCGGTGTCGCCCGAGCGCAGGGCGGCCGTCACGGCGTCGACGACGGCGTCGCACGGCGCGACGTCCATCTCGGCGACGAACAGCGGCAGCACGTCGGGCGCGAAGGTGCGCCACTTGACCGACGTCCGACGGCGCAGCTCGTCGAGCGTGAGGACGTCCAACGGTGTGCGCATCGTGCCCCTCCTCGGTGCGGGCCGAGCGTCTGCCCGGCACCGGTCGGCGGGCCTGCCCCGGTCGGCCGACCGGCCCACCCTAGGCGGGCTCGGGCTCCGTCGCCGCGGGCGCGCCCTCCTCGGCCGCGGCGTTCGCCGGGCTCGTCGCGAGCACGACGCACCCCCCGACGGCGGCCAGCGTCGCCACGACGGCGGGCGCCGCCCAGCCCGACCGCACGACGTCGCCGAGCACGGCGAGGCCGACGATCCCCGGGGCGAGCACCTCGATCACGGAGACCGTCGCGGCGACCGTCCCCACGGCACCCCGCTCCAGGGCGCGCAGGTAGGCGAGCGCGCCCGCGACGCCGCCGAGCACGATCGCGAGGGCGAGCGGCTGGAGCACGGTGTCGAGCAGGTCGCCGGACGCGTGCGCGCCGCGCGCCGCCACGGCGGCGACCGAGTAGCCGAGGCCGCCCAGGACGGCGAGCAGCACGGGGTGCCCGCGCCGGTACGCGGCGGCGGTGCCGACCGCCACGACCACCCCGGCGACGTTGACCCAGGTCGTGAACCCGGCCGGCGGGTGCGTCGCGGGCTGCTCCCCCGCCGCGAGCGCCAGCACCACGAGGCCCGCGACGACGACGCCGATCGACACGACGTCCGTGCGGCGCAGCGTCGCGCCGAGCACGAGGCGGGCGAGCAGCACGACGGCGACGAGCGACGCCGCGACGACGGCCTGCACCACGAACAGCGGCAGGTGGTCCAGGGCGAGGAGGGAGAGGAGCCAGCCGACGCCGTCGACCACGAGCCCGCCGACGACGAGCGGCTGGGCCACCGCCGCGAGGCCGTGGGCCCGGCGGGTCGCGACGGCCTGCATGATCGTGCTCACCGCGTACAGGAGGCTCGCGGCCACGGCGGCGAGCAGCGAGAGGATCACGACGCGACCCCGAGGCCGTCGCCCGCGGCGGGCGCGACGCGGGCCGCGCGCACGAGCACGCTGGGCCGTTCGGTCGGGGCGGGCACGTTCCGATCATCCGCCACCGCGGCGCGCACCGCGCGGGCGGGCCTACGGCTCCGGACGTCCGGGCGAGGCGGTCAGGCGCCGTCGCGCGTGGTCGCGGTGGTCAGGCCTCGTCGCGCGCGGGCGCCGCGTCCCGACGGCCGCGCGCGTGGGCGGGGCGCTCGTCGTCGTGCACCCAGCGCCAGACGCGCGTCACGACGAACCACACGACCGCCGCCGCGACGACCGCGATGACGACCTTCTGCAGGACGCCCGCGTACTCCTCGACGACGTGCCACTGCTCGCCGAGCGCGTACCCGGCGTAGACGAAGATCGTGTTCCACACGGCGCTGCCGGCGGTGGTGAGCGCGGTGAACTTCCACAGGGGCATGCGCTCGACCCCGGCGGGGATCGAGATGAGGCTGCGGAAGATGGGGATGAAGCGGCCGAAGAAGACCGTCGCGCTGCCGTGCCGGAGGAAGAACTGCTCGGTGCGGTCGACGTCCTCGACCTTGACGAGCGGGAGGCGCTCCGCGATCCACCGCGTGCGCTCGCGCCCGACGATCGCCCCGACCGCGTAGAGCGCGAGGGCGCCGACGACGGACCCCGCCGTCGTCCACAGGATCGCCTCGACGAGACCGAAGCCCCCCTGGCTCGCCGTGAAGCCCGCGAGCGGCAGGATGATCTCGCTCGGCAGCGGCGGGAACAGGTTCTCGAGCGCGATGGCGATCGCGGCCCCGACCGGGCCCAGCGTCTCCATGAGGTTGACCGCCCAGCCGGCGACGCCGTCGAGAGCGGGCTCCGCCGTCGTGGCGGCGGGCACGGCGGCCGTCAGGGCGGCGGAGAGTCCGGAGGGCATGGGACACGAGCCTAGGCGAGCGGTCGGTGGCGCGAACGCCGATGCGGCCGGAAGGGTGTGGAGGTCTCGTGCGGAGGCGCGGGACGTGCAGGGGACCGGCCCGCTCAGCCGCGGACGAGCTCGTCGAGGCGGCGGATCGGGTCCCAGGCGCCCGCCTCGCTGTTCGACAGCACGACGACCGTCACGCCCGGCGCCCCGGCCGGCGGGAGCGCGTCCGGGTCGTCCGCAGGGCCCACCGGGTCCGGGTAGTGGCGCAGGATCGCGCTCGCGCCCGTGTTGATGCCGTCCTTGTACGCCGAGCGCACCGACCCGTCCGCGAGCAGCTCGAGCTCGAGCCCGAAGCCGTAGTGCACGCTCGGTGCGGGCTCGGCTCCGTCCGTCGTCCCCGTCCCGCCCTCGTGGTGCAGCACCTGCGGGGTGAGGAACGCGCGCGTGAGGTCGGGCGGCAGGAGCTCGCCGTCGCGCACCGCCGCCCAGAACCGGGCGAGGTCGCGCGCCGTGACGTGCGCGCCGCCGTCGGGCGAGCCGACGGGCGGGTAGGAGTAGACGTTCTGCCGCCATCCGGTGACGGGGCCGTCGTCGTCCGGGCCCTCGTGCACGGGCTCCCAGCCCTCCGCGACGTCGGGCTCGGCCTCGTCCATGCGGAAGAACCCGGAGCGGTCCATGCCCGCGCGCGCGAGCACGTGCTCGCGGACGTACTCCCGGTAGGTGCTCCCGGTGACCGCCTCCAGCGCGAGGCCCGCGAGGACGTAGCCGACGTTGCAGTACCGGCACCCCTCGCCGGGCGCGAAGTTCGGCTCCTTGTGGACGAACCCGGGCAGGAAGTCCGCCGTCCGCGTCACGGAGTAGCTGGGACGGTCCGCCCACAGCTCCTCGTACGACTCCCCCGCCTCCTCGTCGGCGTCGTCCGCGATGCCCGACGTGTGAGTCAGCAGGTGCCGGATCGTCACCTCGCGCGGGATCGTCGTGCCCGCGAGGTCAACGTGGTCGTGGACGCGGTCGTCGAGCCCGAGACGGCCGTCGCCCACGAGCTGGAGCACCGCGACGGCGGTGAACAGCTTGGTGACGGACGCGACGTCGAACCGCGTGCTCGCGCGGACCGGGACGCCCCAGCGGCGCGACGCGACGCCGTAGGCGCGCTCGAGGAGCACCTCGCCGTGGCGTTCGACCCGCACGACGCCGGAGAAGTCGTCGGCGTCCGCGGCGGAGCGCAGGTGCGTGTCGAGGGCGGCGAGAGCGGCGTCGTCGAGCGCGGTCATGGCCCGACCGTAGGCGGGCCGGGGCGCTCCCGGCCAGGACTTTTGTCCCGGAGAGCCGCACGTCGTCACGGGTGGGAGCGCTATCACGGTACGGTCGCCGCATGGCGACCTCGACGACGACCCCAGCGCTCGGCGTGATCCTCCCGCGCGAGCTCCCCGCCGACCTCATCGTGCCGTTCGCGCGCCGCGCGGAGGAGGTCGGCCTCGACGAGCTGTGGGTCGTCGAGGACCTCACCTTCCACGGCGGGATCGCGCAGGCCGCGACGGTCCTCGCCGCGACCCAGCGCCTCACCGTCGGCATCGGGATCCTGCCCGCCGCCACGCGTGCGCCGTCGACCACCGCGATGGAGGCCGGCACGCTGGCCGCCCTGCACCCCGGCCGCCTGCACCTCGGGCTCGGGCACGGCATGCCGGGGTGGATGCGGCAGATCGGCGTGTGGCCCGCGAGCCCGCTCGCGATGCTCGAGGAGACCACCGCGACCGTGCGCGCGCTGCTGCACGGCGAGCGCGTCAGCGTCGCGGGCCGCTACGTGTCCGTCGACGACGTCGCCCTCCACGCCCCGCCCGCCTCGCCGCCGCCCGTGCTCGCGGGCGTGCGCGGCCCGCGGTCGCTCGAGGTCTCCGGCCGCGTCGCGGACGGGACCATCCTCGACATGCCCGTGACCACCGAGTACCTCGCCGTCGCGCGCGCCGCGATCGACGCCGGGCGCGCGAGCGCCGGCGACGCGGCCCCGCCCGCGCACCGGGTCGTCGCCTTCTCCGTCGGCGCCGTGCACGACGACGTCGCGACCGCCCGCGCGATCGTCCGGCCCTACCTCGCGGTGCTCGGCGAGGCCGACTGGTCCGCCCAGATCGACCCGCTGCCCTTCGCCGACGACTTCCGCGCCCTGCGCGACGCGAGCGCCACCCCCGACGACTTCGCCGCCGCGATGCCCGACGCGTGGGTCGACGCGCTCGCCGTCGTCGGGGCGCCCGAGACCTTCCGCGCGCGGCTCGCCGAGCTCGGCGCGGGCGGGGTGTCGAGCGTCGTCCTCGTCGCCACGACGGCCGACCCCGCCCGGCCGGACGACCCGTTCAGCGCGCTCGACGCGCTCGCGGCGGTGACCCGCCCCGCCGCCTGACGGGAACCGTCGACCTGCGAGACCGCGCCGGAGAGCCGACCATGGGCAGGTGAGCGAGCACGCACCCACCTACACCGAGACGTGGCCCCTGCTGAGCCCGGGAGACCGCCGTCGGCTCGAGGAGCTCGACGACCTCGAGACCGACATCCTCCGCCAGCTCTCCGAGGCGTTCGCCGACGAGGTGGACGCCCCCACGCTCGGCGAGCTCCAGGTCGAGCGGCTGCGGGTCTACCGCGACGCGCAGGCCCGCGCGCAGCGGCAGCGGACACGCGCCTGACCGCCCCGTGAGCGCCCCGGGGCCGCGCGCGCCCGCGGCCTCGTCCTGCACGGCGTCCAGGCCCACGCGACCGCCGTCCGCCTGCTGCGCGGCCACGGTCGCACGGCCCTCGCCGCCGGCGAGGCGCACCGTCGACAACCACGTCGACCGGAACTTCCGGAGGCTGGGCATCACGTCGCGCGACCAGCTCCCCTCCGTGCTCTGACGACCGACGTCGTCCCGCCGGCGCCGCCGCATCAGTAGCGCCAGGCGCGCATGTCCTCCTGGTACGTGCGCTGGACCGTCGGGGACAGCAGGGTCGACGGCGGCAGGTCCCGCGGCGGGTTGTCGGCCGGGAGGCGCGTGGTCGCCGCGAGGGACGCGGCGTCGTGGAAGCGCAGCCCGTCCGGGAGGGGCGTGCGCGCGAAGGGGCCGGGCACGACGTCGGCCGGTCCGCCCGGGAGCGAGAGCGCGAAGCCCCACTCCCCGAAGGAGGGGACGTTGACGGTCAGCGGCACGACGGTGCGCCCGGGCGCCGCGGCGCGGACCGTCGAGACCACCTGCCAGAACGCGTCGGGCGTGAAGTACGACGACGTCGCCTGCGTCGCGAACGCGCCGCCGGGCCGCAGGTGCGCGGCGACCATGCCGTAGAACTCCTGCGAGTAGAGCTTGGCGACGCGCTCGGAGGAGGGGTCGACGAGGTCGACGAGCACGACGTCGAACGTCTGCGCCGTGTCCTCGACCCAGCGGAACGCGTCGGCGTTGACGACCGTGACACGCGGGTCGTCGAGCGCGTGGTCGTTCACGGCGGTGAGGAGCCGGTTCTCGCGGGCGAGATCCGTGACGGCGGGGTCGAGGTCGACGAGCGTGACCTCCTGGACCGAGCCGTAGCGCAGGACCTCGCGCGCGAGGAGACCGTCGCCCCCGCCGAGGATCGCGACGGACGCGGGCGCCGCGACGGACGTCATCGCCGCGTGCGCGAGCGTCTCGTGGTACCGCGCCTCGTCGACGGAGGAGAACTGCAGCTGGTTGTCGAGGTAGAGGCGCGTGTCGCCCCGGTACTCCGTGACGACGACCTGCTGGTAGGCGCTGCGCTCCTGCGCGACGACCGGGTCCTGGTACATCCCCGCGCTGATGCGCGCCTCGAGCCACGACGACGCCGCGAACCCGGCGAGGAGCACGACGAGCGTGACGCCCGCGAGCACCGACCACCGCGGCGGGTGGCCCATGCGCGCGAGCATGAACCCCGCGACGGCGACGTTGAGCACCGCGACCGCGAACGCCGTGCGCACGAGGCCGAGGTACGGGAGCAGCAGGAACGGGAACAGCAGGGAGGCGGCGAGCGCCCCGAAGTAGTCGAGCGCGAGCACCTTCGACAGCAGGGAGACGGATCCCTCGCTCCCCCGTTCCTTGAGCACCGCGACGAGGAGCGGGATCTCGACGCCGATCGCCGTCCCGATCGCGAGCGACAGCACGACGAACACGACCCACGCGAGCTCGGTGGCGGCGTACGCCCAGAACAGCGCGAGCACCGACGTCCCGCCGAGGAGCGAGAGCACGAGCTCGTTGCGCACGAAGCTCAGCCCCGCGGTGCGCTGCAGGCGCGGCGCGAGGAGCGAGCCGAGGCCCATGCCGAACAGCGTCAGCCCGGTCGCGACGGAGAACGCGACGACCGAGTCGCCGAACAGGTACGACGCCGCGGTCCCGAGGATGAGCTCGTAGACGAGCCCGCCCACGGCCACGAGGAGCGCGGCGGCGAACACCGTCGGCCGGTCGAGGTGGCGCGCTCCCGACCGCCCGGCGGACGGGCCGGGGTCCGCCGCCACGTCGCCCCCGGGCGGGCCTCCGGGCGGGACCTCCTGCTGGTCGAGCACGGTCAGGAGCTGATCGTCCCCGCGATGATGAGGCCGATCGCCACCGCGAGGCCCGCGATCATCACGCCGAACGCGACGTTGTGCTCGTCGACGAGCTCGCGGTGCAGGTTGAGCCGGAACACCTTGTTCGCGACCACGAGCGTGACGAGCAGCAGGACGATGCCGAGCACCGAGTAGAGGACGGTCGAGAAGAAGGACCAGAGGAACGCCAGCGGGGCGGCGGCAGAGATCACGGGGTCTCCCGGGTTCGGGTCGTGGGACGGGCGGACGGGTGCAGGGGTTCGGGGGCGGGACGACCGGGCGCGGGGCGGGTCACTTGCCGAGCCCTCCGCCGCCCCCGCCGTAGACGGTGCGCCGCACGCACGTGCCGTCGTCGGTCGTGCCGACCTGGCCGGTGGTGGGCGACGTCGTGACGACGGAGCGGGGCGTGCACGACGCGCTGCCCGAGGCGGCGCGAGCCGCGCACGACCCGAGACCGAGCAGCACGACCGCCGCGACCGCGAAGGCGACGAACCGCCCGCCGGGGACCGTGCGCGGCGCGACGCGGCGGCCGAACAGGAGCTGCTGCTCGGCGCTGTCGAGACGGCGCCCGTGGTAGACGGACGTGACGGGGCCGAGCGGTCCGGTCGTGCGCTCGATCGACACGATCGCCCCGTGGGCCGAGAGGTCGACGTACTCGACCTCCTGCCCGACGGCGAACGGCTCGGCGAACTGCCCCTCGACGTGCTCGACGCGCCCCGTCCCGTGCTCGCGCACCGTGAGCGTGTGCTGCCGCCCCTCGAGAGTCAGCCCGAGGGTCCGGCCGGTCCGCAGGCCCGAGAGGTCGACGACGGGCGGCCACGGCTCCGTCGGTCGCAGGAGCGTCACGTCGCGCGTGTCGTGGTCGTACTCGACCCAGACGTCGGAGCCGTCGTGGGCGAGGAGCTGCCACTCCTCCCACGTGAACGTGGAGCCGCCGTGCACGGTCGAGAGCACGGCGACGGCGCGCGGCGTCGCGCGCTGCGGCGGGGCGCCCACGAGGTCCTCGCCGACGCGCATCGCGAGCCGCGGGCGGGGCGTCCGGCTCACGCGAGGCTCCGCACGGCGACCTCGGTGGCGCCGAGCTCCTCGGCGAGGAGCGCGCGCACGTCGTCCGTGAACGCGGCCGACGCCGGGGCGCGGCACGTCGTGAGGGTCACGTAGGCGGTGCCGTCCTCAGGCCAGGTGTGCACGGCGAGGTGCGACTCCGCGAGCAGCAGCACGACGCTCGTGCCCTGCGGCTCGAAGCGGTGGGACACCTCGCCGAGCGGCGTCATCCCGGCCTCGCGGACGATCGCGTCGAGGCAGCGGCGGACGGTCGGCTCGTCGTCGAGCAGCGCCGGGTCCGCGCCCGTCACGTCGAACACGTGGACGAGGTTGCGCTGCACGTCCACACCCCTGTCGATGTCGGTCCTGTCGGCCGGCGCGGGCGAGCGCCCGCGGTCCGGTGGCCGCCGTCGGGCCGCGCACACCCTAGCCGACCTGCGGCGTCGGCCGACGGGCGGACCCGCCGCGCGAGACCGGCCGCCCGCCCGCACGGGCGGACGCCGTCCAGGGAGCGGGCGACGGCCGTTCGCCTACGATGCGCGGATGGATGCCGAGTGGTTCGTCGACGCCACGGCGCAGTGCGCCGTGGGTCGGCAGGCGCGCGAGGTCGCGTGGGAGCGGACACCGCTGGGCCCGCCCGACGAGTGGCCCGAGGCGCTGCGCCACGCCGTCCGCCTGTGCTTCTCGACGCGCTTCCCCGTCATGCTCGTCTGGGGGCCGGACCTCACGCTGATCTACAACGACGGCTACGAGGAGATGCTCGGCACGGCCAAGCACGCCGGCGCGCTCGGCGCCCCGGCGGCGGAGGTGTGGGCGGAGATCTGGGACGAGGTCGGGCCGCTGTTCGACGAGGTCCTGCGCACCGGGCGTGCGTCGTCGGACCGGGACCTGCACCTCGTGATGAACCGCTCCGGCTACGACGAGGAGACGTTCTTCACCTTCTCCTACAGCCCGCTGCGGGACGACGACGGCCGTATCGCGGGCGTGCTCGACATCTCGACGGAGACGACCCTGGCGGTCGTCAACCAACGCCGCCTCGCGATGCTCGGGGAGCTCCAGGGCGCGCTCCCGACGACGTTCACCGACCTGGCGACGTTCGGCCGCCCCGTGCTCGACGTCCTCGCCGGGAGCCCCGACGTCGCGCGCGCCGCGTTCTACGACGTGCGCGGCGCGCGCCCCCGCGTGGTCGGGTCGGTCGGCCCGGAGGCGGAGCCGGCGGAGACCCGCCTCGTCGAGCGCGTGTTCCGGACCCGCCAGCGCATCGTCTCGCAGGGTCTCGTCGTCAAGCCGCTGCGCGACGCGGTGCGCGGCGGCGTGGCCGGGATCCTCGTGCTCCGGGCGAGCCCCCTGCGCCCCTGGGACCGCGACTACGCGCGGTACCTCGCCGGCCTGGCCGCGACGGTCGGGGCCGCGCTGCGCGACGCCGTCCGCCTGCGCACCACGATGGACGCGCTGCGGCTGCGGGTCGAGCGCTCGGAGGAGCAGACGGCGCAGATGCGCGAGGTCGCGCTCGCGCTCCAGCAGGCGGTGCTCACCGAGCCGCCCGACCCCGACCACCTCCAGGTCGCGGTGCACTACCAGCCCGCCGCGCTCGACCGCGACATCGGCGGCGACTGGTACGACGGGTTCGTGACGCCCGACGGCGCGACGACCCTCGTGGTGGGCGACGTCGTCGGCCACGACCTCGCGGCGGCGGTGATGATGGGGCAGCTGCGCGGGCTGGTGCGGGCGATCGGCTACGACAGCGGCGCGTCGCCCGCACGCGTCCTCGAGCGCGTCGACGCGGCCGTGCAGGGGCTCGCGCTCGGGAGCGGCGCGATCGCGACGGTGATCCTCGCGCGCATCGAGCAGAGCCCCGAGCAGCGTCGCCGTGAGGCGCGGACGGTGCGGTGGTCGAGCGCGGGGCACCTGCCGCCGATGCTCGTGCGCGCGGACGGCCGCGTCGACACGCTCACGCGGCGCAACGACCTGCCGCTCGGCCTCTCGTCGGGCACCGTGCGGACCGAGCACACGGTCGAGCTCTACCCGGACGACACGCTCGTGCTGTACACCGACGGGCTGGTGGAGCGTCGCGGCCACAACCTGCGCGACGACCTGGCCGACCTCGCCCGCGCGCTGGAGGGCACGCACCGCGGGCCCCTCGAGGAGGTCGTCGAGGCGGCGCTCACGCGGATGCTGCCGGGGCCGGGCGAGGACGACGTCGCGCTCGTCGTGCTCCGGACCGGCCCGCAGGACGTCCCCGTCACCGACCACGCCGACGCCGACGCGTCGACCGAGCACCGCGCAGCCGTCGTCTGACCCGGCAACCACG